>DATCUT010000158.1:0-16276 GCA_036561785.1 Rhodanobacter sp.
CCGCACCAGCTGCGCGTGGCCGGCATCGCCTCCGCGCGCCGACCGCCGCGAGTGCTGCTGGCCGACGAGGTAGGCCTGGGCAAGACCATCGAGGCGGGCATGGTCATCGCGCGCCAGCTCGCCACCGGGCGCGCTTCGCGCGTGCTGCTGCTGTTGCCCGACACCCTGGTGTACCAGTGGTTCGTGGAGATGCTGCGCCGCTTCAACCTCAGCTTCGCGATCTACGACGAGGAGCGCTGCGAGGCGCTGGAACAATCCGGCGATGCCGGCAATCCGTTCGAGGACGAGCAACTGGTGATCGCCGACTTCGGCTTCCTGGAGAACTCGCCCAAGCACGCCCAGCAGTTGCTGGAAGCGCCGTGGGACCTGCTGGTGGTGGACGAAGCGCATCACCTGGCGTGGTCGCCCGAAGCGGCCAGCCCGCGCTACACGATGGTGGAGAAGCTGGCCGCGGCGATCCCCGGCGTGATCCTGCTCACCGCCACCCCGGAACAGCTCGGCCGCAGCGGCCACTTCGCCCGTCTGCGCCTGCTCGATCCGCAGCGCTACCACGACCTGGACGGCTATCTGGCCGAAGCGGACACCTACCTGGCGCTGTCGAAGATCGCCGACCGCCTGCTCGACGGCAAGCCGCTCGACGACACCCAGCGCGCCGCCCTGGCCGAAGCGTTCCACGGCGACGCCGTGCTCAGCGCGCGGCTGGCCGACCCGACCAGGGCGGAGAACGCGCGCGAACTGCTGGCTGCGCTGATCGACCGCCACGGCACCGGCCGCGCGATGTTCCGCAACAACCGCGCCGGTGTGGGCGGCTTTCCGAAGCGCCTGCCCGAGTGGCATCTGCTGGACTCCGACCGGCTCGACGAAAGCACGCGCCAGGCGCTGCTGGCCGAATTCCACGCCGACATCCAGCAGCCGTCGCCGCTGATCGAGGTCGACTACGCCGCCGACCCGCGCATCGACACCCTGATCGCCCTGCTCGATCGGCACCCGCAGGACAAGTTCCTGCTGATCTGCCGCAGCCAGGCCAAGGTGCTGGCGCTGGAGGAAGCGCTGCGCACCCGCAGCGGCGTCGGCGTGGCGCGTTTCCACGAAGGCCTCAGCATCGTGCAGCGCGACCGCAACGCCGCGTATTTCGCCCAGCCTGAAGGCGCGCGCCTGCTGCTGTGTTCGGAGATCGGCTCGGAAGGCCGCAACTTCCAGTTCGCGCACCGGCTGATCCTGTGGGACTTGCCGCTGGATCCGGACCTGCTCGAACAGCGCATCGGCCGGCTCGATCGGATCGGCCAGAAGCACGACATCGCCATCCATATCCTCGCCGTGGCCGACAGCGCCCAGCACGTGCTGGCGCGCTGGTACGACGAGGGCGTCGATGCCTTCCGCCTGAGCCCGGCCGACGGCCGCGAACTGCTGCGCCGCTACGGCGAGCCGCTGACCCGGCTGGCCGACGAACATGCGCGCGGCGACGACAACCGCGACCAGGAACTGGACGCGCTGCTGGCCGAGACCCGCGCCAGCCACGAGCAGATGGCCCAGCTGATCCGCGGCGGCCGCGACCACCTGCTGGAACTGGCTGCCAGCCGCGACCTGCACGCCGACGAGCTGCAGCAGGCCTTCGCCCGCGAAGACCACGACCCCGGCCGCGACGCCTTCGTGCAACGCCTGCTGGAGGCCTTCGGCATCCACGCCGAGGAACTCGGCGGCCAGGTGCTGCTGCTCGACCCGCAATACCTGTCCACCGACGCCCTGCCCGGCTTTGCCGACGGCCCGCAGTCGGTGACGTTCGCGCGCGAGGTGGCGCTGTCGCGCGAGGAATTGCCGCTGCTGCGGCTCGACCATCCGCTGGTCGCCGGTGCGATGGATCTGGCGTTGTCCGGCGAGCAGGGCAACGCCGCCTTCATGGTCGACGACGTGCTGGCGCCGCGCAGCGCACTGCTGCAGGCGGTGTTCGTGCTGGAATGCGTGGCCGACCGCCGGCTCGACGCCGAGCGCTTCCTGCCAATCCTGCCGATCGTGGTCACCGTCGACACCCGGCTGGCCGAACGTGCCGATTTCGCGCCCAGCGAGATCGCGCTGCGCAAGGCCAGCGACCGCAACATCGAAGTGGCGCGCTACCGCAAATTCCTCGGCAAGCTGGTGCCGCCGATGCTGGAGCGCGCCGAGGCGCTGGCCGGCACGCGCGGCAAGGCCCGCATCGACGAGGCCGTGGCCCTGGCCACCGAGGCGCTGGATGCGGAACTGTCGCGCCTGCGGGCACTGCACGCGGTGAACCCGTCGGTCAGCGAGGCGGAAATCGCGGCCATCGTCGCCGAACGCTCCGAGCTGCTGGTCGCACTGCCGCAATCACGCCTGCGGCTGGATGCGGTGCGCTTCGTGGTCAGCGCGGATTTCCTGGCGCTGCGCTGAGGCTCACCCTCCCCCGCGTGCGGGGGAGGGCCGTCTCAAACCGAAGCCGGTACCGCGCGCATGCGCTGCTCGATGCCGCACACGCGGTAGCCCACCGTCAGCAGCACCAGCCAGATCACGCCCACGTACAGCGCCACGCGGGTGTCCGCGCTGTAGCCGAGCATCACCACCACGAACGCGAGAAACGCCAGGCAGAGCACGCTGCTCAGCGGAAACCAGCGCAAGCGGAAGGCCAGCGGCACCGGCTGCTGCCGACGGAAGCGCCAGTGCGCCACCAGCACCATGCCCCAGGTCCACACCGCATTGAACGCGAGGATCGACATCATCATGCCGAAGATGCGCTCGGGCACCAGGTAGTTCATCAGCACGCCGAACAACAGGAATACCAAAGTCACCAGCACCCCGCGCACCGGCACGCCGTGCGCGCTCAGCCGACCCATCGCCACCGGCGCCTGCCCCTTCGTCGCCAGGCTGTGCAGCATGCGGCTGCCGCTGAACATGGTGGAGTTGAAGCTGGACAGCGCCGCGGTGATCACCACGAAGTTGATCAGGCCGGCCGCCTGCGGAATGCCCAGCCTGGCGAAGGTGGTGACGAACGGGCTGCCCTGCGTATCCAACTCGTTCCATGGGTAGATCGCCATGATCACGAACAACGAGCCCACGTAGAAGATCAGGATGCGCCAGATCACCGAATTCACCGCGCGCGGGATGGTGCGCTCGGGATGCGCGGCCTCGGCCGCCGCCATGCCGATCGTCTCGATGCCGCCGAACGAGAACACCAGCACCGGCAGCGCCAGCACCATGCCGGTGACGCCGTGGGGGAACCAGCCGCCGTGCGACCACAGGTTCGACAGCCCCACCGGCCGGCCGCCGTTGCCCCAGCCCAGCCCGATGATCGCGGCGCCGCCGAGGATCATCAGCACCACCGTCAGCACCTTGATCAGTGCGAACCAGAACTCCAGCTCGCCGTAGACCTTCACCGCCATCAGGTTCAGGCCGCCGATCATCGCCACGCTGGCGAACGCCCAGATCCACTGCGGCAGCTCGGGAAACCACGCCTTCATGTAGATGCCCACCGCCGTGCTCTCGGCGATGCCCACGCCCATCATCAGGATCCAGTAGTTCCAGCCGGTGAGGTAGCCGGCGAACGGGCCGAGGTACTTGTGCGCGTAAGTGCTGAACGAGCCGGCGATCGGCTCATGCGCGGCCATCTCGCCCAGCGCGCGCATGATGATGAAGATCATCGCGCCGCCGAACAGGTAGGCGAACAGCAGCGACGGCCCGGCCAGCCGGATCGTGCTGGCCGAGCCGAGGAACAGGCCAGCACCGATGCACATGCCCAGTGCCATGAAGGTGATGTGGCGCGGGGTGAGCTGGCGCTGGAGGGACTCGGTCATGGGTGCGTTCGCGGCGTGAAGGCGCTCAGCGTAGCAGGCGGCGCTTCGGTTTCCACGGTAGCCGCCCGCGCCAGTACTGGATCAGCACGAGGCCGCCAAGCATGCCGCCGAGATGGGCGAAGTGGGCCACGCCCGGCTCGATCCCGGTCACGCCCATGGTCAGTTCGGCGGCGGCATACAGGATCACGAACAGCCACGCCGGCATCGGGATCGGCAGGAAGATCAGCATCACCTTCTCGTGCGGGTACAGCATGCCGAACGCCAGCAGCAGGCCGAAGATCGCGCCGGACGCGCCAAGCGTGGGGCCGTACTGCGGCGGCGGGAAGAACCACAGCACCGCCAGTTGCAGCAGCGAGGCGACGATCGCGCAGACGAAGTAGTAGACAGTGAACTCGCGCGCGCCGAAGGTGCGCTCGATGGTGCCGCCGAACATGTACAGCGCGAGCATGTTGAACATGATGTGGGTGATGCCGCCATGCATGAACGCGCTGGTGACGATCTGCCACACCCCGAACAGGCCGGAGCCGAGCGGCCACAGCGCGAAATACACCATCAGAAGCTGGCCCATCACCTGTTGCAGCAGGAACACCGCCACGTTGGCAATCAGCAGGTTGCGTGTGACAGGCGGCAAGTCAAGAGGCATCAGGCAGTTTCCGTGGAGTCAGGGACAGCATAACGGCGGCGTCCCGCAGCTGACCGTACCCGGCGGCAATCGTTCATCCGCGGCGGCAAGCAAAAAGCCGCCTTGCGGCGGCTTCGCGAAGAAGCTGGCGACGGCAGCTCAGCCCTTGCCGGCCACCTGCGCCATCGCCTCCGGACGCTTGGCGCCGGCGAAACGCTTGGCCCAGTAACCCTCGCTCAGGCTGGATATCTCCACCGACTTGCCGGCGGACGGCGAGTGGATGAAGCGGCCGTTCGAGATATAGATGCCCACGTGCGAGATGCGCCGCTTGCCATGGGTACGGAAGAACACCAGGTCGCCCGGTTGCATGTCGGCCCGATTGACCTTGAGGCCCGCCAGGAACTGCGAAGCAGAGTTGCGCGGCAGCTGCATGCCGACCGCATGGGCAAATACGTAGCGGACGAAACCGCTGCAATCGAAACCGGTGGAGGGATCGCGCCCGCCACGCACGTAGTGGGTATCGCGCAGCTTCATCGCCATCGCGATCAGCGACTTGCGCAGGTCGGTGATGTCCGCGCCGACAGCAGCCGCGTCCTGCTCGTCCGTCGCGGCGGTGTCGGCAGCCTGTTCCGTCGCGGCACGGTTGCTGGCGAGCACCGAGGCAGCGTCGGGAACCACGGACTGCGCCAGCAATGGCGCCGGGTTGAATGCCGGCAGCTGGCTCAACAAGGGCGAACCGAGGCGGGCGACAACCGTGCTGTCGATGACGGCGGGGTTGTTCCTGGCTTGAAGCGGGCCGGACACCAGCAGCACGAAAACGAACGCGGCGGCGACAGTCAGTTGCTTGATGGGCATGCTGGGAAAAAACCCTTGTTGTTCACAGGATCGACCGTCGGCAGAAGCCAATGACGTGACGACTCGGTGAAGTTAACAAGAAGAGGCCGCCTGGATGTTGGATTGGGGTTAACTGAACTCTGGCGTTTCAAAAAATGGCGACGCGGCGCACACTCCATCCAAACTGTTGATTCAACTAAACTTATGCCTCACCCGGCGACTCCGGCCAGTAATACGAATCCGGATGGGGCCGGCTGCCGAAGATCGCCGTGCCGATCCGCACCTCGGTCGCTCCCTCCGCAATGGCGAGCGGGAAATCGCCGCTCATGCCCATGGAAACTCTCGTCAGATCATGACCTTGTGCCACGGCCCGATCGCTCAGCTCACGCAGCAGGCGGAAGCAGCCCCGTACTTCGGCCGGCTCGCTGGAGTGGATCGCCAGGGTCATCAGGCCACGTACGCGCAAGGTGTCGTAGCCGCGCAGGACGTTCAGGAAACCCGGCAGCTGTTCAGGCGGGAGACCGTATTTGCTGGGTTCGGACGAGGTTTTCACCTGCACCAGTACGTCAAGCGAACGACCCTCGTGCTGCAGCCGGCGATCCAGCGCTTCGGCCAGCTCCAGCCGGTCCAGCGACTGCACCTCGCTGGCCAGCCGCGCCACGTCCCTGGCCTTGTTGGTCTGCAGATGGCCGATCATCACCCAGTCGATGCCGCAGTCCGCCAGCGGCGCGGACTTGTCGCGGATCTCCTGCACCTTGTTCTCGCCGAAGCGGCGCATGCCCAGCGCCACCCCGGCCCGGATCAGGTCCGGACCAAACGTCTTGCTGACCGGCAGGATGGTCACCCCAGCCGGGTCGCGGCCCGCCTCGCGGCACGCCGCGTCGACGCGGCGGCGGATCTGCGCCCAGTTGTCGGCCAGCCAGCCGGTGTCCATGCTCATGGCCCGACGATCGCGCTCAGGCCTTGCTGCCCTGCTGGTGATGGCGCGCCACCACCTCGGCCACCACCATGCTGACCTTCTTGCCGGTGGGGATGTGCAGGAACTCGTTCGGGCCGTGCGCGTTGGAGTGCGGGCCCAACACGCCGGTGATCAGGAACTGCGCCTTCGGGAATTTCTCGCCCAGCATGCCCATGAACGGGATGCTGCCGCCTTCGCCCATGTAGGTGGCCGGGGCGCCGAAATAATTCTGCGAAGCGTCGCCGACCGCCTGTTCCAGCCACGGCGACAGTGCCGGTGCGTTCCAGCCCGAGCCGTCCTTCTCCAGGGTGAAGCTGACCTTGGCGCCGTACGGCGGATCCTTTTCCAGCAATTGCTTGACGAACTCGCCGGCCTTGGCGCCGTTCAACGTGGGTGGCACGCGCAGGCTCAGCTTCACCGAGGTCTGCGGCCGCAGCACGTTGCCGGCGCTCTCCAGCGGCGGGATGCCGCCGATGCCGGTGACCGCCAGCTGCGGGCGCCAGGTGCGGTTGAGCACCAGTTCGGCCAAGTCGTGGGTGACCGGCTGCATGCCATCGACCCAGGGGAACTTGTCGTAGATATCCGCACCGAGCACTTCGGCCGAGAGCTTCGCCTGCTCGACCCGCTGCGCCGGGATCTCGACGTACAGTTCCTTCGGCTTGATCTGGCCGGTCGCCGGATCCTCCAGCCGCGTCAGCAGCTCGCGCAGGATGCGGAAACTGGACGGCACCACGCCGGACGCATCGCCCGAATGCACGCCCTCTTCCAGCACCTGCACGGTGAGGTTGCCGCCGGTCATGCCGCGCAGCGAGGTGGTCAGCCACAGCTGGTCGTAGTTGCCGCAGCCCGAATCCAGGCACACCACCAGCGACGGGCTGCCGATGCGCGCGGCCAGATGGTCGACATAGAACGGCAGGTCGTAGCTGCCCGATTCCTCGCAGGCCTCGATCATCACCACGCAGCGTGCGTGCGGGATACCCTGCTCGTGCAGCGCCAGCAATGCCGCCAGCGAGCCGAAGATCGCATAACCGTCGTCGGCGCCGCCGCGGCCGTACAGCTTGTCGCCCTTGATCACCGGCGTCCACGGGCCGAGGCCTTCGTTCCAGCCGGTCATCTCCGGCTGCTTGTCCAGATGGCCGTACAGCATCACGGTGTCGTCGCCCTGGCCCGGCACCTCGATATAGATGAGCGGTGTGCGCCCTTCCAGCCGCACCACTTCCAGCGTGGCACCGGGCAGCTGGCTCAGCTTGGAGCGCGCCCAGGTTTCCATCAGCTTCACCGCGGCGTCCATGTAGCCGTGCGCCACCCAATCCTTGTCGAACATCGGCGACTTGTTGGGAATACGGATGTATTCGACCAGCTGCGGCACGATCTCGTCGTCCCACAAGCCGCTGACAAAGCGCGAAAGGCGGGCAGTATCCATGGTCAAGCTCCATCAGGCGGACAAGACCGGCATTGTAACAGCCGCACTTCGGCCACACCGACACGCGATCGGAAGCCGCCCACAGACAAAAGCGACCATCGCGCACGCCGACCTTGCGGCGCCTCCGACTGTGCGGTCCTGCGCCACGGCGCCATAGTGCGCTGGCGGCACCCGGATGCCGTCACCACGCCCAAGGAGAAAGGCCATGTTCAACAAACTCGTCGCTATCGCCCTTGCACTCGCCCTCGCCGTACCGGGGCTGCTGCTCGCCGCCACACCGGTCAACATCAATCAGGCGGACGCGGCCGCCATCGCCAAGTCGCTGGACGGCATCGGCCAGTCCAAGGCCGAGGCCATCGTGGCCTGGCGCGAAGCCCACGGCCCGTTCAAGAAGGCCGACGACCTCAACCACGTCAAGGGCATCGGCAAGGCCACGATCGAACGCAATCGCAGCGCGATCCTGCTCGGCGACGCCGCCGACGGTGCCGTCGCCAAGGCGGGTGCGCCGACCAAGGCCACGCACAGCAAGAAGACACCGACCGGGGAGTAGCCCCGCGAACGGAAGCCAGGCGGCGCGGCCCGGCGGGCCGCGCCGCTTGCGTTACACTCGCGCGCCCATCCCGCCCGCCGCACCGCCATGATCCTGCCGCGTTACCACATCGCCGCCTCCGCCATCCGTGGCGCCGGCAACGGCCTGTTCCTCGACGAAACCGTTGCGGCGGGGCGCATCATCACCGCGCCGGACGGCATCGAGCAGACGTTCCGTCACGCCGACATCATGGACTCGCCGGAGCTCAGCGCGCAGTTCCACGCCAGCGCGCGCTGGTTCGAGGATCGCTATACGCTGTCACCGGACTGGCCGGACGAGTGCTACATCAACCACAGCTTCACGCCGAACGGGCTGTGGCACCTGGGTTTCGTGTTTGCCCTGGCCGAACTGCCCGCCGGCAGCGAGATCACCGTGGATTACCGGCACCTGCTGCCACCCGGCCAGGCCGAGGATTTTGTCGATTCGGTCACAGGTGAGACAATCACCGGGTTGTCCTGGCAAGAGAGCCTTGCCAGCAGCACCCGTGCACTGGCTGAACTGCTGGCTGCCGCCCACCGTTGATCGTGATGTTCGATATTCCAACCATTGAAACGGCGCGTCTGCGCCTCACCGCACTGACCGAACGGCATTTCGACGACTACGCCGCGATGCTGGCCGACCCGGACAGCACGCGCTGGATCGGCGACGGCGAACCGCTGGACCGCACCAACGCCTGGCGTTCGCTGGCGATGCTGCTGGGCCACTGGCAGTTGCGCGGCTTCGGCATGTGGGCACTGGAGCTGAAGGACAGCGGCGAGTTCATCGGCCGCGCCGGCCTGATGTACCCCGACGGCTGGCCGGACCTGGAAATGGGCTGGATGCTGAAGCCCGAGCATCGCCACCACGGCTTTGCCACCGAAGCGGGCAATGCCGTGCTCGACTTCGCCTGGAACCAGCTGCGCGCCCAGCGCGTGATCAGCCTGGTGCGGATCGGCAACGAGGCCTCCGACCGGGTCGCCGAGCGACTCGGCGGCGAGCACATCGAGGACATGGACTTCTACGGCAGCCACAGCCACGTGTTCGCCTACTACCCGCCGCACCGCGAACACCGCCGCGCCTACGGCTGATTCCATCGCCCCGCCGGCAGCTGCCGGCAAGGCGGTGAAGAACGGCTTACAACGCCTGCGGCAAACCGCTGCCGCGTCGCGACGACGACAGCGAGCGCGCCACTTCGGCCAGTGCGAATACACGGGCCACGCGCACCCAGCCCAGCACCAGCACCACCAGTTGCGCCAGCAGTATCGCCAGCACCAGGCCGGTCACGCCGAGCGCCGGGGTCTGCACGCGGCCCACGCCGAGCGCCAGCGCCACCGCGTAACCGATCGCGCTGATCAGCAAATAGCACAGCAGCGTACTGAACGGCCGCCGCAGCAACTGCATGAAGCCGCGACCGAACGCACGGGTGGCCGAACGCAGGTTGCCGTCGGCGATGAACGCGGCACGCCCCGACTCCACGATGGCCTGCGCCAGCACGAACAGCAGCACGGCCAGCCCGATCGCCAGGTGCGACGTGCGGTCCGCCTGCGACTCCAGCACGGCCCTGGCGTCGATGCGGTCCACCGCGTCGAAGGCCACGCCGATCAGCGCCGCCATCGCCGCGTACGGCACGATCGACCACAGCATCAGGCGGAACATGCGGCCGTATTCGACAATGCCGCACTGGAGCAGGTGGCAGAAGCCCAGCACGCGGCTGGCACGCCCGCTGCCGACCAGCATGCCGTTGAGGAACGGCGACAGCAGCAGGGTCAGCAGCAGGCCGAGGATCGCCGCGCCACTGATCCAGCCGGTATCGTCGCGCAGCGCCGAGATGGTGTCGCCGAACATCAGCGGGCTGAACTGCGCAGCCCATGCCTGCGCATGCACCGAATGGTCGAGCAGCCCGCTCAGGCTGCGCCACAACGGCAGGCTGACCACCGCGGTCGGCAGCAGCAGCAACAGGGTCCACAGCAACAGCAGGCGCCACTGCATGGCAGCCAGCGGCGCACGCATCACGGCGCCAAGGTCCACCCGACGCGAAGCACGTTTGTTCATCATCACAGCGACCCCACCAGGGCATAGAAGACCTGCAACAAGGACGCGGCATCCGCGCTCCAGCGGCGCGAGGCACTGCCGTCGGCCTTGATCGTCCGGCTGTCGTTGAGCTTGTTCGCATCCAGGTAGATCTTCTGCTCGGGATCGAGCGTGGCCGAGACCGCCTTGGACGGCTTGGTGAAGTCGAAGCGGGCCCAGCGGCGGCCGTCGTTCCAGTGCACGTCCTCGCTGCTGCCGTCGGCGAACTTCACCCGCAGCAGCTGCGGCACCGGCACACCGTCGCGGCGCACGGTGACGGTGCTGTGCCACGGGAACGGCCCGCTGCCCGGCTTCGCCTTCGGGTGGGCCTTGTCCCAGTCCCCGCGCCGTTTGTCGACCTGCTTGTCGAGAGCGTCGCTGTCAAGCTCGCTGCGCCTGCCGTCCTTCAGCATGCTGCCGGCCTGCGGCAGCACTTCGGTGGTGTCGATGCTGGCAACGCGATCGTCGATCTGCGCGGTGCCGTAGACGTACTGATCGAAGATTTCGTTGACCACCTGCGGGTTGCCGGAGGCCTCGGCCAGGGTGGCGCGCAGGTCGGCCGACGACGGATGGCGGAAACGCCAGCGCCGGTAGTACTCGTGCATCGCACGCTCCAGCACCGGCTTGCCCAGGCGCTCCTCCAGGTCGTGCATGGCGGTGGCAGTGCGCGAATACACCGTGCCGTAGCTGCTGCTGGACAAGCGGTCCCACGCATTCGCGCCCAGCGGGTCGGGCGGCTGATGCAGGCCGGCGCGGAGCCGCTCCGCTTCGAAGCCGGTCATCGCCGGCGTGATGCCGAGGCGCTTCATCCAGCCCGACGCCAGCACGATCTTCTCACCGCTGTCGCGCGTCATGCGGCCGTCCCAGTATTCGTTCATGCCCTCGTCGAGCATCGGTTCCTCGAACTCGTTCGAGGCCAGCAGCCCGTAGAAATAGCCATGGCCGAATTCATGGATGGTGACGAAATCGAGCATGTACTGCGTGAGCGTGCCCGGCTCGACCTTGGCATAACCCTCGGCGGTGAAGAACGTCGGGTACTCCATGCCGCCCGCCTCCGACGCGTTGTACGGCGGCACCACCACCGTCACCGTCCCGTACGGGTAAGCGCCCAGCGACTTTGAAAAGAAGGTCAGCGAGTCGATCGTGGCCTGCAGGGCCGGCTTCGCGCTGGCCACGTATTCGTCGGGATAGATCACCCGCACGTCGACCTTCGGGCTGCCCGGCCCCTGCCAGCTGCCGTCCAGCGTCTTGTAGCCCTTGGCCGCGACCCAGGCGAAATCGTGCACGTCGCCCTGCACGAAGTGCCAGGTGCTCTTGCCGTTCGCGACCTGCGGCTGGCCCTGCAGCTTGCCGACCGCACCGACGGTGTAGTCGCTGGGCACGGTGAGGCGCACGTCGTACAGGCCGAAGTCGGCGTAGAACTCGCTGTTGAAATGGAACTCGTGCACGTTCCAGCGCGGTGCGGTGGCGCCGCGCTCGCCGGGCAGTTCCAGCACGCCGATCTTCGGGAACCACTGCGCCACCAGGTTGAAGTCGCCGAACCAGCCGGTACGCTCGACCACCCGCGGCAACTGGCTGAGGAAGTCGATATCCAGGGTCAGCGTGCCGCCGGCCGGCACCGGCTCGGCCAGGTCGATGCGCACCACGGTCTGGTCGGTGGCCGGACCACCGTCGGGCTGCACGAACTGCCACTTCAATGCGGCATCGCCCTGCTTCACCTGCTTGAGGTCGATCCAGCCCCACTCGCCTTTCTTCAAGGCCGCCGCGCCGCGCGAACGACCGTGCGCGGTCAGCACCTTGCGTTCGGTGAACCAGGTGCTGCCCTCGTTCTGGAACGCATTGAGGTACAGATGGAAGTAGACCTTGCCTACCGGGCGATCGCTGCGGTTGCGCCAGGTCATGTGCTGCTTGCCGCTCACCGCGTGTTTCGCCGCGTCCAGTTCGGCGTCGATGCGATAGCTCGCCACGCGATCGGACAGGGTCGGCTCGTTGCCAGTACGCTCGCCGCCCCACGCATCCGCGGCGCTGGGTACGGTGACCGCGGCGGCATCGGCGGCCGCGAAGGGAATGTCGGGAAGCGCCACGCTGGCAGCGCTGGCCGGCACCGAGGCTGCCGCCGCCGGAGCGACCTGCTGCGCCATCGCCAGCCAAGGCCAGAACGCGGCCATGGCGCACAGATATCCCCACTTGCGTACCATTCGCCGCATCTTGCTACTCCCCTGAGCAATCCCCGCAGAGTGCACTCAAGCGGTCACGGCGGGCATAGGCCATAGGTCATGCCGGCGAGCATCCGGAAGCAGTTGGCCGGCTCAGTAGACGTCGCGCCGGTAACGCCCCTGCCCGCGCAACTGCTCGACCCGCGCATCGCCCAGCACGTCGCGCAACACCGCATCGACGCCGGGCGCCAGGCCATCGAGGCTGCCGCAGACATAAACCGCCGCACCGGCGTCGACCCAGCGCTGCAGTTCATCGGCCGCTTCGTGCATTCGCTGCTGCACGTGGATGCGTTCGGCCTGGTCGCGCGACCAGGCGAAATCGGCGCGCTCGATCCGGCCATCCGCCACCCAGCGCTCGATCTCGTCGCGATAGAGCAAATCGTGCGCCGCATGCCGCTCGCCGAACAGCAACCAGTTGCGCCGGTGGCCGGCGGCGATGCGCGCCTTCAGCAACGCGCGCAAGGCGGCCAGCCCGGTGCCATTGCCGATCAGGATCAGCGGCCGCGCATCCCTCGGTGCATGGAAATTGGCGTTGCTGCGTACGCGCAGGGCGATCTCCGTGCCGACCGGCGCATGCACCGCAAGCCAGCCGGAACCGAGACCGAGGTAGCCGCCGCGACCACGCATCTGGCGCACCAGCAGGTGGATCGCGCCGTCCTCCGGCAGCGAGGCGATCGAGTACTCGCGATGCGGCAGCAACTGCAGCGTCGCCGCCACCGCCTCTTCATCCAGCCCGTCGACCTCGTCGGGCTCGGGCAGGCGGCAGCGCGCCAGCAACGCGGCCAGCGGCAGGCGCTCCTTCCCGAACGCCACCGGCACGCGGCCATCCAGTCCCTGTGACGACAGCCAGGTCGTCACCTTGTCCTGCGCATGGCAGGGACCGATCTCGACCAGATCGCCGGCCTGCCAGTCCGCACTGCCCTGCAGTGGCTTCAACTCAAGATGAAAGCAGGGCTCGCCCACGCTGCCGGGATTGAGCAAGCGGCGCTCGACCAATTGCCAGCGCTGGTACTTCGGCGCTTGCCAGTCCGGCAGGTCGCTGACGCCGGAAAGCATCGCCAGGTGATGCTGCCAGTGACGCAGGCTGGCCTCGTCCTCGCTGTCCACTTCCACCGGATCGAACAGCGCCAGCTGCAGCGCTGGCCCGCAGCCAGCGCTGCAGCTGGCGGCCGAAGCCGCAGAAATCCTCGTAGTCGCTGTCGCCCAGCGCGAGCAGCCCGTAACGCAACCCGGCCAACTGCGCCGGTTGCTTCATGCCCAGGCGGCTGAACGCCAGCGCCATGTCCGGCGGCTCGCCGTCGCCGGTGGTGCTGACCACGAACAACACGCGGCCGGCATGGCGCAGCTCGTCGAGTGTCAACGTGTCGATGCCATGCAGCCGCGCCGGCACGCCCGCCGCCTGCAGGTTCTGCAGGGTCTGTCGCGCGAGTTGCTCGGCGAAGCCGGTCTGGCTGGCGTAGACCACCCGCACACTGACCTCGACCTGCGCCGTGTCGACTCGCGCATCGGCAACGACCGCGACCGGATCGTGACCGGCGGCTACATCCGCCACCGGCAGCGGCTTGCGTGGCGCTGGCAGGCGCCGGTAGCGCAACCAGCCGAGCAGGCCCAGCCACGCCGCCAGCACCAGCGCCGCATCGAGCCAACGTGCCGCTCCCGGGTCGCGCCATTGCAGCGCATCCGCATGCAACAGGAGCAACGCCGCCGAGAGCAGCGCAAATCCGCCCAGCAGGATCGCATTGCCGAGTGTCGCGCGCCGCGCCATCGTCGCGTCGGGCTTTCTCATCGTTGCAACTCCGCGGCAAGCGCCGGTGACAGGCGCTGCTCGAAACCGTGCGCGGCGCGCACGATCATCAGCACGGCCAGTCCGTGCTTTCGCGCATACGCCATGCCGCGTTCGGCACCGAGCACGCTGAGCGTGGTGCCCAGCGGATCGGCCTGCATGCAGCCGTCCGCCAGCACGCTGACCGACGCCACTTCATGCGGTACCGGGTAGCCGCTGCGCGGATCGATGTGATGCGAGTAGTAGCGCCCACCATCCTCGAACACATGGCGATAGTCGCCGGAAGTGGCGACGGCGCGATTGTCGAGTTGAAGCGTGCGGACCAGTTCGTCGGCGCCGTTCACCGCGCCGGCCGCGGCGTCCGGCCGCTCGATGCCGATCCGCCATCGTGTGCCATCCGGTTTGCGGCCGTGCGCCTTCAGTTCGCCGCCGACTTCGATCAGCCAGGCATCCACGCCGATGCGCCGCAGGTAGCGGCCGACCTGGTCGACGCCGTAGCCCTTCGCCACGGCGGAGAGGTCCACGTAGATCCCGCCCGGCTGCCAGGCGCGACGGCCGACCGGGTCCAGCTTCACCTTCCACCAGCCGACCCGCGCCTTCGCTGCCGCGATCGCGTCGGCACCCGGTGGCTGATGCGGCCGCCGGTCGGGACCGAAACCCCACAGGTTCACCAGCGGGCCGACCGTGGGGTCGTAGGCGCCCCCGCTGTCCTGCGCCAGCTGCAGCGCGTGCTGCAACACCGTGAAGAACTCCGGCGGCAGGTGTTGCCAGCTGCCGGCCGGCGCACGATTGAAACGCGACAGGTCGGACTGCGGCTGGTACGTGCTCATCTGTCCGTCGACGCGATCCAGCTCGGCCTGGATGCCGCGTTGCAATGCTTCTGCCGAATGCGCCTGCGGCAGCAGCAGTTGCACCGACCAGGTGGTGCCCATGGTCTGGCCATGCAACTGCTGCAGGCTCGCCGCCGCAGCCGGCGCGGCAAGCGTCCACAGGGTCAGCAGCTGGATGGCCAGACGGTACGTCATCGCACTTACTCGGGCAGCACCTCGAGCGTCGCCGTATACGACAGCCGCCGCTTGCTGGCCTGCTTCACGCCGCTCTTGCCGTCCTCGGTGGAGGCGTTGATCCAGTACATGCCCGGGTGCGGCCAGGTCAGCTTGAACCTGCCGTCCTCGCCGGTCTGCGTGGTCAGCTCATCCTGTGCATTGCGGTAGCGGGTGGCACCGGCGATCGCGCTGACCTTGAGGCCGGCGACAGGCTTGCCGTCCAGCAGCAACTGGAACGTGGCCGGCTCGCCCGCCACCAGGTCGGTGACCATGCTGACCGGCACCAGCTCCAGGCCGTGCCCGACGGGCTTGAGCGCGGCGGCGTTCGGCTTGCCGTTGCTGACGAAGGTTTCAACGCGGGTGCTGGAAGCGGTCACCTGCACGTTCTTCGCCCCCGCCGGAATCGCCGTGGCCAGCTCGTCGGCGCGACCGCGCCAGCGTTTCTTCTGGCCGTCCAGCTCGTAGCTGGCGAACAGGCCCTGGTTGACCAGCGCCAGCTTGTAGGTGCCCTGCCGGGTCAGTTGCAGGTCGAACACGCTGCGGTATTTTCCGGTGGTCGCGTTCTGCGGTGTGGCCGCCTGGCCGTCCGGTGCGGTGATCACCAGCTGCTCCAGCGATGCCGGATGATGGTCGGGATGGAACAGGTCGTTGGAGATCGCCGCGTCCACCGTCACCCACGGATCGGCGCCGGCGACATTGGTGGCCGACGGCAACAGCCACATCTTGTGCGCCGGCGCGGCCAGTGGCGCGGCGACCGCCGCGGCGAGGATGATCCATTTCAATGTGCGCTTGTGCATGTTGGCTCCTGGCCGTTCCGGGTGTCGTTCATGGATGGATGTCGAGGCTGACCGTGCCGAGCTCGCTGCCGCCCTGTGCGGTCAGGTGCCGCGACACCGCGACCGGCCACTCGAACGGCACGCGCACCACCTCGCGCCCGCCGACCTCGCGCGCCGCCT
>DATCUT010000159.1:0-3040 GCA_036561785.1 Rhodanobacter sp.
GGCGCGTCCGCGAAGTTCGCCAGGCCGACGCCGGCGAGGCGGTAACGGGTCTCGGCGGGCAGGTTCACGCGTGCGCGCAGGTCGCAGGCGAGCTGCGCGCACGCCTCCGCAGACGCAGGCCACCGTTCCGGCGTCAGGCTGCGCGTGAGGATGCGGAAGTCCGCGGTCGTGAGCTTGAGCACGACCGTGCGTGCCGATCGCGCGCGGCATTCCAGGCCGATCTTGCGCATGCGGCAGCCGTTGGGGCGACTCCGCTATCATCGCGCGCCCGCGTGCCGCGTCGCATCCGCAGCTTTGACCCGTCCGACCTCCCAAGCCGCCCACCTGCAGGGCTTGGCGCGCGCGCTGAGCGGCGCCGTGCTGTTCTCCGGCAAGGCCGTGGCGGCCAAGCTGCTCTATCGCGAAGGAATCGACGCGGTCACCCTGATTGCGCTGTGCATGCTGCTGTCGCTGCCGTTCTTCGTGGCCATCGCGCTCTATACCTGGAAGCGCGCGCCGAATCTCGACCGGCGCACACTCGTGTTCATCGCGCTGCTCGGCGTGCTCGGTTACTACGTCTCCAGCATGCTCGACTTTCTTGGGCTGCAGTACGTTTCGGCGGGCCTGGAGCGGTTGATCCTGTTCTCCTGCCCGTCGTTCGTGCTGCTGCTCGGCTTGGTCGCCTTTGGCCGGAGCGTGCTGCCGCTGCAGTGGCTGTCGCTGCTGCTGGCCTATGCCGGCATCGGTCTGGTCGTCCGGCACGCGTTCAGCGCCCCGTTTTCTTCTTGCGCTTCCGGCGTTTCTTGCCAGGCTCTTGTCCCGCGCCGGCTTCGCGAGGTGGCGGCCAGTCGAACGGCGGCGGAGCGGATTCATCATCGGTGTCCCAGGGCAAGCCGAAGTCGCCGATGCCATTTGGAAACCTGGGTTCGAGTCCGCTCAGTTGCTGGACCTCCAGTGTGTCGAGGAGCGCTGTGCGCTGCGCCGGATCGTCGAGCGCCCGCAGCTCGGCCTCGGCTTCGCGGCACCAGCGGCGCAGCGTGGCGATCTGCCGATTCAGTACCTTGTCGAGTTCGGCCATGCGCGGCGGAAATCCGCCAAGGTTCATGTTCATCGTGATCGGCACCACCAGCGCGTGCAGCTCGCTGTCCAGCGACTGCGATTGTTCGCGCAGGACCGAGTTGTATTGCTTCAGCCGAGCCTCGGGCGTGCCGGCGAGGTGCTCGGCGTCGATCTGTTCGATTTCGATCTGCAGGGACAGCAGCTGCAGCAGGTCTTTTTTCGCGTAGGCCTGGTTGACGCGCGCCATCAGCGCGGTCTTTCTCTCACGTTCGGCGGGATCGGTTTCGCGATCGGGGTGCAGGGCGCTGGCGAGCTTGCGGAAGATCTGGCGCACCGACTGGCTCGCCTCGCGTTCGACGGCGGCGCGGCGTGCAGCGGCGGCCTCGGCGCGTTTCGTCCGGCGCTTGTCGCTGCCGTCCTCTTGCTCCTGCCGTTTGGCGCCCAGCTTTTCGTCGACGTGGCGGAACAGGGATTCGGTGTCCTCGCCCTGATGGCCGGCGACCACGTCCTCGCCGAAGACGGCGCCGAAAACGGTCTGGGCCAGATCGAGCTCGATCTCGCGATCGATCCGCCGGCGCTCGTCGAGCGACAGGCTGGCATGCCGGTTGTACATCGCCTCCAGCTCCGGGTCCGGTGGATCCGCCTCCAGCAGCCATTTTTCGAGCCTTTCGAGCAGGTAGCCGCGCAGCACTTCGTGCTGCCGCCGGTCCAGGCGTTCGCCGGAGCGGCGGTCCAGCAGGCCGTCGAGGCGTTGCATGATGCGTATATCGAGATCCCGCAGGGTGTCGGCCAGGGGATCGTGGTCCTGGGCGGCCCGCTGCGCGTAGCCGTGCAGATAGGTCTGCCAGTCGGCGAGTTGCTTGCGCTTCTTGCGGATTTCTTTGGTCAGCCGGTTGAAGCGGCGCTGTTCGGGGCTCTGCTCGGTTTTCAGGATGTCGACCGAGACCAGCTCGGCGGCGTCGGCCGCAGCTTCCTCGAACAGGCCGGCTTGAGTGGGACGGGCGGAGGGCATGTGGGGGGGCGATGGCAGGACGGGCGGGACCGCCTCCATGATAGCGGCGCTCCCGGATCGCTTGCATGCGCAAGCGCGGCAATCCGCTGCCCGAAGGCCGCTGGCGCTGGCGCAGCCGCCGCTTTCGAACGGCTATTCCGCGTCGGGGCGCAGCGGATTCCGGACTTGCAGGGCCGGGAATGCGGAGATGCCGCGGTCCGAGCTGAGCAGCATCGTCACGCCATGCGCAAGGCACAAGGCCCCACTGGCCTTGGAGAAGCCATGGTCGATCATCTGCTTGAACGCGTACGGCAGGCTCAGGATCGCCGCCGAGGCCAGCGCCAGCACCACCACCACCGCGAAGACGCCGAGGAAGGCCTTGTCGATATCGGCGCCACTGGCGTTGGAGAAGCCGTGGTCGATCATCTGCTTGAACGCGTGCGGCAGGCTCAAGGTCGCCGCCGAGGCCACCGCCAGCGCGACCAGCCACGACACGAATAGGCCCATGTGCCGGCGCACGAACGGCCACAGCGCCCGCAGGCTGCCCAGCTTGGCTTTGGTGCGTGGGGTGGTCTCGGTGACGCCAGCGGCGGGGAGGGTGGAAGCCTGCGGGGGCGTCATGGGGGGGTTCCGGCGATAAGGAAAAGCGCGTGGCATCGGCTGCGAGCGGCGACTGGGGGTTCCAGTCGGGAAGCCTACAGGGTCGGCCCGGTCCAGGCCGGGGCAGGCCCGGGTGCAGCGGTGCAACGCACCCGATCCCGGGTGGCGTCGCGCAGCTGGTTTTTCAAGACGCAGGCCTGATCGGCCGGCAGGCGCACGCGCAGGCGCACGCCGGTCGCCTCGAAGGTTTCGCTGGCTTTTTCGGCGGCGACGGCGGCCAGCGCGGCATGGACCCGGCCCAGGTCGTCAAAGCCGCAGGCGATGTCCAGTTCGGCCATGGCCCGCAGCGGCAGGCGCGCAGCCTCGCGCAGGGCGCTTGGAGGTAGGAGACTTCCTGCCCACGCCGCGGCA
>DATCUT010000160.1:0-2484 GCA_036561785.1 Rhodanobacter sp.
CCGAAGTAGGCCAGCATGGCCTCGTGCCGGCGTCCCTGCTGCTCGAGCGCGACGCCCAGGCGCAGGCGCGCCACGAACATGCCGGGTGCGACTTGCAGACCCTTGCGCAGGCTGTCGGCGGCGGCCTCCGGATCCCCGGCCAGCATCTGCACCTCGCCCAGCCGGTGCAGGATGGCCGCATCCTGCGGTTGTGCGCGGTGTGCCGCGGACAGCAGCTCGATCGCGCGTTCCATATCGCCCCGACCCAGCTGGCGGGTGGCCAGGAATTGCAGCGCTTCGGCGTCATCGGGCTGGACTTCCAGCAGGTGCAGGAAGGACTGCTCGGCCATCGCCAAGTCGCCGCGCTGCCACGCGGCAAGCGCCTGCTCGCGGCAAATCGCGGGAATGGCATGTGGCGGCTTGTTCATCGGGAAGGCTCGCTGCTGAACGTGCCCGGTGATTATAGGGGCGCGGGCGGCGGCAGCCGGCCCGCACCGTGGCGACTATTTCCGCGCGGACTGCGCTGCTCGCCGCTGCTTCATCCATCGCTGGTAGGCCTCGACGTGCGGCAGCTCGCGCAGGACCTTCGAGCGCGGGTCGACGATCAGCAGGCTGCCGGCCGGCACCTGCAGCTGGCCGCTGCCGCCGCGCATGGGCAAGGTATGCACGCTGTCGCCCACCTGCACGTCGACCGGCATCGGGAACGGCTTGCCGTGTTCGGTCACCCAGCGCAGCTTCAGCGTGTCGCCGTCGCGCTGCTCGTCCAGGCGCGGCAGCGCGGCGTCGCGCAGGTACACATCGAAGAACCAGCGCAGGTCGCGCCCGGTCACCTTGTCGACGATGGCGGCATAGTCGTCGGTGCTGGCGTAGCGCGGGCTGAAGTTGCCCGGTTTCGGATCGGGGCGGCCGTACACCAGTCGACGGATGCTGTCGAAAAAGTCCTCGTCGCCGATCAGCTGGCGCAAGGTATGCAGCATCAGCGCACCCTTGTTGTAGATGTCCTGGCCGGGGCCGGCCGACTCGTCGTAGACCTGTTCTTCGGTCTTGCTGCTGCCGGACACGATCGGATGGCGGTTGCGCAGCATCAGGCGCAGCCCGTGCAGCCAGCTGAAGTAATCCGCGTCGCCGTTGAGGTACTGGCTGTAGAGCGGCTGCATGTAGGTGCCGAAACTCTCGTGCAGCCACATGTCGTCCCAGTCGGCGTTGGTCATCTGGTTGCCGAACCACTCATGCGCAAACTCGTGCTGCAGCAGCCGGTCGAAACCGTAACCGTCCTGCCTGTAGCCGTTGCCGTAGGCATTGAGGGTCTGGTGCTCCATGCCCAGGTGCGGGGTTTCCACGACGCCCATCTTCTCGTCGCCGAAGGGGTACGGGCCGATCTGCTGCTCGAAGAAATCCAGCATGCGCGGGAACCCGGCGAACAGTTCCTTCGCCTGCGCCTCCTGTCCGCGCAGATACCAGAACTGCATCGGGATGGTGTTGCCGTAGCGGCTTTTGTAGTCCGCCTTGAGTTCGTCGAAGGGGCCGATGTTGATCGAGATCGCGTAGGTGTCCGGGTGCTTGGCACGCCAGTGATACGTGTGCTGGTCGCCCGCGTCGGTGATGCCGACCAGCACGCCGTTGCCGGGCGCGGCCAGCGTCTTCGGCACGGTGATCCAGGTGTCGACCAGATCGGGTTCGCCCTGCGGCTGGTCGATGCACGGCCAGAACAGGTCGCAGCCCTCGCCCTCGACCGCGCTGGCGACCCACGGCTGGCCGTCGGCGGTGTGGCTCCACACGAAGCCGCCGTCCCATGGCGCCTTCTTCGCCACATGCGGCTTGCCGCCGTAGCGGATCGTCACGCTCACCTTGCCGCCGGCGGCGAGCGGCGCCGGCAGGTGGATGCGCAGGCGGCCATCCGGATTGCTCCACGCACTGGCGGCGAGCGGCTGGCCACTCAGTTCGATCGCGCGGATCGGCAGGTTGCGGTCCAGGTCCAGCAGCAGGGTGTCGATGGCGGACTTCGCGGTGAAGCTCAATGTCGCGCTGGCGTCGATGCTCTGCGCGGCCGGATCGACCGCGAAATGCAGCTCGGCATGGTCGAAGTGCACGCGCGCCTGTTCGGCCGGCATCACGCCGCCCGAGTTCAGCGTCTGTGCGGTCAGCGCCGGCTGGGTCGGCGCCGCGGTTTTGGCGACGGGAACGCTGCTGCAGGCGACGAGGCCGAGCGCCACGCCGGCGGCGAGCAGGGGCAGGCGAAGAGGCATGGCGGGCTCCGATCCGAGGGACCCCGCAGGATGCAATCTTTCACCCCGGCGCGACAACGCCAGAAGTCATGCCGCCGGCTCAGCCGCCGTAGCGCTGCTGCAGGAACGCGAACGTCGCGCGCAGCCCCATCGCCTCGCCGCCGCGCGGCCGGCCGGGGCGATCGGCGTCGTTCCAGGCGTAGGTGTCCAGGTGCAGCCACGGCGTGCCGTCCGGCACGAAGCGCTCCAGGTACAGCGCCGCGGTGATCGCGCCGGCATG
>DATCUT010000161.1:0-2694 GCA_036561785.1 Rhodanobacter sp.
AGGCGGCGCGGATGGGCGCGCGCCTGGTCGGCCGCTACGGCATGCACCTGCGCCGCGCGGTGCACGCGCGCCTGGTCGATGCGCCATTGGCCTCGCTGGCGGATGCGACATCCGCGGAAATCGCCAACGTCCTCACCCACAACGTCGAGCTCATCGTGCAGGGCTTCAGCGCCCTGCAGCAGTTGCTGATCGCCGGCGTCAGCGCTGCCGTCAGCCTGGGTTTCGCGTTCTGGGTTTCGCCGCCGCTGATGTTGGCGACACCGTTGCTGGTGGGGCTCGGCCTGCTGGCATCGCGCGCCTACGGCCGCGAACAGTCGCTGGTCAGCCGCCAGTACGTCGCCGACATGACCCGGCTGTTCTGGCACAGCGAGGATTTTCCGCGGCGCCTGCGCCACGTCCGTTCGTTCGAGCGCGAGGCGGCGGAGAAGGCGAGTTACGGCGCCATTTCCGCCCGGTTGTGCCACGGCTACCGGCGCCAGCTGGAACTGGTGGCGTCCGGGCGGCTGATGCTCGAGCTGCTGGCGGCGGCCGGGATCGCCGCGCTGTTCGTGCTCGCGCACCGCTGGCACGGGGTCGATCAGGCCTCGCTGATCGCGGTGTGCCTGCTGCTCGGACGTTTGCTGCCCTACCTGGTGACGACGCGGCAGAGCTTCCAGCAGCTGCGTTCGGCCGCCCCGGCCTTCGAGCTCTGGCAGCGTTACGTGAGCCTGGAGCCGGTGCGTCCGTCCGCGGCGCCGTCGCACAGCAGCACGTCAAGCGGCACGCTGCACATCGAGCGGATGCGGCTGACGCCACCGCCCAGCGGGCTCGAGGTCGGCGAACTGGTCCTGCTGCCCGGCGAGTTGACCCTGATCTGCGGCGACTCCGGCATCGGCAAGAGCAGCCTGGTCGACGTGCTGGCCGGCATGATGGCGCCCGAGGTTTTCGTGGCGCGCCGCGACGGACGGCCGATCGATTTCGACGCGTACCGCGAGTTGGTGCGTCATGGTGCCTACGTCAGCCAGAACGTGCGGCCGTGGCAGCACTCCGTGCGCGAATGCCTGTTGTGGGCGGCGCCCGACGCCAGCGACGCGATGTTGTGCAGCGCGCTGGCCGACGTCGGCCTCGACAAGCGGCTGGTCGACTCGCCGCACGGACTCGACACCGCGCTGCACAGCGCGTCGAGCCGGCTTTCCGGCGGCGAACTGCAGCGGCTGCTGCTGGCCCAGGTCATCCTGCGCCGGCCGTTCCTGGCCGTGCTGGACGAGGCCACCAGCGCACTCGACGCCGCCTCCGAAACCGCGGTTCTCGCGACGATCAGGCGCCGCCTGCCGCAGACCATCCTGATCGCCGTGTCGCATCGGCCCGGCGTGGCGGCGATCGCCGACCAGTGCCTGACTATCGGCAACGACCTCGTCACCACGATGGCCGGAAGGCCGGCCTGCACCGCGGCGGTGGCCGGTTCAGCCGGGCGCTTCGAGTAAGCACCGCCGGCCGCTGCCCCTCATCTTGAAGCGCAATCACTTCATCCTTGAGGCGTCTTGAGCAGGAGCGGCACGAATTCGTGCAGTGCTGTTGCCAGCAGTTCGCGGTCCAGGTCCGGTTCACGGGCTTCTCGCACCTTGAGTCCTTCGACCAGGCATTGCAGGAGCAGGGCGCGCGGCGGGGCGAGTTTGGCGGGCAATCCATGTCCGCCCGTATCCGGGGAGCGGGTCAGCCATTCGGTCAGGCCCGCACGCAGGGTGGTGTCGAACTCATCCAGCGCCGCCGCCACCGTGGCATCGCGGGTGGCTTCGGCGGAGATCTCCAGCAGCAGCGCCGCGTTCATGCCGTGCTCCTGGTGGGCGCAGGCCGTGCCGAAGCGCGCGATCATTTCCGCCGGCAGGTCGACTGTGCGGTTGAGGCTAAGGTCGTCGTGCAGCAATTCCAGTTGCAGTTGCACGATCGCCAGGATAATCGCGCTCTTGTTCTCGAAGTAGCGGTAGATGAGCCCTGCGCTCATGCCGGCGGTCTCGGCGATGCTGGCCATGCTGGCGCCGTGGAACCCGTGCTCGATGAAGCACTGCTGCGCGGCGAGCAGGATGCGTTCGCGTTGCGCCTCGATACGGGCCTCGGCCTTGTTGCTGCGGGGTTTCTCGCTCATCGTTCCTTACTCGTTCCAACCGCCTCCGAGCACCCGGTACAGCGCGACCCGGTTGGCCTGCTCGGCTAGTTGTATGGCCACCAGGCCACTTTGCGCAGCGTACAGTGTCCGCTGTGCATCCAACTGGGTCAGATAGCTGTCGCGGCCGGCCTGGTAACGCGCCTTTGACAGCGTATCCGACTGCGTGGCCGCCTCGACCAGGACCTGCTGGGATTGTCGCTGCTGGGCGAGGGTGGTGGTCAAGGCCAGCGCGTCTGCCACTTCGCGGAAGCCGTCCTGGATGGATTTTTCGTACTGCGCCAGCGCGATGTCCCGATCGACCCTGGCCATCCCGAGGCCGGCGCGAAGCCGCCCGCCCTGGAAGATCGGCAGGTGGATGCTGGGGACGAAGCTCCACACGTGGGTGCCGCCATCGAACAGGCCCGACAGTTCGTTGCTGGCGGATCCGACACTGCCGGTCAGCGTGATCGACGGGAAGAACGCCGCGCGTGCCGCACCGATGCTGGCGTTGGCGGCCAGCAGCTGGTGTTCGGCCGCGCGCACGTCCGGGCGGCGCAGCAGCACGTCCGAGG
>DATCUT010000162.1:0-24330 GCA_036561785.1 Rhodanobacter sp.
GCACCTCACGCCAGCTGTCGCCGTCGCCGTCGCGCGCGAAGGTGCGCAGGATGCCGTGGTTCGCATTCCAGCCAGCGGTGGTGACCAGCACCAGCTGGCCGGCGTCGTGCCAGGGCGTGGCCGCCGTGCCGGCATGCGCGGCTCCGGCGAGCGCGATGGCAAACGTCAGCAGGGCAAGGGTGCGGCGGCGAACAGTCATCAGTTTTCCTCGTAGGAGCGCACCCTGTGCGCGAGAACGTGTTGCGGAGCGGTTACGTGATTCGCGCACAGGGTGCGTTCCTACGGGAACACATTGGCTACGGCTCCAGCATCAGCTGGATGCGGTCGAGGTTGGCCAGCAGTTGCGCGTGGCGGTCGTCGTGGCCTTCGCACAGCTGCACGAACACGCCGTCGAGCAGGTGCTGCAGCGCCGACTGGTACAGCAGCGGCTGGATGTACGGCAGCTCGTCGTGCGCCGATACCACCAGGGAAAGGTCGGCCAGCGCGCGCAGCGGGTTCGCGGTGTGCCGCGTCACCGTGATCACCTGGCCGCGGCGCTCGCGGAAGTAGCGGGCGATCTTGCACAGCGCCGGATGGTTGCCGTGCTCGGAGAACACCAGCAGCACGTCGCCGGCGCTGGCCGCGGAGACGTTCGCGGTCATCCGCGCGGTGTCGAAGTTGTGCACGGTGAGGATGCCCAGCAGCGACAGCTTCAGCGCGAAGCCGCGCGCATGGATGTCGTCCTCGCCCAGCCCGATGATGAACACCTTGCCGGCACGGCCGGCCTGCTCGATCGCGTCGGCCACGGCCTGCAGGGTTTCCGGCGGATTGATCAGCCGGGTCGCCTCCTCGGCCTCGGACTTGCGCCGCCACAGGTTGCCGGCGGACGAACCGCCGCCCTCGCCGCCACTCGCCGCCGCGACCTGCGGCGTGTCGCCGTTGTCGGCGCGGGCGATCGCCTCGCCGACCGAATACTTCAGGTCCGGATAGCCCTTGAAGCCCAGCTTCTGGGTGAACTTGACCACGCTGGACTGGCTGATCCCCAGCGCATTGGCCAGTTGCTGCGAGGAGTAGTCGCGCAGCAGCTGCGCGTTCTCCAGGATGAAGTCGGCGATGCGCCGCTCCACTGCCGACATCTGGTCGCGTTCCGAACGGATTTTGACCAGCGGCGACATCAGGCTTCGATCCTCTCCAATCCGCGGATCTCGCGGATGCCCAGTCCGGGGGCGTCCGTCACCGAGATTTCCGACTCGTTGAAGATTACCCCACCGTCGACCGGATTGAACTGGCACAGCGACGGGCCGTCCAGGTCGATCTTGGTGATCACGTTCGACTTGGCCACCGCCACGTGCACCGCCGCGGCCACGCTGATGCTGGTTTCCAGCATGCAGCCGATCATGCACTCGACGCCGTGCATCGCCGCAATGTCGGCGATGCGGATCGCGTTGGAGATGCCGCCGGTCTTCATCAGCTTGATGTTGATGATGTCGGCCGCGCGCAGGCGGATCAGCTCGATCACCTCCATCGGGCCGAACACGCTCTCGTCGGCCATCACCGGCGTGTGCACGCGCTCGGTGACGTAGCGCATGCCGGCCAGGTCGCGCGCCTTCACCGGCTGCTCGATCAGCTCCAGCTTGATGCCGGCGTCCTCCAGCGTCTGCAGCGCGTACACCGCCTGTTTGGCGGTCCAGCCCTGGTTCGCGTCCAGCCGCAGCAGTGCACGCCCTTCCACCGCCGCGTAGATCGCCTTGACCCGCTCGATGTCGACGCCGATGTCCTTGCCCACCTTGATCTTCAGCGACTCGAAGCCGCGTTCCACCGCGGAAACCGAATCGGCCACCATCTTGTCGATGTAGTCGACGCTGATAGTGATGTCGGTGGTGATCACCGGATCGCCGCCGCCGAGCAGCTTGTACAGCGGCGCGCTGTAGAGCTGGCCCCACAGGTCGTACACCGCGATCTCCACCGCCGCCTTGGCGCTGGTGTTCTTCTCCATCGAGGACTGGATCAGCTGGGTGAGGTGGTTGAGGTCGGCGATGTCCTGGCCGATCAGCCGCGGCGAGATGTAGTGGCGGATCGCGTCGATGATCGAGCCGTGGGTATCGCCGGTGATCACCGCGGTGGCCGGCGCCTCGCCGTAACCGACCTGGCCCGAGTCGGTATGCACCATCACCACGATGTCCTCCACCATGTTGACCGTGCGCAGCGCCGTCTTGAACGGGGTCTTCAGCGGCACCCGCAGCATGCCGAACTGGATATCTGTGATTTTCATGGGCTTGTGGTCGCTTGTTCTTGTCTTGTGGAGCGGCGTCCGTGGAAAGCGTCGGACCGCCTCTTGTTCGTCATTCCCGCGAAAGCGGGAATGACGCCGCAGAAGATTGGGAAGATGCCGCTCACTGGCGAATGCGCACGATGCTGGTCATGCGGTCGACAAAGGTCTGCTTGTCGTTGAACAGCATCGGCAGCAGCGGGGTCACCGACACCGCGTTGAGCTTGATCCGCGTCTTGCCGCCGTCGGCCTTGCGGTAACTCATGCCGCCCACGTCGTGGATCACGTACGGCTGGCCGTGCAGTTGGCCGATCACCATCATCACGTGGCCGGGGATGTAGACCAGGTCGCCCACCTGCAACGCATGCGCGGCCTTGAGGCGTTCTTCGCGGCTGTCCTTCGTGGTGAACGCGCGGTGCTCCAGCGCCGGGCTGATCGCCTGCCTGCTGGTGTTGCGCGGCATCTGCACGCCCATGCTGCGGTACACGTCGGAAACGAAGCCGCTGCAGTCGCGGCCATCGTAGGCGTGACCCCAGCCATAGCGCTCGCCGAGGAACTTGAACGCCTGGCGGATGAGGTTGCCGCGGGTCAGCGGCAGGTAGTCGGCGGCGGTATCGGTGTTTTTCTGCAGCAGCGCCGGGGTGAACGCCAGCGAGCCGTCGGCCTGGCGCAGCGGCAGCTCGATCACGTGCGCGGCGTACGGCGTCTGGCCGTTGACCGGCTGATCCGGCGGCAGGTTCGTCAGCAGCGGCATGCGCGTGCCCATGTCCAGCGGCAGCTGCGATACCGCCGGCTGCTCGCGGGTGAACACGGTGCGCTCGACCGCACTGGTGATCACCCGGTACGGCGTCTTGTCGGCGTAGCCGAAAACTTCGGCCGCGCTGCCTTCGGCCACGTTCTCTTTCTCGGTCCAGGCGGCATAGCGCGGGCTGACCACGAACAGCCACTTGCCGTCGGCGCTGGCGTGCACGATCGCCACCGGCGTGCCGGGAAACTCGGCGCTTTCCTGGAAGCGGTCGATGTCGGTGTCGCCCTTCTCACTGAACACGCGCAGCGTGGTGGGAAACGTGCGCAGCGCAGCGCGGCGCACCACCAGGCCGTAGCGCGTCTTCTGCTGCGCGGGAATGTCGGCCAGGGCCAAATTGCCAACCACGGCATTCAGCGTGGCGGCCGGCACCGGCTGGCCGTCGACGTCGAACAGCGGACGGTCCGGCCGCTCGGACAGCGCCTCGATCCAGCCGGCGACCTGCTCGCGGCCCAGGGTTTTCGGCAACGCGTGCAGGTCGTGCATCGACGGATCGACCTGCAGCAGCTTCGCGTTCTGCGCCTCGATCGCGGCGCGGTCGAGGATCACCCGATCGGGCTCAGCCTGCAGGCCGATCCAGAACGCCGGAGTGAGCTGCGCCTCGCCGACGCCGAGCACGCCGGAGGGCGGTACGGTCAACGCATCGTTCGCCTCGCGTGCCTGCAGCGGTGCGCCGGCGAAGGCGAGCGCAAGCACGGTGGCAGCAAGCAGGGGAAATCGCATCGTCTTGGTCCTTTGTTGAAACCGCATCAGGTGGCCGCCAGCGTGGACAGGATCGTCGCCACCAGCAGGCCGAAACCGGTGCCCAGGATGTAGCCGAGCAGCGCCAGCAGGATACCGACCGGCACCAGCGCGGCCGAATAGCTGGCCGCCAGGATCGGCGTGGCGGCCACGCCGCCAATATGCGCCAGCGAGGAGATCCCGCACAGGTACAGGTCGAAGCGGAAAAGTTTGGCGCAGCCGACCAGCAGCACCGCGTGGATCGCGATGATGGTGACACCGCACAGCAGGTACAGCGGCGCCGCGGCGATGCCCTGGAAGTTGCTCTGCGAGGCCAGCACCGCCACCACGCTGATCAGCATCGCGCTGGAGATCGTGCTGGCGCCGGGAAACTCCGCCAGCGGCGTGTGCGCCACC
Organism: Rhodanobacter sp.; assembly: GCA_036561785.1. Lineage (GTDB taxonomy): Bacteria > Pseudomonadota > Gammaproteobacteria > Xanthomonadales > Rhodanobacteraceae > Rhodanobacter. The sequence continues at coordinate 4,191 of DATCUT010000162.1, forward strand.
ACCAGGCCGAAACCGGTGGCCAGCAGGATCGTCCAGGTGGTCGCGCTGATCATGCCGGAAACCGGCAGCCGGCCGGCCAGCCAGCCCGACAGCGCCGCCACCGCCAGCGCCATGCCCAGCCACAGCAGCACGCTGTCGTAGGTGGTCGGCGCCTTGGTCTTCACCGGCGCCAGCGGGATGTCGCCGCTGGATTTCGCCCGGGTCCAGCGATTGAACGCCGGCGCCAGCCGCGCCACCGAGAACAGCACCACCACCCACATCGAGTAACCCAGCGCATCGGTCAGCAGCGACATCGCCAGGTACGTGTCGGACATGCCGATCGCCTGCTTCACCGCGATCATGTTCGCGCTGCCGCCGACCCAGCTGCCGGAGAGCGCGGCCAGCGGCTGCCAGTCGTTGCCGGGCAGCCAGTGGCGATAGATCAGGAAGGTGCCGATGAAGGCCACGAACAGGCTCAGCGAGGTGCAGGCGAACACGCCGAGCACCCGCGGGCCGAGCCGCCAGATCGCGCGCAGGTCGCAGTTGATCATCAGCAGGAACAGCAGGGCCGGCACCATGTGCGTCACCAGCATCGACTGCGCCGCCTTGATCTCCGCGTTGACCTGCCACAGCCCGGAAACCGCCAGCGCGGTGACGAACAGATAGGTCAGCACGATCGGCGGCAGCACCGAGAACACCTTCCAGCCGAAGCGGCGTTCCACCGCCGGAAACAAGCCGGCGACCAGCAACATCAGCGCCAGGTAGGGCCAGACCGTGTGGATCACATGCATCCCCTCGTGGATCGTTCGCGGGCATTCGCAGGCTGGCTGGCTTCCACCATCAAGGAATAGCTGATTCTTATCGACTTCGATTGAAGCATAAATTATTGACCGGCATTTGCAAGCGTGTTACACAGCGGTTTCAGGGGATTCGTTACGGGGACGTTTGTCGATGGATACGTTGCTACCTGTCGCACCGGGAATACGCCGCCATGCACGTGGCCTGCGCGTCGTCGTGTCCCTGCTCGCCCTGCTGTTCGCCGCACCGTTCGCGTTCGCCGGCAACGGCACCGGCGGCAAGGCGCTCACCCCCATCATCGCCCAGATCGACGCCGGCCACTTCAAGGCGGCCGACGCGGCGATCACTGGTGCACTGGCGCAGCCCGGCCTGTCCGCCGACACGCGCAACGCGCTCGCGTTCCAGCGCGAACGCATGCGCCGCATCCTGCTCGACTTCACCTTGAGCGCCGACGACGTCAAGGCGCGCGTGCGCAAGCAGATCCCCGACCTCAGCGACGCCGAGTTCGCGAAGTGGAACGCGGCCGGCCTGTTCGAGCACCAGGTCATCGGCGGCAGGACGCTGTACTTCAAGCGTTCACCCGGCAACCTGTTCCGGCTCAGCCCCGAAGCGGTGGCGCGGCGCGCGGTGCAGACGCCGATCAGCGACGGCCCGATGGAAGGGTTGAACGACCACCAGCGCGCGATCTACAAGACCGCGCTGGCCGAACACCGCAGCAGCGTGCTGCCGCGCCGCCTGCGCATGACGCAGACGCTGACCGTCGATGCCGACGCGGTGCCCGCCGGCGAGACCGTGCGCGCGTGGATCCCGTACCCGCGCGCGGTGCCGGGCCAGCAGGAAGACATCCGCTACGTCGCCAGCGTGCCGGCGCAACACCAGATCGCGCCCGAATCGGCCATGCAGCGCACGGCGTACCTGGAGAAGCCCGCGGTGGCCGGGCAGAAGACGGTGCTCTCGGTCACCTACGAGCTGACCCTGTCCGCGCAGTACCACGCGATCGACCCGGACCAGGTGCAGGCGGCAACCATCACGCCCGAACTGGCCCCGTTCGTGGCCGAGCGCGCGCCGCACATCGTGTTCACCGACGCGATGCGCAAGTTCTCGCACGACGCGGTCGGCGACGAGAAGAATCCCTATCGCATCGCGCAGAAACTGTTTGCCGCGGTCGACCGCATCCCCTGGGCCGGCGCGCGCGAGTACTCCACCATTTCCAACATCAGCGACTACGCACTGCACGCCGGCCACGCCGACTGCGGTCAGCAGACCCTGCTGCTGATGACCCTGCTGCGCCTCAACGGCATTCCCACGCGCTGGCAGTCGGGCATGGTGTATTCCGACGACGGCACCGGCTACAGCAACATCCACGACTGGGGCTACCTGTACCTGGCGCCGTACGGCTGGGTGCCGATGGACGTCACCACCGGCCGCCTGCAGCCGATCGCGTCGGACGACAAGGCGCTGGAATGGTTCTACCTCGGTGGCCTCGACAACTACCGCATCGCGTTCAACGACGACTTCGGGCGCCGCTTCCAGCCGCCCAAGCGGCAGTTCCGTTCCGACGACGTGGACTCGCAGCGCGGCGAGGCCGAATGGCGCGGCGGCAATCTCTATTTCGACCAATTGGGTTACGACTTCGACTGGCAGGTTCTGCCAGCGGCGCAGGGACGCAGCGACAAATAACCAACCGGCAGCTTTTCATAAACATGGCATCGACGGCGTCGATGAGGGGAGATTGGGAGATGAGCAACAGTCGTAATTTACGCAGGACCGTACTTTGCATGGCGATGGGCTTGGGTCTCTCGTCATTGGCTGCAGGACCCGCACTGGCCCAGGCTGTCACCGGCGCCGTGGCGGGACGTGCCGACGCCGGCGCGCAGATCACCGTCACCAATACCGCGACCGGGCAGGCCCGCTCCGTCACGGTCAACGCCGACGGCACGTATCGGGTAGCCCAGTTGCCGGTAGGCGATTACAGCCTCCAGGTCCTGCGTGGCGGCCAGACGGTCGGCACGCCGATTTCAGTTGCTGTCTCCCTGGGCGGCACCACCACCGTCAACCTGGGCAGCAGCGGCAACGTGACCAACCTGGCGTCGGTCCAGGTCATGGGCTCGCGGGTGGTCAACCGCGTGGACGTGTTCTCCACCGAATCGGCCACCAACATCACCCGCGCCGAGCTGGCACGCTTGCCGGTGGATCAGAACCTGAGTTCGGTCGCGCTGCTGGCGCCGGGTGTGGTGTCCTCGGGCGCCTCCTTCGGCGGCCTCACCTTCGGCGGCTCGTCGGTGGCCGAGAACGTCGTCTACATCAATGGCCTCGACGTGACCGATCCGTATCGCCGCCAGGGCTTCTCCTCGGTGCCGTTCGCGTTTTTCGAGGAATTCCAGGTCAAGACCGGTGGCTATTCCGCCGAGTTCGGCCGCAGCACGGGTGGCGTGATCAACGCCGTGACGCGTTCCGGCGGCAACGACTTCCATGCTGGCGCGGAAGTGACGATGGAACCCTCGGCGTGGGCATCGTCGGCCAAGGACCACTTCTATACCGACGGAAAAATCAGCAATAAGGACCGTACCAGCCGCGACGTGAGCCCGTTCTACAAGGCCAACGTATGGGCGTCCGGCGCCCTCGTGAAAGACAAACTGTTCTTCTTCGGCATGTACGAACGACGCGACGCCAGGCCGCAGGACATCGACACCTCCGAAGCCTGGAAAACCAAGAACGTCAATGATTTCTGGGGTGCCAAGATCGACTGGCACATCAACGACAACCACTTGCTGGAGCTGCTGGCCTTCTCCGACAAGGCCGACTCGACCACCACCCATTACGACTACACCTGGGCCGACGCCGAGTACGGCAAAAACCTGGGTGAAGGCACCTCGGGCTCCGGTGGCGACAACGGCGCGCTCACCTATACCGGCCATTTTGGCGACAACTTCGTCGCCAAGGCGATGTATGGCGTGAACAAGCGCAGTGCCACCGACAGCAGCCCGTGGGACGCCGAGTGCAGCATCGTCACCCGCTCGAGCGGCTATACCGCCGCGTTCGGGCCGGCGACCGCGCAGGAAGGCTGCCATCCGACCAACAGCAGCATCAGCAGCCGCTTCGACAAGCGCAAGGCGACGCGCCTCGACTTCGAATGGACCCTGAGCAATCATCTGCTGCGCTTCGGCCTCGACCAGGAGCTCATGGATTCGAAGAGCTCAAGGGTGTATCCGGGCGACGGGGTGAGCTATCAGGCCCAGGCCGCCACGCCCGGCGGCATACTGCCCAACGGCGCCTTGGTTCCCGCCGGCGTCACCGCCATCGCCGATGCGCGCCACTACGTCACGGGTGCCCCGGTCAGCACCAAGGCGCAGGCGTTCTACGTGGAGGACAACTGGAGCGTCACACCCAACCTGCTGCTGAACCTCGGCGTGCGCGCCGACAAGTTCCACAACAAGTTGGCGTCGGGCGCGACCTTCGCCAAGGCTGACTTCAGCGACATGATTTCCCCGCGCGTCGGCTTCAGTTGGGACGTGAAGGGCGACGGTAGCACCAAGGTGTTCGGCAATGCGGGGCGCTATTACATCCCGCTGACCAACAAGCTCACCGATTACTTCGGCGGCGGTACCACCGACGAGCATACCTACTACGTGCTCAACGGCTGGACCGAAAAGAAAGACCCGATCACCGGCGCCCCCTATCTCGCCCCGAACATCGGTGCCCAGATCGGCCCGGTCAACACCGAGGGCAATACCCCCGCTCCCGACGATGTCCGCACCGCGGTCGATCGCGACCTGAAGCAAGTCTTCCAGGACGAATTCATCCTCGGCTTCCAGCAGGCGATCAACCAGACATGGTCGTACGGCGTGAACGTCACCTACCGCAAGATGACCCGCGCGGTGGAAGACGTGCGCATCAACCATGTCGATGGATGCCCCTGGTATTCCGGCGACTGGCCGATCCTCAATCCGGGCGAGAAGGCGACCTTGTGGTGCCCGGACACTAACAGCTGGGTCAGCTTCGACAGCTCCAAGGACGGCTACAAGGCCTCGGGCAGCGGCGCCATCATGGGCTACAAAAAGCCGCGGCGCACCTACAAGGCGGTCGAGTTTCAGATTGATCGCGCATGGGACGACAAGTGGGCCTTCAACGCCAGCTATATCTGGTCCAAGAGCGAGGGCAATATCGAAGGCCCGGTGAACTCCGATACGGGCTACAACGACACCAGCCTGGTGCAGTACTACGACCACCCGGCCGTGAACGAGCGTTCCGGCCCGACGTTCAACGACTATCGCCACCAGATCAAGTTGAACGGCAGCTTCAAGCTTAATGACATGTGGAGTTTCGGTTCGACGCTGTTCGCGCGCTCCGGCGGCCCGATCACGGCCTTCGGCGTGGTCTGGCCCAACGACAACCGCAGCGCCGGTGGACCCGGCGAATACAGCGGCGGCGGTTCGGGCTGGCTGTGCACGAGTTCGCCGACGAACAATTGCTCCGACTGGCGTACGCGGCAGCTCACGTACAGCCCACGCGGCGCCTTCGGTCGCATGCCGTGGTACTGGAACTTGGGCGCCAACGTGACCTGGACGCTGCCGGTGGAAGGCATCGACCTGAAGGCGCGCTTCTCCGTCTACAACCTGCTCAACCGGCAGACGATGATCAACGTGCATTCCCGCTACGAAAGCACGCCCGGCAACACCAACGGTATGCCCTACTTCGGACAAGGCACCAACTGGCAACCGCCGCGCTACATGCAACTGGTCGTGACTTACACGTATTGAGGTTTTACTCCCCTGGCGGCCCGCTCCCATGGCGGGTCGCCTTTTTTTGCCGGTCGCGATTCCACGCGCGTGCGCCGGCAACCCACCTGACGCGGAAGCCAGCCACGTGCAGCCGATGATGAAAACGAATACCGCCTCGCCGGCTGCCACGATGGACACGTATTCAACGCCAACCTCGCACAGCCATTTCGACGGCGTCGACCTGCAACAACTGGCCGAACGCATCGCCACCCCCTTCCACGCCTATTCCGCCAGCGCCATCCGGCAACGCATCGGCGAGCTGCAGAGCGCGCTCGCCGGGCTCGACGCCGGCATCTGCTTCGCGGTCAAGGCCAATTCCAACCTCGCCATCCTGCAACTGATGGCGCAGGCCGGCGTCGGCGCCGACATCGTCTCGGTCGGCGAGCTGCGCCGCGCCCTCAACGCCGGCATACCGGCCGAACGCATCGTGTTCTCTGGTGTCGGCAAGAGCGCTGATGAGATTGCCGGCGCGCTGAACGTCGGCATCATGCGCTTCAACGTCGAGTCGCTGGACGAGCTGCACACCCTGCAGCGGCTGGCGAAGACGCAGGAGGTCACCGCGCGCGCCGCCGTGCGCATCAACCCCGACGTGGACGCGCAGACCCACGCGAAGATCTCCACCGGCAAGTCGGAGAACAAGTTCGGCGTCAGCATCGACGAGGCGCGCCGCTGGTTCGCCAGTCGCAAACGGCTCAGCCACGTGCAGCTCGACGGCCTGCACGTGCACATCGGCTCGCAGATCCTCAGCGTCGAACCGTTCCGGCTCGCGCTGCAGCGGGTCGCCGCGTTCTGGCGCGAACTCGAGCAGGCCGGCCATCCGATCAACAGCATCGATGTCGGCGGCGGCCTCGGCGTGTGCTACCGCGCCGGCGTCGACAAACCGGTGGCCGCGTCCGATTACGTGGGCGTGATTCGCGAAGCGCTGGCCGATTACCGCGGCAAGTTGCTGCTGGAACCGGGCCGCTACCTGGTCGCCGAGGCCGGCGTGCTGCTGACCCGGGTGATTCGCGTCAAGCCCGGCGTCGAACGCAGCTTCCTGGTGCTGGACGCGGCCATGAACGACCTGCAGCGGCCCAGCCTGTACGACGCCTGGCACGACATCGTGCCGGTGACCGACGCACCACGGCCGATGACGACCTACGACATCGTCGGCCCGGTCTGCGAAACCGGCGACACCTTCGCCCGCGGTCGCGAACTGCCCGAGTGCGAGGCCGGCGAGCTGTTGCTGATCAAGGCCACCGGCGCGTACGGTACGTCGATGGCCTCCACCTACAACTCGCGGCCGCTGGCAGCCGAGGTGCTGCTGAACCAGGGCCGTTACGCCGTGGTGCGCCGCCGCCAGCACTTCGAGGAAATGATCGCCGGCGAACAGCCGGCCCGGAACTGGGAAACGCCATGAACACGACTGTCCGCCTCGCCCTCCTCGCCGCCTTGAGCTTCGCCGGGACGCTGCCCGCGCAAGCGCAGCAGGATCCGCCGATCACCATCGACACCCACGTCGATATCCCCTTCAACTACATGGGCGAGCCGCGCTTCGACGTAGGGCACGACACCCGCCTGCTGGTCGACCTGGGCAAGATGGAGCGCGGCGGCCTGAACGCGGCGTTCTTCGTGATCTGGGTGCCGCAGCACAAGCTCGACGCCGCCGGCTACGCCAAGGCGGTGAAACAGGCCAGCCAGAAATACGACGGTATCGGCCGCATGATGATGATGTATCCCGACCGCATCCGCCTGGCCACCACGCCCGGGCAGCTGCTGGCCAACCACAAGGCCGGCCTGCTCTCGGCGACGATCGAGATCGAGAACGCCTACTCGCTGGGCCACGACATCCGCCGCCTCGACGCCGCGTTCGACCGCGGCGCGCGCTCCGTCGGCCTGGTTCACGTCGGCAACAACGACCTGTGCAGCAGCTCGCTGCCCGACACCGAACATGGCGAGCCGGCGATGAACAGCGCCGGCGACAAGGGCATGAGCGACTTCGGCCGCGCCGTGGTGAAACGCGCCAACCAGCTCGGCATGCTGGTCGACATCTCGCATGCCTCGGACAACTGCGTGCGCGATGCGCTCACGCTGTCCAGCACGCCGCTCATCGCCTCGCACTCCGGCGCGCGCGCCGTGCTCGACCACCCGCGCAACCTGCCCGACGACCTGCTGCGCGCAATCGCTGCCAAGGGTGGCGTGATCCAGGCGGTGGCGTACAAGGAATTCCTGAAAAACGACCCGGCCCGCGCCGCCGCCGAGAAGAAGCTGCAGGAAACCGTGGCGAAACAGGCCGGCGAGAAGGAATACGACAGCGACAACGACGACTATCGGCCCGCGATGGAAGCGGGCATGGCCGAGATCCAGAAGAAGTATCCGCTGGCCACGCTGGACGACTACATGAAGCAGATCCGCCACATGGTGCAGGTCGCCGGCATCGACCACGTCGGCCTCGCCTCGGACTTCGACGGCGGCGGCGGCATCACCGGCTGGAAGGACGCCAGCGAAACCCGCAACGTCACCGCCGCGCTGCGCCGCGCCGGCTTCAGCGACGCCGACATCGCCAAGCTGTGGGGCGGCAACCTGCTGCGCGTGTGGAGCGAGGTCGAGCGCCATGCCGCGAAGCCCTGAAGCGAGAGTCCCCCTCACCCCAGCCCTCTCCCCCGGCTTTGCCGGAGGAGAGGGAGTTTGTAGCGCGCGCTCCGTTGCCACTCCCTCTCCCCCGGCAAAGCCGGGGGAGAGGGCTGGGGTGAGGGGGCGCTTTTGGCTCTTGGTCGCCGCACTGCCCCTCACCGTCAGCACCATCCACGCCAGCACACCAACGCCCGAAACCAGAGCCTTCGACAAGATCGTCGACGCCACCGTCGCGCGCTACCAGCTGCCCGGCATCGCCGTGGGCGTGATCGAGAACGGGCAGATCGTCTACGTGCGCACCGCCGGCGAAACCGTCGCCGGCTCGGGCCGGAAGATCACCCCGCGGACCCTGTTCAAGATCGCCTCCAACAGCAAGGCGATGACCACCGCCCTGCTCGGCCGGCTGGTCGACCAGGGCAAGCTGCGCTGGGACGACCCGGTGACGAAATACCTGCCGCAATTCCGCATGAACGACCCGTGGGTCACCGCGAACATGCGCGTGGCCGACCTGCTCACCCATTCCAGTGGGCTGCCCGAAGGCGGCGGCGACCTGATGCTGTGGCCGGAGCCGAACGCGTTCACCCGCGCCGACATCATCCACGGCCTCGCCTTCATCAAGCCCGGCTACAGCTTCCGCGCGCAGTACCAGTACGACAACCTGCTCTACGTGGTGGCCGGCGAAGTCGCCGCCGCCGCGGGCGGCGCGCCGTACGAGACGCTGATGCGGCGCGAAGTGTTCGAGCCGCTGCAGCTGGACCGCTGCCAGGTCGGCGCGTGGAACCGCGACACCGTGGGTGACGTGGCCACGCCGCATCGCCGCGATGGCGGCCGCAACGTGGCGATCCCCGAGGACGCCGCGATTCCCGCGATCACCTCGGCCGCCGCCGGCGGCATCCGCTGCGACCTCACCGACATGCTGGCCTGGGCGCGCAACTGGCTGGTACCCAGCACGGCGCAGCTGAAGTGGCTGTCGCCGGTGCAACGCGACGTGCTGCAGGCGCCGCACATGCTGATCCCGGTTTCCGAACAGCGCCGTGCCTGGGACAACACGCACGTGATGGCCTACGGCTACGGCTGGCGCATGGCCGACGTCGACGGGCAGTGGAGCGTGTGGCACACCGGCACGCTGAACGGCATGTACTCGATGCTGGCGTTGCTGCCGGATCGCAAGAGCGGCTTCGTGTTCATGATCAACGGCGAGGCGGACGACGCACGCACCGTGCTCGGCGAGGTGCTGATGAAGCACTTCACCGCACCCGGCGACAGCCGCGACGTGCGCTGGTACGCCGACGCGCTGGAGCAGCAGGCGAAACAGCGATCGCCGTCCTCGTCCGCCCCGGACACCTCGGCGCAGCAGCCAGCCAGCGCCGCCGAACTGGCGCGCTGGAGCGGGCAGTATCGTGACCCGTGGTTCGGCGACATCACGCTGTGTCCGCGCGACGGGAAAATGCATTTCGCCGCCGCGAAATCGCCGAGGCTGGCCGGCACGGTGATGCGCCTGGGCGAGCGTTATTTCGTGCACTGGGACGATTCTGCCGACCTCGACGCGTGGCTGGATTTCCATGCCGCCACCGGCGACCAACCGACCACCCTGCGCATGGCCAAGCTCGATCCGCTGGGCGACTTCAGCTCCGACTACGAAGACCTCGACTTCCAGCGCGTGGGGAGCTGTCACCCATGACCAGCCCGTCGCCCATGACCACCGGTAGGAGCCCGCTTGCGGGCGATGCTCTTGTGCCTGGCGGAAGGAAAGGCATCGCCCGCAAGCGGGCTCCTACGAAAGCCGGATATCTGCTCGCATTTGCCTTGCTCGTCGCGGTCAGCGGAATCGCCCACGCGGATCAACCGCCCGCGCTGTCGCCGGCGAAGACCGCCGCCGCGGCCAACCTGATCGACATCCGCACGCGGGTGCCGGACATGGCCGAGGACATCAAGTACGCCGGCAGCGACAACTTCGTGGGCGCGCCGGTGGACGGCTACCTGGCGCCGAAGTGCCTGCTGCTGCGCCCGGTCGCCGAAGCGCTGGCGCGGGTCGAGCACGAGCTGCGCACGCAACACCTGCGCCTGAAGATCTGGGACTGCTACCGTCCCGCCCGCGCGGTGGCGCACTTCGTGCGCTGGGCGCACGACCTGGCCGACCAGCGCACCAAGCCGCAGCACTATCCCGCGCTGGACAAGTCGAAGCTGCTCGACGGCTACATCGCATCGGTCTCCGGCCACAGCCGCGGCGCCACCATCGACCTCACGCTGCAACGCTGCGCCGCCGACGGCATGCACTGCGAGCCGCTGGACATGGGTACGGATTTCGACTTCTTCGACGTGCGTGCGCATACCGATGCGCCCGGCATCACCGCGCAGCAGCGCGCGAACCGTCTGTTGTTGCGCGATGCGATGCAGCGCGAGGGCTTCCGCAACTATCCGATGGAATGGTGGCACTACACCCTAGCGCCCGAACCGACGCCGCACACGCTCTACGACGTGCCGGTGCAATGACGATCCGCGACCTGTAGGAGCGCACCCTGTGCGCGATGCTCTTCGTCACGTTACGGAAGAGCATCGCGCACAGGGTGCGCTCCTACACGCCACACCGGGAGACGAGCTTCCATGTTCAAACAACTGACAAGCCTTGCCATGATCGTCCTGCTCGGCGGCTGTGCCAGCAACACCAGGCCGGTCGACCCGATCGACGCGCTGATGCAGCGCTACACCGGCGACATTCCCGGCGCGTCATTGCTGGTGCTCAAGGACGGCAAGCCGATCGTGCGCCGCAGCTACGGTCTGGCCAACCTCGAGGACGAAGACAAAGCCACACCGGCCACCAACTACCGGCTCGCCTCGGTGAGCAAGCAGTTCACCGCCGCCGCGATCCTGCTGCTGGCCGAGGGCGGGCGCCTCAACCTGGACGATCCGGTGCGCCGCTGGCTGCCCACGCTGCCGGAGACGACGGCCGCGGTCACGCTGCGCCAGTTGCTGACGCACACCGGCGGCCTGGTCGACTACGAGGACCTGATTCCGCCCGGCACCACCGAGCAGGTCAGCGACAACGACGTGCTGCGCCTGCTGTCCGCCACGCCGAAGGCCTACTTCGCGCCGGGCACGGCGTACCGCTACAGCAACTCGGGCTACGTGCTGCTCGGCCTGGTGGTGGAGCACGCGTCGGGCATCAGCCTGCCGCTCTACCTGCAGCAGCGCATCTTCCAGCCGCTGCACATGGATCACACGTTGCTGCATGAGCGCAGTGGCCCCGACGTGGCGGATCGCGCCTACGGCTACAGCGAGGAAAACGGCGGCTGGACACGCACCGACCAGAGCGTCACCAGCGCCACCCGCGGCGACGGCGGCATCTATGCCTCGATCGACGACCTGGCGAAGTGGGACGCCGCGCTGTACGACGACCGCCTGCTCAGCGACGCCTCGCGCAAGCTCGCCTTCAGCCCGCACGTGAAGGTCACCGGCGAACCGTACGAGGCGAGCTACGGCTACGGCTGGCGCATCACCGGCGACACCGTGTGGCACTCCGGCGAGAGCATCGGCTTCCGCAACGTGATCGTGCGCTGGCCGCAGCAGCATCTCACCGTGATCCTGCTCAGCAACCGCAACGACCCGGAGCCGTACCGCACCGCGCTGGCGATCGCCGCGCCGTACCTGCATTGACCATCATCGTCATTCCGCGCAAGCAGGAATCCAGTGTCTCTGCCCTGAGGCGCCTGAAGTCACTGGATTCCAGCCTTCGCTGGAATGACGTGCAAAGATGACCCCGTGAAGCTCTCCGCCATGTACCAGACACCTTCGACACCACGCTTCCTGCGCATCGCCAGTTTGCTGCTGCTCGCGCTGCTCGCGCTGCTCGCCGCCTGCGCACCGCTGCCGCCGCGCAACCCGCTGGCGACCTGGGTGCCGTCGCCGAACCACGACATCCGCCGGCCGGTGCTGATCGTGTTGCACTTCACCAACCAGCACTCGGTGCAGGAAAGCCTGGACACCCTGCGCACGAAGAACAGCGGCGGACCGGTGAGCTCGCATTACCTGGTCGGTGCCGACGGTCACATCTATCAACTGGTATCCGACCCGTTGCGCGCCTGGCACGCCGGCCCCGGACACTGGGGCACGATCACCGACATCAACTCCGCCTCGATCGGCATCGAGCTGGACAACGACGGCACCACGCCGTTCGCCCAACCGCAGATCGACAGCCTGCTGCGCCTGCTCGCCGACCTCACCGAACGCCTGCACATCCCGCGCACCCAGATCGTCGGCCACGAGGATTTCGCGCCCACCCGCAAGGACGACCCCGGCCCGCTGTTCCCGTGGCCGCAACTGGCCGCCGCCGGCTTCGGACTATGGCCACAAGGGCCCCTGCTCGACCCGCCCGCGGGCTTCGATCCGTGGATGGCGTTGGCCGTGGTCGGCTACCCGCTGGAAGACCGCGCTGCCGCCGTGCGCGCGTTCCACCACCACTTCCGCGGCATCGAGGGCGGCACGCTGGACGATGAAGATCTGCGCATCCTGTACAACCTGGCGCAGCAGATCGAATCCGGCAGCGACGGGGGCTGAACCACTCCCGCTACAGGAAACCTCGAAAAATCCCCGTCGCCCCAGCGAAAGCTGGGGCCCAGCGCCGCAAAGCTCTTGAAGACAAAAACACTGGATTCCTGCTTGACCGGCGTTCGGCTGTTGAACAGCGCCTCGCAGGAATGACGAACAAACAAGCGGTTTTTCGAGGCTTCCTACACTTCCAGCCGGTCGTCCGGCCGCGCCACGATCGCGTACAGCGCCGGCATCAGGAAGATGCTGATCAGCAGGCGGGTGAACAGGCCGCTGACGATGACCAGCGCGAACGGGCGTTGGGTGTCGGTGCCCACGCCGGTGGCCAGCGCCGCCGGCAACAAACCGAGCGCCGCCACCAGCGCAGTCATCATGATCGGCCGCAGGCGCAGGATCGCGCCTTCGCGAATCGCCTCGGCCACGGCGACGCCGTTGCGACGCAGCTCGTTGACGTAGGAGATGTACACCACGGCGGTTTGCACCGAGACGCCGAACAGCGCCAGAAAACCGATTCCCGACGACACCGAGAATGGCGTGCCGGTCAGCCACAGCGCAATGATGCCGCCCGCCGGTGCCGACAGCACCACGCCGAGCACGGTGATGAAGGGAAACTTGAAGTTGCTGTACAGGGTGAACAGCAGCAGGAAGATCAGCCCCACCGTCAGCGGCACGATCAAATTGAGTTGCGCGCGCGAGGCGGTGTATTCCTTGTATTCGCCGCCCCAGTCCAGCCGATAACCCTGCGCCAGCTTCACCTTCGCGTTGACTTGGCCGATCGCATCCTCCACCGCGCCGGCCAGGTCGCGGCCTTCCACCGAGAACTGCACGCCGATGTAGCGTGAGTTGTCCTGCCGGTAGATGAAGGAGGCGCCATTGGTCACGTGGATATCGGCGAACTCCTTCAGCGGCAGTTGCTGGCCGCCCGGCGTCGCCACCAGGATGTTGCCGATCTCCTCCGCGTTGTCGCGGTACTGGTGATCCAGCCGCACGACCAGGTCGAACTGCTTTTCGCCCTGGATCACCTGGGTCGCCACGTCGCCGCCGATCGCGGTCTGGATCATTCCGTTGATGTCGTCCACGTTCAAACCGTAACGGGCGATCGCGGCGCGATTGATGGTGATGCTGAGGCTGGGCTGGCCCAGCTCCTGCACCAGGGTCACGTCACGAATACCGCGCACGTTTTCCAGCACGTGCTTGATCGCCTTGCCCTTCGCCTGCAGCGTGTTGAGGTCAGACCCGAACACCTTCACCGCCAGCGCGCTCTTCAGACCGGTCTCGGCCTCGTCCACCGCGTCCTCGGCCGGCTGGGTGTAGTTGAACGTGATGCCGGGGAACGTCTGCAGCTTCCGGTTGATCGCCGCGGTCAGCTCGGCCTTGGTGCGGTACGCGCCGGTCCATTGCGAATACGGTTTCAGGCCGACATAGAACTCGACATTGAAGAAGCCGGTCGAGTTGGTGCCGTCGTCGGGACGGCCCAGTTCCGAGGCGACCGTGGTGACCTGGGGGAAGGAGCGCAGGATGTCGCGGATCTGCGGCGTGATCTTCGCCGACTCGTCGAACGCGATGGTGTACGGCATGGTCGCGCGCACCCATAGCGCGCCTTCGTCCAGATGCGGCATGAACTCCGCACCGATGCGCGGGATCAGCAGCAGCGCAAGACCCAGCAGCACCGCCGAGGCGATCGTCGTCGCCCACACGCGGGCCAGACAGAAATCCAGCCCCTTGATGTAGACCGACTTGATCGCCTCGAACGCGCGGTTGCGCCGCTCGCGCACGCCCTTGCGCATGAACCACGAACACAGCACCGGCAACAGGGTCAGGGTGATCACCAGCGAACCGACCAGCGCAAACACCATGGTGTCCGCCATCGGCTTGAACAGCGTGCCCGACGGGCCGGACAGCACATAGATCGGCAGGAAGCTGACCACGATCACCGCCACCGCATAGAACAGCGGACGGTCGACCTCCGCCGCGGCATCGCGGATCACCTCGATGACGTTGAACTTCGTTCCCTCGCGATCGGCGAGCTGGCGGTAAATGTTCTCCACCATCACCACCGCCGCATCGACCAGGATGCCGAAGTCGATCGCACCGATCGACAGCAGGTTCGCCGAGGCACCCTGCAGGTCCAGGCCGATGAAGGCGACCAGCAGCGACAGCGGGATGGTGACCGCCACGATCAGTCCGGCACGCACGTCGTAGAGGAAGAAGATCAGCACCACCACCACCAGCAACATGCCGCGCAGCAGGTTGTCCTTGACCACCTGGGTGGTCACCGCAACCAGGTCGCTGCGATCGTAGAACGGGTGGACCTTGATGTCCTTCGGCAGGACCTGTTCGTTGAGCTCCTTCGTCTTCGCCTCGACCCGCTGCAGCACGTCCTGGGTCTTCTCGCCGGTACGCAGCGAGATCACGCCCTCGACCGCGTCGTCCTGCTTTTCGAAACCGAACTGGCCGAGCCGCGGCGCGATGCCGATGACCACGCGACCGACATCCTTGACCAGCACCGGGCTGCCGTCGTGCACCGCCAGCACCACGTTGCCGATGTCCTCCAGCGTCTGCAGCCGGCCGACGCCGCGCACGTAATAGAACTGCCCGCCCTGCGAGTAGAAGCCGCCGCCGGCGTTGCCGTTGTTGGCGGCCAGCGCGGCCTGCACCTGCTGCGCGGTGAGCCCGACCCCGGCGATCTTCGCCGGATCGAGCAGCACCTGGTACTGCATGCTGCCGCCACCGAAACCGGAGTCGTCAGCCACGCCGGCCACGGTGCGGTACTGCGGCTCGACCACCCAGTCCTCGAACGTCTTCAGCTCCATCGGCGAGCGGTCGGAGCTTTGCAGCACGTAGCGATAGATCAGCCCCGATGGCGACGACAGCGGCGACACCGACGGTTTCACCCCGTCGGGGAGACCGAGATCGCCGAGCCGGTTGAACACTTCCTGGCGCGCGAAGTTGTTGTCGGTGCCGTTGTCGAAGGTGAGCGTCACCACCGACAGGCCGTACAGCGAGATCGAGCGGGTATTGTCGGTTTTCGGAATGCCGGTCATGCCCTGCTCGGCCGGCACCGTGATCAGCCGCTCCACTTCCTCGGCGGTGTGCCCGGGCCACTGGGTGACGATCTCGACGCTGGGCGGCGACAGGTCCGGATAGGCGTCCACCGGCAGGCGGTGCAGTGCATGCACGCCGGCGCCGACCAGCACCAGCACCAGCAGCGCGACCAGAAAGCGCTGCGCCAGCGAGGCACCGACGAGCCGGTTCATCAGCGACGCCGCGCGCGGCGGCATGGGCGGCAGATGGTCGCTCATTGGTTCTGCATGAACTGCACGAAGAGGCCGCCATCGACCACGATCCGGTCGCCGGGCTTGAGTCCGTCACTGACTTCGTACTGATCGCCGTTGCGCGGACCCAGGGTCACGTGTCGCCGCGCGAAGCTGCCATCGTGCTGGACGACATACGCGAACGGCAGGTTCTCGTCGTCGCGCAGCATCGCCGACACCGGCATCAGCAGACCCTGGCTGGCCTGGCGCGACTGGATCCTCACGCGCACGTACATCTGCTTGCGCAGCACGTCACCGGGATTCGACACCACGATGCGCGCGGCAACCGCGCGGGTATCCAGGTTCACCACCGCGGCGATATTGTCCACCGTACCCGGCAACTCGACGCCCGGCATGCCGCTGTCGACCTGTGCCGTATCACCCACGCGAATCGCCGCCAGCTCGGCGGCCGACACCTGCGCCATCACCCACACTTTCGACAGATCCGCCACCGTGAAACACGGCGTGCTGCCCGCCTGCAGCAGCTGCCCGGGCGTGATCAGCTTTTCCACCACGGTGCCGGCGATCGGCGCGCGAATGATGCCCTGCGCGCGCACCACCGTGCGGCCCGCCTGGATCGCCTTGATCGTGCCGGCATCGACATCCAGCGCCACCAGCGCCTGCAGCGCGGCATCCCGATCGGCCTCGGCGCTGACGGCATCGGTCTGCGCCTGCCCGGCCTCGCGCCGCGAAACACCCTCGTGCTGCACCAGATCCTGGTCCGTGTCGGCCAGCCGGCGTGCGTTCTGCGCGCTGATCAAAGCCTTGCGGTACGCGCTGATCGCGGCGGAGAAATCCGCTGAATCCACCAGCGCCAGCGGCTGTCCCTGATGCACCTTGTCGCCCGGCGCCACCAGCAGCCGCGCCACCGGCCCGGAGAACGGCGCCAGCACGCTGGTCGCCTGGTCGTTGTCGAAATCCACCACGCCGGTGGTTTCGATCGCGCGATGAAAGCTGGCCGGCGCAAGCGTGAGCAGATGGATGTGCTGGCGCTGCGTCGGCGTCATCGTCACGTTCTGCGGCGTGTCGGCAGCCGCTTGCTGCGGCTCCGCTTTCGAGGAACAGCCGGCCACGCCAAGCAGCGCGCTCAGTGCGAGCACGAACGCCGCACGACGTCGCGGCACAAGGCGCGTTGCCGAAGATGATCTACTTTTCATCGCTGTCCCGGTTTGTCCTGGCGTGATCCGAATCGGAGAGCCGCGGCGGCGCCGGCGCGGCATCGGCCGGCCCATTGTCCGCGTCATGCCACCAGCCGCCACCCAGCGCCTGGAACAGCGCCGCGGTGTCGGCGTAGCGACTCGCCTGCGCCTGCACCAGCGCGATGCGCGCCTGCTGATAACCCTGCTCGGCGCCGAGCAGCGACAGGTAGCCGGCATAGCCGTCCTTGTACTGACGCTGCGACAGGTCCAGGGTGACCTTCGCCGCATCCGCGGCGGTGGCAGCGGCCTGCAGTCCCTCCGCATCGTGCTGCAGCGCGGCCAGGGTGTCGGCCACGTTCTGGAACGCGGTCAGCACCGTGCTGCGATATTCCTCGGCCGCCTGCACATAGGCTGCCTTGGCGGCGCGCTCCTGATGCCGCAGGCTGCCGCCCTGGAAGATCGGCGTGGCCAGATCCGCGCCCAGACTCCAGAAGCCGGTGCCGGATTTGAACAGCTGGTTGATCGCCAGCGCGGTGCTGCCCGCGTTCGCGGTCAATGAAATGTTCGGCAGCCGGTTCGCGATGGCCACGCCGACCTGCGCACTGGCCGCATGCAGGTTCGCCTCGGCCTGGCGCACGTCGGGACGCTGCGCCACCAGCGCCGATGGCAGGCTCAGCGGAAGCTGCTGCGGCAAATGCAGGCTGGCAAGGTCGAACTCCTCCGCCGGCGCCTCGCCGGGAAAGCGGCCAGCCAGCACCGCCAGCCGATGGTCCTGTTGCGCGAGCTGGGTCAGCAGCGGCGGCAGCGCGGCCTTGACCTGGGCCAGTTGCGCTTCCTGCGCCGCCAGATCGAGCCGGCCGGCGTAACCCTTGTCCAGCTGGTACTTGAGGATCTCCACCATGTGGCTGTTGATCCCGACCAGCTCGCGGGTCGCCGCAACCTGCGCGCGCAACGAAGCCTGTTGCACCGCCGCGGCCACCACGTTGCTGCTCAGTGTGATGCGGGCGGCGATCGCCTGGAAGCGCACCGCCTGCTGCTGCGCCTTGAGCGATTCCACCGTGCGCCGGTTCAGGCCGAACACATCGGGCACGTACGACACGCTGACCTGCGGCGTGAACAGGTTGTACAAAAAGGCATTGTTGCTGGGCACCGGCGCGAGCGCGCCGGGCGGGTCCTGCTCGCGGCTCGCCGACAGGCCGGCCGTGACGCTGGGGTAATAGGCACCGCGCCCAGCCTTCGTACTTTCCCTGGCCACCGCCAGCGCAGCCTGCGCCGCCTTGAGGTCGGGGTTGTGGGCCAGCGACTGTTCGATCAGCGCATTCAGCGCCTGCGAATGAAACAGCGTCCACCAGTCGGCCGGAATATCGCCGCCGAAAACGAAGTGCTGGGCCTGTCCGCCCGCGATGTTCGTAACGCCTGTCGTGGCCGGAAGCGAACCGGCGCTCAGGCTGCCGACGTCCGGCGCAGCCGGCTTGTGAAAATCCGGACCCACCGCGCAACCGGCGATCGACAATGCAGCGACGGCAGCAAGCAGATGCCGCATGGATGACCCCGTCGCGCGCGACACCGACGGCGCTCGCCGGGTCATCACAACCATCGGTTCGACGGTCTCTGCAAGCACTCGAACCATGTGTTGTTCATGCGGACGCGTCTTGGCGAAAAGATCGGAAGCGCAACGATATAACGTACCAAGTCGCAGCGAAACCCTGCAAAAACTTGCGTCCGGCGGGGCTGGCGCGACGCGCCGGAACCCGGCGGTCAAACCGGACCGGCGTGCCTGATCCGGTGCGAGGTACAACCGCGGCATCGGCCTTCCACTGGAGCAGATCAGGGAAACGTGAGCTGCGGGGATTTCGGTGCATCACGTTCAACTTCATTCCACTCTCCCTGTCTGAAGCGTTCCGCTTCCGGCGCCTGCAACAGGCTGTTGGAAAGCATCCTGCCAATGCAAGCGACCGTGCGCTCAGAAATTTCCGGGCTCGATGCGCTGCTCGACGACCAACAACCGCCGCCCATCCGGCAGAGGCTCGCCGAGCGCATCGAGAAGGGGGCGAACGCGCGGATCGCGTGCCCCCAGCGTCAGCCGGATGCGGTAGTGCGACGGGTCCGCTTCAAACGTTCCCCGGATCGAGAACGGTCCGCCGCCGTCCTGGATAGTGCCCTGGACACGCTGCGCATCCGCCAGCGAAAACGGCGCGCTCAGCCGCCCCAATGACACGGCCGTGCCCACGTTGACCACGGCATCGTCCCAATGCAAGGCCCCGGACAACGCGGTGATCCGGCCCGACTTCACGACCGCCTGCGCAAGGGTGACGGACACCCGCCCGCCGGCGGAAAGCCCCTGGCTCATCAGCGCATCCGTCAGCCACTGAGGAGGCACGTCGAGACGCACATCGGTGAACTCCGAGGTATCGATGCCTTGCGACAGCCGTCCCGTCAGCACGGCTTGTCCGCCCAGGCGCAGCGCGGCGTCGAGCCGCCCGGTCAGCAGGGCCGACGGCCTGACCGTCCATGTCAGGGAGCCGAGGTCGCGATCGCGCCAATGCACCTGCGCCGCGCCGCCGTGCCAGATCGATCCGCGCACATCGACCAGCGCCAGCGGCACATCCATGGGACGCCACCACTGCCAGGCCAGCGACGCCGGAAAGCTGGCGACGAGCGTCGCCACGAACAGCGCCAGCGCCAGCAGGAACCACCCCAACGCTTTCACGGGCCAGCCTCGAGCAGGCTCACGCGGGCATCGACGCGACCGGCGCCGGAGGCGCGCTGCACGGACAACTCCTCGATCTGCACGCCATCGATCGAACTTTGCACCAGCCACTGGCTGAGCACGTCGAAGTCGGCGCCGCTGAACTGCACGCGGATGCGCTGCCGGTCGACCGGCTCGATCCCGCCCACGCTGGCGCCCAACCCGGCCGAGCGCACCGACGCATCGACGCGCACCAGCAATGGACGGCCATCCGCCGGCGCC
>DATCUT010000163.1:0-13924 GCA_036561785.1 Rhodanobacter sp.
CGCTGGCCGCGATCCTGCAGCAGACCCTGCCGCAGGCCTCGTTCGATGCGCATGCCGACGTGGCCGCCGCGCTGGCGGCAGCGCGCGCGACAGCGCAGCCGGGTGAACGCATCCTCGCGTTCGGCTCGTTTTTCGTGGCCAGCGCGGTGCTCGCTGAACGCCCCGGTTGAGAGCGACTCATGGCGCCCGGCGCGGGCAGGTATAATCGCGCCGTTGTGCACCGCGTTTGCCGCCCTGGAGCGAAAACTTGAAAACACGCCTGCTGGGAGCCGCCGTCCTGATTGCGTTGGCGGTTCTGTTTGTGCCGATGTTCTTTTCCAGTACCCCACCGGCTCCAGGTGGCGACCAGGCGGTCAGCCTGGCGATCCCGCCGGCGCCGGATCGCGACCTGCAAACCCGCACCATGAGCCTGACGCCGGATGCCGCCGCCAGCGGGTCGAGCGCCGCCACCCTGCCGACGCAGTCGGTGACGCCGGCATCGGGCGACCGGCTGGCCACGGTGAACATCGGTTCCAGCCGCCCGCGCGACGTCGAAACCGATCCCGAAGCCGGCAAGCCGCCGCAACCGACCACGGTGACCACCGGTTCGGGCACGTCGCCGAGCCAGCCGGTGATTCCGCGGCAGACCAACCCGCAGCAGGCCACCGCGAACACCAGCACACCGCCGGTAACGAAGCCGCAGCCGGTGGCGGCCACGCTGCCCAAGCCGGCTCCGGCCGCACCGCCGGCACCCGCACCGGCTGCGCCTGCAGCAGGGCGCGGCAACTACACGCTCAACCTGAGCGCCTACGCCAGTGCGGCCGGCGCCGCCAACCTGGAGCGCCGCGTGCGTGAGCTGGGTTACCCGGTCACCGGCCACACCATCAATCAGGCAGGCAGCCCTCGCACCCTGGTCATCGCCGGACCGTTCGAGACGCGTGCCGCGGCCGAGGCCGCGCGGCTGAAGATCACCCAGTCGATTCCCGGCGTGCCGGCCCGGCTCGAACAGGACGCCAGCCGTGAAAGCAGCGCGGCGGCGACACCGACGGCTGCGGCCACGACCACCGCCAAGGCCGGCGGCTGGGCCGTGCAACTGGCCGCGATGAGCAACCAGGCCGATGCGAATGCGTTGCGCGACAAGCTGCGTGCGAACGGTTTCGACGGCTTCGTCGATTCGGTGCAGTCCGGCGGCAAGCAGCTGTGGCGCGTGCGCGCCGGCCCGCAGACCCAGCGCAGCGACGCGCAGCGCGTGCACGACCAGATCAAGGCGAAGCTTGGCATCGACGGCAACGTCGTGTCGGTGCCCTGAGCATGCCGGTACCGGCACGCGGACCAGGCGGATGAACGGATGAACTGGACCGACTACATCATCATCGGCGTGCTGGCCCTGTCGGTATTCGTGGGGTTGTGGCGCGGCCTGATCTCCGAAGTGATGGCGCTGGCGATCTGGATCGCCGCGTTCTGGGTGGCATGGACGTTCGGTCCGATGGTGGCGGAACGTTTCAGGCATATGATCGAGCTGCCGTCGGCGCGGATCATCGTGGGCTACGGGCTGTGCTTCGTCGCCGTGCTGATTCTCGGCGCGCTGCTGCGTTTCGTGATCGGCAAGCTGATCGAGAGCACCGGGCTGTCCGGCACCGACCGGCTGCTGGGCATGCTGTTCGGCTTCGCGCGCGGCGTGCTGCTGGTGACCCTGCTGGTGTTCCTGATCGGTTTCACCGCGTTCACGCGCGATCCGTGGTGGCAGCGGTCGGTGCTGTTGCCGCGCTTCCAGCATGTGGCGGCCTGGCTGGGCCAGCAGGTGCCGCCCAGCGTCCGCGAGTACCTCCATCCGCCGGCGGTGCTCGATCGCCTGCACGGCTTGCCGGCCATGTTGCCGGCCCCCATATCGGGCACGACGCCCGCGCCAGCGGTGAGCGTGATGCGCCCGGCGGTGGCGGCCAGCACGGCCGGCCCATCCCCAACTTTCTGAACATACCCTCTGAAGCAGGCAACAAACCATGTGCGGAATCATCGGCATTGTCGGTACCACCGAAGTGGCATCGGCGCTCTATGACGGCTTGACGGTGCTGCAGCACCGTGGCCAGGACGCGGCCGGCATCGCCACGGTGGACGGCTCGCGGCTGCGCCTGCACAAGGGCAACGGACTGGTGCGCGACGTGTTCGGGCAGGTCGCGATGAGCGGTCTGCGCGGGCGCATCGGCATCGGGCACTGCCGCTACCCCACCGCCGGCTCGGAAGGTTCGGCCGAGGCCCAGCCGTTCTACGTCAATTCGCCGTACGGCATCGCGTTCGCGCACAACGGCAACCTGGTCAACACCGACGCGCTGCGCCGCGAGATGTTCCAGGACGACCGCCGCCACATCAACACCGATTCCGATTCCGAGGTGCTGCTGAACGTGCTGGCGCACGAGCTGCAGATCCAGGACCGGATGGAGCTGACCCCGGACCACATTTTCAAGGCGGTGGCCGGCGTGCACGCGCGTGCACGAGGCGGTTACGCCTGCATCGCCCTGCTGCTGGGCTACGGCCTGATCGCGTTCCGCGATCCGAACGGCATCCGCCCGCTGGTGCTGGGCGAGCGGATCACCGCGGAAGGTCACGAATACGCGGTGGCGTCCGAGTCGGTGGCGCTGGATATCCTGGGTTTCAAGCGCATCCGCGACGTGGCGCCGGGCGAGGCGGTGATCATCACCGACGCCGGCCAGCTGTATACCCGCCGCTGCGCCGAGGGCGCGCCGCACACGCCGTGCATCTTCGAGTACGTCTACCTGGCCCGGCCCGACTCGATGATCGAGGACGTCTCGGTGTACAAGGCGCGCCTGCGCATGGGCGAGAAACTGGCCGAGAAGATCCTGCGCGAGCGGCCCGACCACGGCATCGACGCGGTGATCCCGATTCCCGACACCGCGCGCACCGCCGCCAGCGCGCTGGCCGGTGCGCTTGGCGTACCGTTCCGCGAAGGCTTCGTCAAGAACCGCTACATCGGCCGCACCTTCATCATGCCGGGGCAGGGCGAGCGGGTGAAATCGGTGCGCCGCAAACTCAACGCGATCGACCTGGAGTTCCGCAAGAAGAACGTGCTGCTGGTGGACGACTCGATCGTGCGCGGCACCACCTCGAAGCAGATCATCCAGATGGCCCGCGACGCCGGTGCGAAGAACGTCTACTTCGCCTCCGCCGCGCCGCCGGTGCGCTACCCGAACGTGTATGGCATCGACATGCCGTCGGCCTCGGAGCTGGTCGCCGCGGGGCGCACCGAGAAGGAGATCGAGCAGACGCTCGGCGCCGACTGGCTGATCTACCAGGACCTGAAGGACCTGATCTGGGCGGTGCAGGACGGCAACGAGGAACTGAAGCAGTTCGACACCTCGTGCTTCTCCGGCGAATACGTCACCGGCCTCGACCAGAGCTATCTGGAGCAGATCGAGATGCTGCGCTCGGACGACGCCAAGGCGGCGCGGCGGGTGGTCTGATCATCTCCCCATTGCACGCGTAGGAGCGCACCCTGTGCGCGAGGCTCTTGGCTCCATTCGACATCAGAGCATCGCGCACAGGGTGCGCTCCTACAGGAAACGCCATGACCGACCTGTACGCGGCCGCCAAGGCCTGCCTCGACGCCACCGAGCCGGCCGAGAAACTGCGCCTTACGCACGCGAGCTGGCAGGCTTTCCTGGCCGGCGACTTGCACGCCGACCCCGCAGCGCCGCCACCCGCGCCGATCGGACAGCCCGGCCGCCCGGTGAAACCGCAGCTGGTCAATGCCCGCCAGCTGCCGCAGCGCGGACTGGGCAGCGACGAGGGCCGTGCCGCCCTGGTGCACGCCGTGGCGCATATCGAATTCAACGCGATCAACCTGGCCTGGGACGCGGTCTATCGCTACCGCGGCAAGCCCGCGGCGTACTACCGCGACTGGGCCAGCTGCGCCCACGACGAGGCGCGCCACTTCGCGCTGCTGTCCGACCGGCTGGCCGAGCTGGGCCATGCCTACGGCGATTTCGACGCGCATAACGGCTTGTGGGAAATGGCCGAAAAAACCGCCGACAGCGACACCGCGCGGATGGCGCTGGTACCGCGCGTGCTGGAGGCACGCGGGCTGGACGTCACCCCCGGCATGATCGAACGGCTGCGCGGACTCGGCGACGAGCGCACGGTGGCGATCCTGGAAGTGATCCTGCGCGAGGAAGTGGCCCACGTCGCCGCCGGCACCCGCTGGTACCGCCACTGCTGCGAGCGCGACGGCATCGACCCGATCGAGACGTTCTTTGCCCTGCTGCGCGACTACATGGGGGTGAGCCTGCGCGGGCCGTTCAACCGGCCGGCGCGGCTTGAGGCCGGCTTCGTGGAGGAAGAGCTCGACCGGCTGGCCGCACTGGCCCTGGTGTAGGAGCGCACCCTGTGCGCGATGCTTTCCGTGACGTGACGAAAAGCATCGCGCACAGGGTG
Organism: Rhodanobacter sp.; assembly: GCA_036561785.1. GTDB lineage: Bacteria > Pseudomonadota > Gammaproteobacteria > Xanthomonadales > Rhodanobacteraceae > Rhodanobacter. Next base: position 4,426 of record DATCUT010000163.1, read on the forward strand.
CGCTCCTACACGCAGCTTCGTAGGGCGGGCAATGCCCGCCGGCTTTTGATCTGTGATGATGCAAGGCGGTGGAGCAGGAGCGGCGGGCCGTGCGCGCCCTACAGGGCTGCCATGCCATGTTCGACGAGTCCGCCGTCATGCGGGCGGACATGAAAAAGCCGGCGCAAGGCCGGCTTCACATCGAATTTTTGGTCGGGGTGACAGGATTCGAACCTGCGACTTCTACGTCCCGAACGTAGCGCTCTACCAGGCTGAGCTACACCCCGTGGGAAGCCGCGTATCTTAATCGTGGATCGTGGGCTTGGCAACAGGTTCGATGCATCCGGTGGACGATCCGCTGGGGACGGGCGGCGGCGTTCTGTTAATCTTGACGGCTGCCGTCGTGCGGCCTGCCGCGCGACGGAACGTCTCCCATCGTCAGTAGAGGATTCCATGGCGCTTACCCCGGCCCGCACCATGCCCGGCGTGCTCGAGCTGCTGCCGCTCGACCAGATCGCGTTCCAGCGCATGCTCGACGTGATCCGCCGCAACTACGAGCGTTTCGGCTTCCTGGCCGTGGAAACGCCGGTGATCGAATACTCCGACGTGCTGCTGACCAAGACCGGCGGCGAGACCGAGCGTCAGGTGTACTTCGTGCAGTCCACCGGCGCGCTGGAGCAGGGTGAGAAGCCGGACCTGGCGCTGCGCTTCGACCTTACCGTGCCGCTGGCGCGCTACGTGGCCGAGCACGAGCGCGACCTCAGCTTCCCGTTCCGCCGCTACCAGATGCAGAAGGTGTATCGCGGCGAACGCGCGCAGCGCGGGCGTTTCCGCGAGTTCTACCAGTGCGACATCGACGTGATCGGCAAGGACACGCTGTCGGTGCGCTACGACGCCGAGATCCCGGCGGTGATCTACAGCGTGTTCCGCGAACTGGCGATCGGCCCGTTCACGATCCAGCTCAACAACCGCAAGCTGATGCGCGGCTACTTCGAGAGCCTGGGCATCGTCGACGGCGAGCAGCAGATGCTGGTGCTGCGCGAGGTGGACAAGCTGGACAAGCGCGGCGCCGATTACGTCCGCGACACGCTGACCGGCGAGGCGTTCGGCTTGAGCGCCGAGGTGGCCGCCAAGATCCTCGCCTTCGTGCAGGTGCGCTCGACCTCGCTGCAGGATGCACTCGACAAGCTCGACGCGCTCGGCGTCGGCCCGGGAACGATGGAGCAGGGTCGCAACGAATTGAAGGAAGTGCTGAGCCTGATCCACGCCTTCGGCGTGCCGCAGACGCACTACGCACTGAATCTGTCGATCGCCCGCGGCCTCGACTACTACACCGGCACGGTCTACGAGACCACGCTGAACGACCACCCGCAGATCGGCTCGATCTGCTCCGGCGGCCGCTACGAGAACCTGGCCGGCCAGTACACCAAGTCGCACCTGCCCGGCGTCGGCATCTCGATCGGCCTGACCCGGCTGTACTGGCAACTGCGCGACGCCGGTCTGGTCGATACGGCGAAGAGCACCGTCGACGTGCTGGTGACCCAGATGGACGAGGCACAGCTGCCGGCCTATCTGGCACTGGCCAGTGAGCTGCGCGGCGCCGGCATCGCCACCGAGGTGGTGCTGGAAGGCGGCAAGCTGGGCAGGCAATTCAAGTACGCCGACCGCGCCGGCATCCGCTTCGTGGTGGTGCTGGGCGAGGACGAACTCGCCCGCGGCGTGGTGACGGTAAAGGATCTGCGCCGCGAGGACCAGTTCGAGGTGGCGCGCAGCGAACTGGTCAAGACGCTGCGGGTGGAACTGGAGCAGGCTGCGGCGATGGGGTGAGAACGTAGCGACGAAGATGCTCTTGAATGCCGTCATTCCCGCGAAAGCGGGAATCCAAATTGACCTTGAGCCTTGTAGCAAAAATGGATTCCCGCTTTCGCGGGAATGACGGCTAAAAAACATACGGAGGCATGGATGACTCCCAAACAACCAGCCGTCTACATCATGGCCAGTGGCGAACGCGGCACCTTGTACATAGGCGTGACGGGAAACCTCAAGTTGCGTGTATGGGAACACCGCGACGGCGTGGTCGAGGGTTTTACCAGGCGCTATGGTGTGAAGCGACTGGTCTGGTTCGAGTTTCAACCCGACTTTCCGTTGGCCATTGCACGCGAGAAGCAGTTGAAGAAGTGGAGCCGTGCATGGAAGTTGGAATTGATTGAAGGCAGCAACCCGGGATGGCGGGATCTTTGGGAGGAGTTGTTGTAATGCGAACGGCACTTGTGTCGCTGATCGCAGACAACGAGGAAGTGGATCCCCGTGTGCGCGGGAATGACCGCAGTTTCAATGTGCGAACAGGTCTGGAGCAATTTTGTGAGTGAAACGATTCTTCTCGACGGCAGCAGCCTGACGCGTTCGCAACTGGTGGCAGTGGCACGGCAGGGCGCGTCGGTGGCGTTGGACCAGACGCAACTCAAGCGCGTACAGCGCGCCGCCGATTTCCTCGCCGAGAAAGTCAGCTGCGGCGAACCGACCTACGGCGTCACCACCGGCTTCGGCAGCAACGCCGACAAGCTGCTGGGCGCGCATCGCGTGCGCGACGAGTTGCCGGGAGGGAATCCGCACGCGCCCGAAGGCACGCTGCTGGAGGAACTGCAGCACAACCTGATCATCACCCACGCGGTATGCGTGGGCAAACCGTTCGGCGAGGACGTGGTGCGGGCCATGTTGTTGATCCGCATCAACACGCTGATGCGCGGTCACTCCGGCATTCGCGTGAGCACGCTTGAGGCGCTGGCGGCGATGCTCAACGCCGGCGTGGTGCCGGTGGTGCCGGAGAAGGGCTCGGTCGGCGCCAGTGGCGACCTGGCACCGCTGTCGCACCTGGCGATCGTGTTGCTCGGCGGCGGCGAGGCGTTCTACCAGGGCGAGCGGATGAGCGGCGCCGAGGCGCTGAAGCGCGCCGGGCTCACGCCGATCCGGCTGTCGTTCAAGGAGGGCCTTGCGCTCAACAACGGTACCGCGCAGATGCTGGCGACCGCCGCGCTGGCGCTGGATGCGCTGGAGCATCTGCTGGATACCGCCGACCTCGCCGCGGCGATGACGCTGGACGCCTTCGCCGGCCGCAGCGGCGCCTTGCGCGCGGATGTCCACGCGCTGCGCCCGCATCCGGGCCAGGTGGAAACCGCCGCGCACGTGCGCGAACTGCTGGCCGATTCGACCCTGCTCGACATTCCGTACCACCTGGTGCCGCGCTTCAAGCCGTGGCGGGCCGAGGCGTGGAACGAAGCGGACGACCAGGCGCTCAGCTTCGACATCGGCTGGGACTGGGTGCCGGCGAACCAGCGCCACGGCCGCGAGACGTTCTATCGCCGCTTCCTGCCGTTCAAGGGCGGCAAGAAACACCAGCCGCAGGACGCCTACAGCCTGCGCTGCATGCCGCAGGTGCACGGCGCGGTGCGCGATGCCTGGGCGCAGGCGTGCCGGGTGGTCGACATCGAGCTGAATTCGGTCACCGACAACCCGCTGATCTTTCCGGACAACGACGACGCGCAGTTCATCGAGGAGCAGGTGATCTCGGCCGGCCACTTCCACGGCATGCCGCTGGCGCTGGCGATGAGCTACGTGAAGGCGGCGATCCCGGTGCTCGCCTCGATCTCCGAGCGCCGGCTCAACAAGCTGGTCGATCCGGCCACGAATGACGGTTTGCCGGCCTTCCTCACCGGCAACGAGGACGGCACCGATTCCGGCTTCATGATCGTGCAATACACCGCCGCGGCGCTGGTCAACGACCTCGCCACGCGCGCGCATCCGGCCAGCGTGTACTCGGTGCCGACCAGCGCGAACGCCGAGGATCACGTCTCGATGGGCGCCAACGAGGCGCGCCACGTGCTGGAGATGATGGAGGATCTCGGCCACGTGCTGGCGCTGGAGCTGTACACCGCCGCGCAGGCGCTGGACTACCGCCAGGAGATGCTGAACGCGGCGCGCCGGCTGGCCAGCCGCGGCGGCTGGCAGGCGCTGGCGGCGAAGATCGCCAACGCGCCGCGCGAGGGCCAGCCGCACTACGAACAGTTCGTCGCCGAAGTGCAGCAACTCGCCGCGGCGCTGGCGCATGCCGGCGATTTCCATGCCGGCGCCGCCGTGCGCGCCGCCCATGCGATCCTGCGCCGGCACATCGGTTTCATGCACCGCGACCGCGCGATGGACGGCGACGTGCGCACGGTCTGCGCGCTGGTGCAGCAGGGCGCTCTTCGCCCGGCGGCGTGACTCATCCTTTTTGACGGAAGCCAAGACCATGAGCCTGATCCAGACCCCGGTGTCCTACGGCGAATTGATCGACAAGATCACCATCCTGGAAATCAAGTCGCGGCGGATCGCCGACGCGGCCAAGCTGGCCAACGTGCGCAACGAGCTGGACCTGCTCAACGCGACCTGGGCCAATGATGCGGCCTCGCGCACCGACATTTCCGGCGAGCGTGCGCATTTGCTGGCGGTGAACGAGCTGCTGTGGGACATCGAGGACCGCATCCGCCTGAAGGAGAGGGCGCAGGCGTTCGATGCCGAGTTCATCGAGCTGGCGCGCTCGGTGTATTTCCGCAACGACGAACGCGCGGCGTTCAAGCGCGAGATCAATCTGAAGCTCGGCTCGCAGCTGGTGGAAGAGAAGTCGTACCAGGATTACCGCGCGGTCTGATGCTGGCATGTAGGAGCGCACCCTGTGCGCGATGCTCTTGGCTCCGTTCGACATCAGAGCATCGCGCACAGGGTGCGCTCCTACAGCAGTTGCATGTCGTGCGCGGCGGCTTCGTAGCGCTCGATCACCTCGTCCACGCCGATCAGGTCCATCACGCCGGGCTTCTCGATCTTGCTGCCCCACGGGATTTCGCTGGCCGGCCTGCCCAGGTATTTGCGCGCGGCCTCGTCGTACTTGTCCACGCACCAGCGGCGGTCGGAATACGGGCCGGAACGGTGCGGGTTGCTCGCCGCGTGCAGGCCGAGCACGCGGGTGCCCACCGCGTTGGCCATGTGCATCGGGCCGGAGTCCGGCGTCAGCAGCAGCTGCGCGCGGCCGAGCAGGGCCAGCAGTTTCTTCAGCGTGTCCTTGCCGGTGAGGTCGAGTGGTGGCGATTTGCATGCCGCCAGCACGGCGTCGGCCATCTCGCGCTCGAAGACTGACGGGCCGCCGACCATCGCCACGCGCCAACCGCGGGAGGCGGCATGGTCGATCACCGCGGCGTAACGCTCCGGCTGCCAGTTGCGCAGCGCATGGCTGGAGGTGGGGCTGACCAGCAGGGTTGGCGTATCGCCGGGCAGTTGTTCGGCAGCCCAGGCGTGCGCTTCGTCGGGAACCGGGATGTCCCAGCGTACCCGGGTCTGCTTCAGTCCCAGCGGCTCGCAGAAGCTGCCGATCGCATCCAGCACGTGCTCGCCGCTGCGCGCCGGGATGCGTTCGTTGACCACCAGGCCGTGCAGGTCCTTCGCGCGGGCGCGGTCGTAGCCGATGCGCCGCTCGGCGCGGATGCCCAGGCTGAGCAGGTTCGAGCGCAGCGCCACCTGCATCTGCAGCAACGCATCGAAACGCCGTCCGCGCAATGCCGCATGCACGGCGCGCATGCCGGCCCAGCCGGCGGCCTTGTCGAAGGTGACGAACTCCACGCCGGGCAGGTCGCCGACCAGCCTGCGTTCCAGCTTGCCGACGATCCAGGTCAGCGAGGTCTGTGGCCACGCCTGCTGCAGGGTACGCAGCAGCGGTACCACGTGGGTGACGTCGCCGATGGCGGAGGTGCGCAGCAGGCAGATCGAGGCAGGGGTTGTCATAAGGCCTGGGTTAGAATCGTGGGCAGTCACCGGGCATGATGATGCAGGAACGAACCCACAAGGATGCCGAAGGCGCGATTCTGTTCGACGCCGAGGTATCGCTACAAGTCGGACACGACTGGTTCGCGCCCGACTACTGGCGCGAACGCGGCGCATTGCGCACGCAGGCCGGCGGTCGCGGCGGCGTCGCGATCGTTGCCACGCCGGTGGGCGAATGCGTGCTGCGGCACTATCGTCGCGGTGGCCTGGTCGCCGCGCTGATGGGAGACCGGTATCTGTGGACCGGTGCCGATCGCACGCGTCCGTTCGCGGAATTTCGCCTGCTCGCCGAGATCGCCCGGCTGGAGTTGCCCGGTCCGGAGGTGGTGGCCGCGCGGTATTGCCGGCATGGCCTGTACTACGCCGCCGATCTGATCACTCGCCGCATCGCCGACGCACAGACCCTGGCCGAGTGCCTGGCGGCAAGGCGGCTGGATGGCGAGCTGGCGGAGGAGGTCGGGGCGCTGGTGGCGCGCTTCCATCGCGACGGCGTCTGGCATGCCGACCTGAACGCGCACAACGTGCTGGTGACGCCGGGTGCGCTGTACCTGATCGACTTCGACCGCGGCCGCATGCGCATCCCGGCGGTTGCCTGGCAGCAGGCGAACCTGCAGCGCCTGCGCCGGTCGCTGCTCAAGCTTGGCGCGGCCGCCGATGGCGAGGCGGTGTTCGAGAAGAACATCTGGCAACCACTGCTGTATCGCTACGGGCGTACGCTGGTCCCATGAACTGGCATCTGCATTTTCTTGGCGTGGGCGCCGCGCACGCGGTGGAGCTGGGCGCGTCGGCCGTGGTGCTGGAACGTGCCGGCGTGCCGCTGCTGCTGGTCGACTGCGGCCCCGACACGCTCGACCGCTACATGGCGGCGTACGACGCGTTGCCGCCGGCCGTGTTCATCACGCATACCCACATGGACCATGTGGCTGGGCTGGAGCGGTTATTTTTCAAGCTGTGGTTCGACGAGCACCTGCGCGGCACGACGCGGGTCTTCATCCATGCCGGGCTGTTGCCGTGGCTGCAGGCGCGGGTTGCCGATTACCCCGGCGCCCTCGCCGAGGGCGGCGCGAATTTCTGGGAGGCGTTCCGGCTGATCCCATGCACGCGTGGCTTCTGGCTGGACGGGCTGTGGTTCGACGTGTTCGCCACCCGCCACCATGTACCGGGCACCTCGTACGGTCTCGCCCTGGATGGCAGCTTCGCCTATACCGGCGATACCCGGCCGATTCCCGAAGTGCTGGCGCGCCATGCCGGTGGCAGCGAGCTGATCGCGCACGACTGCAGTCTGGTGGGCAACCCGTCGCATACCGGCATCGAGGATATCGAACGCGAGTATCCCGATGCCTTGCGCGCCCGGCTGCTGCTGTACCACTACGGCAGCGAGGCAGACGGCACGGCGCTGGCGTCGCTCGGCTACCGCATCGCCAGTCCGGGCGAACGTGTCGCCTTGCACGCCCCGGCGGAGCTCCGGGCCGACGCTGGCTGAATCAGCGCCTGTTCGCTTGCCTGTATGGGGCCCTGCCGCTATTCTTACCGACTCTTTGAAGGACAGGATTGCCGGCAAAGACAGTTTTATGCGGAGAGGTGTCCGAGTGGTTGAAGGAGCACGCCTGGAAAGTGTGTATAGGGTAAAACCTATCGCGGGTTCGACAAATTTGTCGGGAACAAATTTGGACAGCCGCAGGCTGGCCCCGAACGCTAGTGAGGGGTGAGGCTCAGGATGAGCCGAACAATCCCGCTCGTTCAGGTTGTTCGCGTGGTTGCAAGTACAAGTGGAGAGGTGTCCGAGTGGTTGAAGGAGCACGCCTGGAAAGTGTGTATACGGTAAAACGTATCGCGGGTTCGAATCCCGCTCTCTCCGCCAACTTGTAGTTTCACATCAGTTTCCGGGCTCAACAGCCCACGTCCATGGTGGCCCCGTCGGTCCCCCCGCGACGATAGTTCGCAAACTCCGCCAGGTCCGGAAGGAAGCAACGGTAGCGAATGATTCGGGTGCCGGGGTGTGGCTGGCGGGGCCGCCGCCATTTTGGGGCATGCTTTACTGACTTACCTCCCGCGACTTGGCACAATCAACCTTTGCCCCAACGTTGGTAGTCATGTCTTATCAGGTACTCGCCCGCAAGTGGCGTCCGCGCAAGTTCGCTGAACTGGTCGGGCAGGAACACGTGGTGCGCGCGCTCACCAATGCGCTCGACACCGGGCGCATGCACCATGCCTACCTGTTCACCGGCACCCGCGGCGTCGGCAAGACCACCATTGCGCGCATCTTCGCCAAGTCGCTGAACTGTGAGCGCGGGCAGTCGGCCGATCCCTGCGGCGAGTGCTCGGTGTGCACGGCGGTGGACGAAGGGCGTTTCGTCGACCTGCTGGAGATCGACGCGGCCAGCAACACCGGTGTGGACGACGTGCGCGAGGTGATCGAGAACGCGCAGTACGCGCCGTCGCGCGGCCGCTTCAAGGTGTACCTGGTCGACGAGGTGCACATGCTGTCGAAGAACGCGTTCAACGCGTTGCTGAAGACGCTGGAAGAGCCACCACCGCACGTGAAGTTCCTGCTCGCCACCACCGACCCGCAGAAGCTGCCGGTGACGGTGCTGTCGCGCTGCCTGAAGTTCAACCTGAAACGCCTGCTGCCCGAGCAGATTTCCGGCCAGATGCGGCATATCCTCGCCGCGGAAAATATCGCCTACGAGGACAGCGCGATCGGCGAGCTGGCCCGTGCCGCGGACGGTTCGCTGCGCGACGGCCTGTCGCTGCTGGACCAGGCGATCGCCTACGGCGGTGGCGCGCTGCATGCGGACGACGTGCGCACCATGCTCGGCAGCGTGGCACGCGGACAAGTGTTGGGCGTACTCGACGCGCTGGCCGCCGGCGACGGCGAACGGCTGCTCGCCGAATGCACGCAGATCGCCTCGTACTCGCCGGACTTCGGCGGCGTGTTGGACGATATCGCCAGCGTGCTGCACCGGCTGCAGCTGATCCAGCTGATCCCCGGTTATCGGCCGGAGGAAGACAGCGATGACGACGGCGCGCTGGTTGTCCTGGCCGGGCGGATGACGCCGGAAGACGTGCAGCTGTACTACCAGATCGCCACCTCGGGCCGGCGCGATCTGGCGCTGGCACCGGATGCGCGCACCGGTTTCGAAATGGCGCTGCTGCGCATGCTGGCGTTCCAGCCGGGCGATGGCACGCCGACGGCGGCAAGGGTCGGAAGGCCGGCCGCGAGCAGCGCGCCGGCATCGACGCCGGCGGTACCGCCACGATCGGCGGCAGCACACCCCGCCGCCGTATCCGAACGCCCGAAGGATTACCCCTCGCCGCCGGCAGCGCGCACGGAGCCGGATGTGCGTCCGGCGCCTGCTCCCGCGGCAGCCACCGTGGCAGCTCCGCTGGCGCGGGATGCCAGCGGCCTGCCGAACTGGGAGGCCTTGATCGAGCGCGCCGGTTTGCGCGGCCCGTTCGGCCTGCTGGCGCAGAATGCGGTATTGCGCGAACGCGACGGGCAGACCCTGGTGCTGGCGCTGCAGCCGGCGCACATGAGCCTGGCGGTGGAGCCGATGGTGAGCCAGATGGAGGAGCGCATCGGCCAGGCGCTGGGCGAACGCATCCGCCTGCGCTTCGTCAACAGCAGCCAGACTGCCGCCGCGCAGACCCCGGCGGCGCGTGCCGCGCAGGC
>DATCUT010000164.1:0-25737 GCA_036561785.1 Rhodanobacter sp.
GCATGCCCGCTTCGCCGGCATGCTCTCGCATGATCGCTTCGGCGACTTCCTGCTCGACAGCCTGCAGCAGGCCGGCGTCGGCACCGCCGACGTCGTGCGCACCGATACGGCGAACAGCGCACTGGCCTTCGTCACCCTGGACGCGCACGGCGAACGCAGCTTCGGCTTCTACCGCGACAACACCGCCGACCTGCTGTTCCGGCCGGCCGACTTCCGCGCCGACACTTTCCGCGACGTCGCCGTGTTCCACGTCTGCTCGAACAGCATGACCGACCCGGCACTCGCCGCAACCACCCGCGAAGGCATGCAGCGCGCGCACGGCGTGGGTGCGCTGGTGAGCTTCGACCTCAACCTGCGCCCCGCGCTGTGGCCGGCCGATGTCGATCCGCACCCACTGCTGTGGCCGGCATTGCACCTGGCCGACGTGGTGAAGCTGAGCGCCGAGGAATTCGCCTGGCTGGCGCCGGACGGCGAACAGGCCGCGCTGGACCGCCTGTGGCTGGGCCGTCCCCGGCTGGTGGTGGTGACCGACGGCGCCAGACCGCTGCGCTGGTTCCATCCCGACGCCGAAGGCGAGCTGCCCGGTTACGCGGTCGCCGTGGTCGATTCCACCGCCGCCGGCGATGCCTTCATGGGCGGCCTGCTGTGCTGCCTGGCCGAACTCGACGCCGGCGCCGAACGGCTCGACCGGCTGGTCACCGAACTGCCGCGCCTGCACGCGATGCTGCGCTTCGCCGCCGCCTGCGGCGCCCTCACCGTCACCCGCCAGGGCTCGTTCGCCGCGATGCCGCGCGGCGACGAGGTGCTGGCCTTCATGGAACAACAGGCATGAACGCCAGCCCCGACTTCCGCTCCGCCGACTTCCTGCGCGAGCACATCGCGCAGACGATGGCGTTCTACCACCCGCGTGCGATCGACCCGGAAGGCGGCTTCTTCCACTACTTCCGCGACGACGGCACGATCTACGACCGCACCCACCGGCACCTGGTCAGCAGCACCCGCTTCGTCTTCAACTACGCGATGGCGGCGATCGAATTCGGCAACGCCGCGGCTTCCACCAGCGAGTACCTTGAAGCGGTCCGCCACGGCCTGCGCTACCTGCGCGAAGTGCATCGCGACCCATACACCGGCGGCTACGCCTGGACGATCCGCGACGAACAGCCGGAAGACCGCACCAACCATGCCTACGGCGTGGCCTTCGTGCTGCTTGCCTACGCCAGCGCGCGCAAGGCCGGCATCGCCGAGGCCGCCGCGTGGATGGACGAAACCTGGCACCTGCTGGAACAGCGCTACTGGGACGCCGACGCCGGGCTGTACCGCGACGAGGCCGATGCGAACTGGCACTTCAGCGACTACCGCGGCCAGAACGCGAACATGCACCTGTGCGAGGCGATGCTGGCCGCCTACCAGGCCAGCAACGAACCGCGCTATCTCGACCGCGCGTACACCCTCGCCGACCACATGACCCGCCGCCAGGCGGCCCTGGCCGGCGGGCTGGTGTGGGAACACTACGGCCGCGACTGGGCCATCGACTGGAACTACCACCGCGACGATCCGAAGCACCTGTTCCGCCCGTGGGGCTTCCAGCCCGGCCACCAGACCGAGTGGGCCAAGCTGCTGCTGATCATGGAGCCGCTGCTGCGCGCACGCGGCTACGACGAGGACTGGCTGCTGCCCACCGCGCGGCAGCTGTTCGACACCGCGCTGGCACGCGCCTGGGACAGCGAGTACGGCGGCATCTGCTACGGCTTCGCGCCCGACGGCAGCGTCTGCGACGACGACAAGTACTTCTGGGTGCAGGCCGAATCGCTGGCCGCCACCGCGCTGCTGCACGCGCGCACCGGCCTGGCCGAGTATGACGACTGGTACGCGAAGCTGTGGGCGTACGCGTGGCAGCATTTCGTCGACCATCGTTACGGCGCCTGGTACCGCATCCTCACCCGCGACAACCGCAAGGTCAGCGACGAGAAAAGCCCGGCCGGCAAGACCGACTACCACACCATGGGCGCCTGCCACGAAGTGCTGGCGCTGTTGCGCGCCGGCGGCCAGCCGTGATCCAGATCCACAACCCTCCCCAAGGCACTGCATGATGAAGTTCGCGATTTTCCTCGCCATCACGGCCGCCACGCTGCTGGCCGCGCCCGCATCCGCCGCCGACAGCGCCACCGCGCGCTTCGACCCGCTGCAGACCTTCGCGCCGTACAGCTACCCGCAGCCGGCCACCGCGTACCGCTCGGCCAGCGGCAAGCCCGGCCCGCTGTTCTGGCAGAACCGCGCCGACTACACGATCACCGCCACGCTCGATCCGGCCACGCGCCGGCTCAGCGGCAGCGAGGTGATCAGCTACACCAACCACAGCCCCGACGCGCTCGACGTGCTGTGGCTGCAGTTGGACCAGAACCGCTACCGCCGCGACGCCCGCGGCGCGTTCACCAGCAAGTTCCCCGCCGAGTTCACCGACGGCTACACGATTGCCTCGGTCGAAGTGGACGACGCGCACGGGGGCAGGCAACCGGTGAAGTGGGTGATTTCCGACACGCGCATGCAGGTGCAGTTGCCCGCGGCGCTAAAAGGCAACGGCGGCAGCCTGCGCCTGCACGTCGCGTGGAGCTACACCGTGCCCGGCGAGTTCGGCGGCCGCACCGACGTCAACCCCAGCAAGAACGGCGAGATCTTCGAGATCGCGCAGTGGTACCCGCGCATGGCCGTCTACGACGACCTGCGCGGATGGGACACCGCGCCCTACCTCAACAGCGAGTTCTACCTGGAATACGGCGACTTCGACTACGCGATCACCGTGCCGTGGGACATGCTGGTGGCCGGCTCCGGCGAGCTGGTGAATCCCGACGAGGTGCTGACGAAAACCGAGCGGCAGCGGCTGGAGCAGGCGCGCCACAGCGACGCCACCGTGATGATCCGCACGCCCGAAGAAGTCACCCAGCCGTCCAGCCGTCCGAAACCTCGTGACCCAAAACAGCCGGGCACGCTGACCTGGCACTTCCGCATGCACAACACCCGCGACGTCGCGTTCGGCGCCTCGAAGGCGTTCGTGTGGGACGCCGCGCGGATCAACCTGCCCGAGGGCAGGACCGCGCTGGCGATGTCGGTCTACCCGGTCGAGAGCGGCGGCAACGCCGCCTGGGGCCGCGCCACCGAATACCTCAAGGCTTCCACCGAATATTTCTCGAAGCAGTGGTACCCGTACCCGTGGCCGGTGGCGATCAACGAAGCCGGCACTGCCGGCGGCATGGAATACCCGGGCATCACCTTCGACCACAAGCTGGCCAAGGGCAGCAAGCTGCACATGGTGATCGCGCACGAGATCGGGCACAGCTGGTTTCCGATGATCGTGGGCAGCAACGAGCGCCGCGACGCGTGGATGGACGAGGGCTTCAACACCTTCATCGACGTCTACGAGGACGACGCCTTCAACCACGGCGAGTACGCACCCAAGCGCGACAGCGAATACGCGCCCGGCGGCGGCAACCCGGCCGACGAGATCGCCGCCGTGCTCGCCGATCCCGCCGCGCCCGCCCTGCTCAACGGCGCCGACATGACACCGGAGAAGTACCGCCACCCGATCAGCTACTTCAAGGGCGCGTTCGGCCTGGTGCTGCTGCGCGAGCAGATCATCGGGCCGGAACGCTTCGACCCCGCGCTCCGCCGCTACATCGCCACCTGGGCGTACAAGCACCCGAGCCCGTCGGACTTCTTCCGCTTCATGGAAAGCGACACCGGCGAGGACCTGGGCTGGTTCTGGCGCGGCTGGTACGAACACAACTGGCAGCTCGACCTGGCCGTGCAGAAGATCGCCTACACCGACGGCGACTACCGCAAGGGCGCCGACGTCACCGTGGCCAACCTCGACCAGCTGGTGCTGCCGGCCACGCTGCAAGTGCTCTACGACGACGGCAGCAAGCAGGATATCCGCGTGCCGGTGGAAACCTGGCAGCAACACCGCAGCTACGTCATCCACGTGAACGGCACGCGCAAACTGGTGTCGGCCACCATCGACCCGGCGCACGCGTTGCCGGACCGCCAGCGCGCGAACAACACGCTGCGGGTGAAGTAGAGCCACCCAACCCCCTCTCGCCCTGCAACCATGACTCCGTTCGCCCTGAGCCTGTCGAAGGGCGTTCGCGGGATGCCTGCCCCAGCTTTCCGTCCATCCTTCGACAAGCTCAGGACGAACGGAAGATCAGTACGCCTTGCTCTCACCCTGCTTGTCCCGAAAAGGGGCTTCCTTCGGTCGCAGGGGAAGGCGGCGCGAAGGGAGTCCTTCAGGTGAGAGTGTGCCCCTGGCCGAGCCAACGCCCTCTCGCCCCGAAGCCACGACTCCGTTCGCCCTGAGCTTGTCGAAGGACACGTGACTCCGTTCGCCCTGAGCCTGTCGAAGGGCGCATGACTCCGTTCGCCCTGAGCCTGTCGAAGGGCGCTCGCGTGATGCCTGCCAGCCTGCGCCCTTCCGTCCATCCTTCGACAGGCTCAGGACGAACGGAAGGCCGAGGGCGCTCTAAAGCTCCGGCAACAACTGCTGCAACGTGCCGATGCCGTCCCACGGGTCGCCCCGCAACGCCGCCGCGCGCTTCAATGCCTTCTTCATATCAAACGCCGCCCCGCTCCCCACCCGCCCCAGTTCCTCCCAGCGCAGCGGCATCGCCACCGGTGCGCCGGTGCGGGCGCGCAATGACCAATTGCATACGCTGGTCGCACCGCGCGTATTGCGCAGCCAGTCGATGAAGATCAGGCCCTTGCGCCGCGCCTTGCTGGCAGTGGCGATGTACCGCTGCGGATGCCGCGCCACCATCGCGTCGGCGAACGCCTCGCAGAAACGCTTCGCGCGCGCCCAGTCCGGTCCGCGCCGGATCGGCAGCACCACATGCAGGCCCTTGCCGCCGCTGGTGCGCACGAAGCTCTGCAGGCCCAGCTCGCGCAGCCGCGCACGGATCTCGCGCGCCGCCGCCACCACCGCCGGCCACGGCACGCCTTGCGCCGGATCGAGATCGAACACCAGCCGGTCGGGCGCATCGGGCCGGGCCACCTGCGCGCCCCAGGCGTGGAACTCCAGCGTGTTCATCTGCACCAGTTCGAGCAGACCGGCCGGGTCGCGCACGTACAGGTAGTCGTCGACGCTGCCGTCCTTCTCCCGCAGCGCGATCGCCTGCACGTGGTTGCCCAACGCGTCCGTGTGATGCTTCTGGAAAAAGCAGACCGCGCCCGTGCCGTCCGGGCAGCGCAGCAGCGACAGCGGCCGGCTCACCAGCTCCGGCAGCATCCACCGCGCCACCGCGGCGTAGTACGCCGCGACGTCGCCCTTGCTGATCCCGCTGTCCGGATAGACCAGGCGCGTGGCGTGACTGATCGTCACCTGCGGCGCCGACGCGGTATCGGTGCGCCCGTGCATCGCTGTCTCGATGGTCAAACCGGAATCGCTCACGCTCTTGTCCTGCCACTGCACGCGTCGTGCTGTCGATGGTAGGCATGCCATGCGTGCACGCGATGCCAACGTCGGACATACAGCAGAAAGCCCGCACGAGGCGGGCTTTCCATCAACACCACATGGACCACGTGTTGTCTAGAACGGGATCTCGTCGTCCGCGAAGCCACTGTCGGCCGGGGCCGGGGCCTGACGCTGGCTGCCGTAGTCGTCGCTGCCGCGCGACTGACCGCCGCCGCCCTGGCGCTGGCCGCCGCCGCTCTGCGGACGTTCGCGCTGGAAGCCGCCGCCGCCCGCGCCGCCTTCACCGCCGCCGCCGAGCATCTGCATCTCGCTGGCGATGATGTCGGTCGAGTAGCGCTCGACACCCTGCTTGTCCGTGTACTTGTCGGTGCGCAGCGAACCTTCGATATAGACCTGGCGGCCCTTCTTCAGGTACTCGCCGGCGATCTCGGCCAGGCGGCCGAAGATCTTCACGCGGTGCCACTCGGTGCGCTCCTGCTTCTCGCCGCTCTGCTTGTCGGTCCACGACTCGGAGGTGGCCAGGTTGAAGCTGCAGATGGCGGTGCCGCCGCCGGTGTGGCGCATTTCGGGGTCCGCGCCGAGGTTGCCGACCAGGATGACTTTGTTGACGCCACGTGCCATGGGAATGTCCTCGTTGAGCCGGCCGCAAGTAGGGGATAGGTTGCGGCCGGAGTGGTGGATCAGGCTGGCTATCATAACCGCGGGAAGGGTCCCGTCCAGCGGCCGGAAACCTGAATAGGCGTAGGTCCCGACCCGGGGCGTCTGTCTGTGCCCGGCGATGCCTCAGGCCAGCGTGCCGGCGGCCCGGTGCCCCGTCACGTCGCTGGAGGCGGGCAGCCGATCGACCGGATAGCCGGCCGCGTCCCACGCCTCCAGCCCGCCAAGCAACGGACGCACCCGGCGGTACCCCTGCGCGATCAAGACCTTGGCGACCCTGGCGGCGGACACCTCGTTCGGGCAGTTGCAGTAGACCACCAGCTCGCGGTCGAACGGGATGTCGTGCACGCTGCGGTCGATGCCGTGGTCGTCCAGCAGCAGAGCGCCGGGGAGCACCCGCGCATCGAGCAGCCGCGATCCCTCCGCCCGCACGTCGAGCACCACCGGTGCCGGCTCCGACTTCAGCGCCCGCCCCAGCTCCTCGACCGTGATGCGCGCCATCCGCAGCGTGCGCAGCAGGCGCCGGCGCTGCCACCAGCGCGCGACGATGTACAGCGCCAGCAGGCCCAGCAGCACTTCCAGCGCGAGCGTGCCGGCATTGGCGATGGCCGCCAGCAGGTCGTCGATCTGTTCGGCGAAGGCATAGCCCAGCCCCACCGCCACCGCGGCCCACAGCAGCGAACCCAGCCCGTCGAAAAATGCGAACCGCAACAGCGGCAGGCCCATCGCGCCCACCAGCGGCGGCGCCACCGTGGCCAGCCCGGGCACGAATTTCGCGATCAGCAAGACCTGTCCACGCCAGCGCTGGAACTGCAGTTCGGAGCGCTGCACGCACGAATCCGGCGACAACGAGATGCGGCACAGCAGGCGCATCACGCCCGCGCCGTAGCGCCGCCCGGCCGCGTACCACACTGCGTCGCTGAGCAGGCACGCGACCACAGTGACCAGCAGCACGCCGACCACCGGCACCTGCCCGCCCGCCGCCAGCGCACCGGCCACCACCAGCGTCGGCACCGCCGGCACCGGCGCACCGAGCTGGGTCACCAGCACGTTGAGGAACACCAGCAGCACGCCGTACTGCGCGATCAGCGCGATGATTTCATGAGCCATCGGAGCGGTACTCGATGCACGATGCGGCGACGCCGCGCGCACCATGATTGGGCCGCCGGGCGCCCATTGCAAACCCCTCGGGTTCCGTTGGGGTACACCCTGTGCGCGATGCTCTTCGCTCCGATCGGCATCAGAGCATCGCGCACAGGGTGCGCTCCTACACGGGTTGTGCCTGCGCGGCGGCCACGCGGCCGATCCGCCGCGAGCCGGCGATCACCAGCGGCAGCCACAGCAGGGTCAGCGCCGCGGCGCAGACGAACACGCCGCCGGGGCCGAGCCGGCCCAGCGCGATGCCACCGAGCGCGCCACCCACGAAGGCGCCGAGGAACTGGCTGGTCGAGTACGCACCCATCGCCGCGCCGCGCAGATGTTCCGGGGCCAGCCGCGAGACCAGGCTGGGCAGCGCCGCCTCCAGCAGGTTGAACGCGGAGAAGAACACCGCCGCGGCCACGCCGAACGCGGCCAGGTGGCTGCCGGACAGCGCGAAGCCGAGCAGGGCCAGCCCGATCGCCACCACGCACACCATCACGATGCGCAGGCTCTGCGCGATCTCGCGCATGTGGTGCATGGTCGCGCCCATCACGAAGGCGGCCACCGTCATCACCGGCAGGTACAGCTCCCAATGCCGGTTCACCGGCAGGTGCAAAGTGTCCGCCAGCAGCAGCGGCAGGCCGACGAAGCTGGCGGTGAGCAGCGCATGCAGGAAGAACACCGAGCCGTTCAGCACCAGCATGCGGCTGTCGCGCAGCATCGCCAGCACCGGGCCGAACGCCGCTGCGGCCGGTGCGCGCGGGCGCTCCGGCGTGGGCACGATCAGCCACAGCAGCAGCAATGAAACCAGCGCCAGGATCGAAGTGGCGGCAAACAGGCCGGGCAGCCCGGCGACCGCCTCCAGCGGCGGCCCCAGGATCAGCGCCAACAGGAACGCCAGGCCGATCGACACGCCGATGATGCCCATCACCTTGCCGCGGCTTTCCTCGGCGGTGAGATCCGCCGCCAGCGCGATGCCGGCGCCGGCCACCGCGCCCATGCCCTGCACCGCGCGACCGATCGCGATGCCGGTCAGCGTGTGCGACATCGCCGCGATCAGCCCGCCCAGCGCGAAAAGCAACAGGCCCAGCGTAATCGCCGGCTTGCGCCCGATGCGGTCGGACAACAGCCCCAGCGGGATCTGCAGCAGCACCTGGCCGATGCCGTAGACACCCAGCGCCAGCCCGATCATGAAGCCGGTGGAGCCGGGCATCGTCTTCGCGTACAGCGAGAACACCGGCATGATCAGGAACAGGCCGAACAGGCGCAGGCTGATCACGCAGGCCAGCGTCAACGCGCTGCGCAGTTCCAGGCTCGTGAGTTTGCTCACCGGGGGAGAGGTGTCGATAAAGGCATGAGCGGCATTATAGGGTCGCGCCCCGCGCAGCGGTTTGTGGCGACATGTCGCGGCGCAACTTCCCGCAACCCCTATAATCACGCCCTACGCCGCTGTGAAGCCTCCATGAATTCGATGCCCGCCGACGCCCCCCGCCCCGCCGACTTCGCCCAGGTGCGCGACCTCGCCGCCGCCGACATGCAGCGTGTCGACGCGCTGATCCGCCAGCGGCTGTCTTCCGACGTGGTGCTGATCAACCAGATCGCCGACCACATCATCGCCGGCGGCGGCAAGCGGCTGCGCCCGATGCTGCATGTGCTGGCCGCCGGTGCCGCCGGCTACCGCGGCGAACGCCACACCAAGCTCGCCGCGATCATCGAGTTCATCCACACCTCCACCCTGCTGCACGACGACGTGGTCGACGAGTCCGACCTGCGCCGCGGCCGCAAGACCGCCAACGCGCTGTGGGGCAACGCCGCCAGCGTGCTGGTCGGCGACTTCCTGTACTCGCGCTCGTTCCAGCTGATGGTGGAACTGGACGACATGCGCATCATGCGCATCCTCGCCGACACCACCAACACCATCGCCGAAGGCGAAGTGCTGCAGCTGCTCAACATCGGCAACGCCGACGTGAGCGAGGCGGCCTATCTCGCCGTAATCGAACGCAAGACCGCCGTGCTGTTCGCCGCCGCCACCGAACTGGGCGGCATCCTCGGCGGCCTGCCCGAGGACCAGGTGGCCGCGCTGCGCCGCTACGGCATGGAACTGGGCTACGCGTTCCAGATCGCCGACGATCTGCTCGACTACACTAGCGACGCCGGCACGCTCGGCAAGAACATCGGCGACGACCTCGCCGAAGGCAAGCCGACCCTGCCGCTGATCTATGCGCTGGAAAAAGCGAACCCGGAACAGGCGCAGTCGCTGCGCCACGCGATCGAACACGGCGGCCTCGACTCGCTCGACCGCATCATCGCCTCGATCCGCGACTCCGGCGCCCTGGAACGCACCCGCGACCGTGCCGTGCTACACGCCCAGGCCGCCCGCGAAGCCCTCGCCACCCTGCCCGCCTCAGCCCACCGCGATGCCCTGGCCACCCTGGCCGACTACTCGGTGCAGCGCACGTTCTGAGGACGTGACGGCGTCGACCGCAAACTCTGCCTGCCTAAGCCTTCCGTTCGCCCTCGTCTGTCGCTCCTTCCATCCGCCCTGAGCCCGCCCCCTTCCGTTCGTCCTGAGCCTGTCGAAGGACGAACGGAAGGAGCTGATGGCCCAGCATCCGGCAACGCCCTTCGACAAGCTCAGAGCCTGCCCCGGACTTGATCCGGGGGCGAACGGGTTTTTTCGGCGAACCTCGTCGATTGGCTCGCCTCCGGAAACCCATTGTTCAGCCACCGGCGCTGGCAGCCTCGCCGTCAATCGGCCAGACTTCGCCGCATGTTCCGATTGCGCTCAACCCGCTGGCTGTGGTGTCTCGCGGCGATCCTGCTGCCGCTGGCGGCGGCGCACGCCGCCGGGGACGGCTGGCGCTATGACACGGTGCACAGCCAGATCGTCTTCAGCATCAGCCACAACGGCTACTCGCGGCCGTTCGGGCGGCTGCACATCGCGCGCGGCTGGTTGCGCTTCGACCCGGACGACTGGAGCACGGCGGCCACCGAGCTGGACATCGACCTGGCCAGCCTGGACATGGGCGACGCCGACTGGAACCAGGCGGTGTGCAAGCCGGCCCTGCTCGACTGCACGCGTGATCGCTATGCGCACTTCCGCAGCACCGGCGTCGAGCGCACGGACGACCAGCACGGCGTGCTGCACGGGGAGCTGACCCTGCGCGGCGTCACCCGTCCGCTGGACCTGGCGTTCACCTTCAACCGCGCCGCGAAAACCATCTACGAACCGCACAAGGTGGCCGGCTTCTCGGCCACCGCCAGCCTGGACCGCAACAGTTTCGGCATCACCGCCAACCCCAACTCGATCGGCGCCAACGTCAGCGTGTGGCTGGAGCTGGAGGCGACCAGCGACGCGCACGCCGTTCCATCCACGAAGGAGCAACCATGAGTCTGCGCAGCAACGACCGCCAATGGGGTTCGGTCGCGAAGTTCTTCCACTGGATCATCGCGCTGGGCATCCTCGGCAACGGCCTGTTCGGCCTGCTGATGGACCTGGCCAGCTCGCCGATGCAGAAGATCAACTGGCTGGCCCTGCACAAGTCGATCGGCCTGACCGTGCTGGCGCTGGTGCTGCTGCGCATCGCGTGGCGCTGGGCCGACCGCCGGCCGGCCGAGGAACCGGCACCGCGCTGGCAGCGACTCGCTGCGCAGGCGGCGCATGGCGTGCTGTACGTGCTGATCGTACTGCTGCCGCTCAGCGGCTGGTGGTTCAATTCGGTCACCGGCAAGCCGCTGCAATGGTTCAAGCTGTTCAACCTGCCGGCGCTGGTGGCGAAGAACGACGCGCTGCGCGGTTTTGCGCACGGCGTGCACGAGTACCTGTTCTGGTTCCTGCTGCTGGTGCTGCTGGCGCATGTCGGCGGCGCGCTGAAGCACCATGTGTTCGACAACGACAACGTGCTGCGCCGGATGCTGCCGTTCAGCCGCCTGCGCCAGCGCCCCCCTTCCGAAGGAGACCACCGATGAAACGCCTTGCCATCCTGCTGCTGGCGCTCGCCCTGCCCTGCGCCGCGGCGGCCGCCGATTACGCCGTGCAGCCGTCGGCCAGCACGCTCGGCTTCAGCAACACCTTCCAGGGCGAATCGTTCAACGGCCAGTTCGGCCAGTGGACCGCGGCGATCAGCTACGACGCGGCAAACCTCGCCAGCTCGAAGTTCGACGTGGAAGTGACCCTGGCCAGCGTGAAGACCGGCGACAACGATCGCGATACCGCGCTGCCCGGCTCGGATTTCTTCGACACGGCGAAATTCCCGAAAGCCCATTTCGTCACCACCGGCTTCCGCCAGAGCAGCGGCAAGGTGATCGCCGACGGCACGTTCACCCTGCGCGGCGTGACCAAACCGATGAGCCTCGAGGTGACGTTCAAACCGCAGGCCGGCGGCGCCACGCTGGACGTGGTCGGCACGGTGAAGCGGCTGGACTTCGGCGTGGGCACGGGCGACTACGCCGACACCTCGGTGATCGGCGGCGACGTGAAGGTCACCGCGCACCTGCAGCTGGCAGCGAAGTAACGCCGCCGCGATGGCGCGCGACACGCTGTGGCAGCGCCTGCGCGGCTGGATCAGGCCCGACGGGATCAAGCCTGATCCAAGCCACCACGTGGCCGCGTCGCCGCCTCGCGACACGGTCGGTTCGACGCGGGTGGCCGACAGCCTGCGCGCGCTGCTGGACGATCCGACCATCCCGGCCGCGGTGCGCGGCGAACTGGCCAGCGACTTCGCGCGCATCGAGACCATGCTGCACAAGCTCGAACGCGGCGAATTGCATGTCGCCGTGTTCGGCCGTGTCTCCACCGGCAAGTCCGCGCTGGGCAATGCCCTGCTCGGCCGTGAGGCGTTCACCGTGGGCGTCCTGCACGGCACCACCACCGATGCCGAACACGCGGTGCTGGACGAGGCGCAGCACGACGGCCTGGTGCTGATCGACACGCCCGGTATCAACGAATTGGACGGCGAGGCGCGCGAACGCCTGGCGTTCGAGGTGGCCGAGGTCAGCGACCTGGTGGTGTTCGTCTGCGATGGCGACCTCACCCGCGAGGAACTCGACGCGCTGAAGACGCTCGCCGCCACCCAGCGTCCGCTGCTGCTCGCGTTGAACAAGGCCGACCGCTACGGCCGCGACGAGCTGGACAGCCTGCTGCAGCACCTGCGCCTGCGCGTGGCTGGCCTGGTGCGTGCGGAAGACGTGCTCGCGGTGGCGGCGCATCCGGCCGCGCAGCGCGTGGTCGAGGTCGACGCGCGCGGGCACGAACAGGTACGCGAGCAAGCACGCCTTCCCGACGTCGCCGCCCTGCGCGAACGCCTGCTGGCGATCGCCGCGCGCGAAGGCAAGACGCTGTCGGCGATCAACGCCGGCCTGTACGCCGGTCGGCTCACCGACCAGGTCAGCGCACGCATCGCGCAGACGCGCCAGGTCATGGCCGCGAAACTGATCCGCCAGTACTGCCTCGCCAAGGGCGTGGCGGTGGCGCTGAACCCGATCCCGGTGGCCGACCTGCTCGCCGCCGCCGGGCTGGACGCGGCGATGGTGGTGCAGCTGTCACGCGTCTACGGCCTGCCGCTGACCCGCGCCGAATCCGGTCGGCTGGTCGCGGTGATCTCCGCCCAGCTGGCCGCCTTGATGGGTGCGATCTGGGGCATGCAGCTGGTCGCCTCGGCATTGAAAGGCATGAGTGCCGGCCTGTCGGTCGTGGTCACCGCCGCCGCGCAAGGCGCGCTGGGCTGGTACGCCACCGTGCTGATCGGCCGCGCCGCCGAACGCTACCTGATCGCCGGCAAATCCTGGGGCGAAGCCGGCGCCAAGCGCGCCGTCGCCGACATCGTCGCCAGCCTCGACCGCGACTCGATCCTGCGCGAAGCGCGTGAAGAAATCCTCAAACGACTGAAGACTCGCCGCACATAACCGCTTTTGCAGGGCGGGCACTGCCCGCCGGCCTTTCGTGATGCAACACGGCGGGCAGTGCCCGCCCTGCAAAACCGCGATCGACCGGTAGGAGCGCACCCTGTGCGCGATGCTCTTCGTCACGTTACGCAAGAGCATCGCGCACAGGGTGCGCTCCTACGGAGACGAGCCAAGGAACGCGCGCACCGCCGCCGCATCGAACGGCCAATCCAGCTCGCGGCCGTCGCGGGTATCGCGCAGCACCGGCACGCGGGTGCCATAGCGCTGTTCCAGCTCATCCGCATCGTCCACCCACACGCTGTCGAAATCCGGCGCGTGCGCCTCGGCCAGCACGGCCAGTGCGAGGTCGCACAGGTGACAGTAGTCGCGCTGGTACAGGATCAGGTCGGACATGCGCTTGCGAATGGACTGCCAAAAACAGGGGTGCCGCGTAGAATAGCCGGTTCATCTCCTTCCCCAGCAGTGCAGCCATGGCCGTCAGCGTATTCGACCTGTTCAAGATCGGCATCGGACCTTCATCGTCACACACGGTGGGGCCGATGCGCGCCGCCGCGCGTTTCGCCGAACGCTGGCTGGAAGAGAAAGGCGTGCTCGACCGCGTAACCCGCGTGCGCGCCGAGTTGTACGGCTCGCTGGCGATGACCGGCCGCGGCCACGGTACCGACAAGGCGGTGCTGCTCGGCTTCGAGGGCCAGCACCCGGATACGGTCGATCCCGACCAGATCCCCGCCACGCTCGAACGCATCCGCGGCACGGGTCGCATCCGTCTGCTGGGCAAGCACGAGATCGCCTTCGACGAAAAGGCCGACCTGGTCTTCAACAAGCGCCAGAAGCTGCCGTTCCACACCAACGGCATGCGCTTTTCCGCGTACGACGCCAACGGCAACGAACTGGCCAGCCGCGACTACTACTCGGTCGGCGGCGGCTTCGTGGTCAACACCGACGAGGCCGCCGAAGACCGCATCGTCGCCGACACCACCGCCCAGCCCTACCCGTTCAGCAGCGGCGACGACATGCTGGCGCTGTGCAAGCAGCACAAGCTGACCATCGCCCAGCTGATGATGGCGAACGAAAGCGTGTGGCGTCCCGAGGCGGAGACCCGCGCCGGCCTGCTGACCATCTGGAAGGCGATGCAGGACTGCGTCAACCGCGGCCTGCGTTCGCCCGGCGTGCTGCCCGGCGGCCTGAAGGTCACCCGTCGCGCGCCGGCGATGGCCGACGAGTTGCGCAACGCGCCGGAAGCCGCGCTGCGCGATCCGCTGACCATCCTCGACTGGGTGAACCTCTACGCGCTGGCGGTGAACGAGGAAAACGCCGCCGGCGGCCGCGTGGTCACCGCACCGACCAACGGCGCGGCCGGCATCGTGCCCGCGGTGGGTCATTACTACTTGCGCTTCTGCCCGAAGGCGGACGACGACGGCATCGTCGAGTACCTGCTCACCGCCGCCGCGATCGGCATCCTGTACAAGGAAAACGCCTCGATCTCCGGCGCCGAAGTGGGCTGCCAGGGCGAAGTCGGCGTGGCCTGCTCGATGGCCGCCGGCGGCCTCACCGCCGCGCTCGGCGGCAACGTGATGCAGGTCGAGAACGCCGCCGAGATCGGCATGGAACACAACCTCGGCCTCACCTGCGACCCGATCGGCGGCCTGGTGCAGATCCCCTGCATCGAACGCAACGCGATGGGCTCGGTCAAGGCGATCAACGCCAGCCGCATGGCGCTGAAGAGCGACGGCAAGCACCGCGTCTCGCTCGACAAGGTCATCAAGACCATGCGCGACACCGGCCGCGACATGAAGGACAAGTACAAGGAAACCAGCCGCGGCGGCTTGGCCGTCAACGTCATCGAGTGCTGATCCTCCAGGCTCACCTCAAACCTGTAGGAGCGCACCCTGTGCGCGATGCTTTTGTGCTGTATGGCGCGAATGCATCGCGCACAGGGTGCGCTCCTACAAAAACCGGGGCGTTTCGGGCTAGGACTTGCGACGTGGTGACTTGGTACCAGCCAGCGTCTTGGCGGGGCTCGACCGTCGCGAAGACGCTACCGCAAAGGCCATGATCACCTCGCACACGGCCTTCTGCTGTGTCGCTGGCAGCGTACGGTAGACGTCAAAAACCTTCTGGTCGTCGTAAACCGGCGCATCTTCCTTGACCTGCCTGGTGTCGCGACCGCCACGCAGTACGCGATCGCCGAACAGCAGGAAGCACGGGTCCGCCTTCAGCCAGTCCGCCAGAGCGATCAGCTTCTCGTACTCGGGAATCGCCCCGCTGTTCAGCCAGCGCGAAGCGGTCGTAAAGGTCACCGAGGCACCCTTGAACCGCACGTTGAACTGCGTTGACAGCACTCCCGGGCGCGGCTCATGGCCCTGCGCGAGCATCGCGGCAGCCAAGCGTTTCGAGAATTCGGCGCGTTCATTGCTCATCCCTTGGCAACTTAGCGGCCGCCCGATCTACCGGTTCACGCATAGAGTTCACTATGATTAACGTTTGTAGTTAATTCATGGGGAACGGCCGCGTGACCAATTCACTGCTGGAACAGCTGCCGGAGATCGTCAGGGAAGGCCGCAAGCAGGCCGAGAAGATCCTGGAGAGCCTGGAGGGCCGCCATCGGGTCAGCCTGCAGACACGCGAGTGGGTGCTGCCGTCGAAGGACACGCGCGACAGCGACTGGATCACCGCGGCGAGCCGGCAGTCGCACCTGGGCGACGAGGGCAGCGCCGACTGGACCAACCGGCTGATCTACGGCGACAACCTGCTGGCGATGGCCGCGCTGCTGGCCGGCGACGAACACACGCCCAGCCTGCGCGGCAAGGTCGACCTGATCTACATCGACCCGCCGTTCGACTCCAAGGCCGACTACCGCACCAAGGTTTCCCTGCCCGGCGTGGAACTGGAGCAGAAGCCGACGGTGATCGAGCAGTTCGCGTATTCGGATACGTGGTCGAATGGCACGGCTTCGTATCTGGCGATGATCACGCCGCGGCTGATCCTGATGCGTGAGTTGCTTGCCGAAACCGGCTCCATCTATGTGCACCTCGACGCCACAGTGGGGCACTACGTCAAGATCGTGCTGGACGAGGTTTTCGGCAAGGAACGATTCGAGCGCGAGATCGTCTGGCGCATCGGCTGGATCTCCGGCTACAAATCGGCCGCGGTCAACTGGATCCGCAACCACGACAACATCTACTACTACACGAAGTCGCCCGATTTCATCTTCAACAAGCTCTACATCCCCTACGCCGAGGACTACGTGCGGCGCGATGGCAAGAAACCGGAAGGCGCGGGCTATCCCATCGAGGACACCTGGAACTGCTCGGACATGGATCGCCTTGACTCCATCCAAATCATGAGCTTTTCGCGCGAGAAGGTGGGCTACGAAACCCAGAAGAACGAAAATCTGCTCGCCCGCATCATCGAGGCCTCCTCGCATCCGGGCGCAATAGTCCTCGACGTCTTCGGCGGCTCCGGCACCACCGCCGCCGTCGCTGAAAAGCTCGGCCGCCGCTGGATCACCACCGACCTCGGCAAGCCAGCCTGCATGATCATGCGCAAACGGCTGATCGACCAGGGCGCCAAACCATTCCTGTACCAGGCGATCGGCGACTACCAGGTCGAGGCGGCGAAGAGTTCGCTGGGGCGCAAGTTCCGCGTGGGCGATCTGTCGGGGATCGTGCTGTCGCTGTACGGCGCATTGCCACTGACGCCGGAGGACAACCCGCTGCGCAATCTCGGTGCAGTGGTGTTCGGCGGCACGAAAACTTTGGTGTTGGTGGATTCACCAAACAAGCTCACTGGTGGTGCCACCTTGCGCAAGGCAATCGCCCAGCGCGAACACTTGCTTGGTGGCTGGGACAACGTCGTGGTGCTTGGCTGGAACTTCGAGCCGTCGATCGGCGAGAGCATCACTGCGCTCAACGATGACCACCTCAAAGTGCTGGTGATCCCGCCCGACCTGCTCGACCGCCTGCGCAAGAAGGGCGGCATCGAGAAGCTGCGCGGCCAGGTGCGCTTCTCCAGCCTGCAGTACCTCACGATCAAGCCGGTGCGCCGCCAGCGCAGTGGCGACGAGGAGCAGTTGCAGGTCACGCTAGACAACTACGTACTGCTCTCGCCCGAGGCGATCAACCTCGACGACGACAACCGCAAGAAGCTGCTCAAGGTGGCCAACGCCGAACCGCTGGCGCTGATCGAGTACTGGGCGGTGGACCCGGACTACGACGGCACGGTGTTCCGCTCGGTGTGGCAGGACTACCGCGGCAACACCGCCAACGACGACGACCCGCTGCGCGTGGTCACCGTCGCGAATTTCAACGTGCCACACAAGACCGGCGAGCGCCGCGTCTGCGTGCGCGTGGTCGACGTGTTCGGCTTCGAGGCCGAGGTGGTGCAGGTAGTGGCGGAGGGCAAGGCATGAGAAGCGTGTCTCGCCCGGAATGGCTCACTGGTTGCAGGAGCGCACCCTGTGCGCGAACCGCGTGGCCGCGTCGCAACGTGTTTTCGCGCACAGGGTGCGCTCCTGCAGATCGGGCGGGAGCGGCTCATGGCTGAGAAAAATCCACAGCTGGCGCTGGCCGCCGCCCTCACCCGCCGCACCGAGCAGCTTTGCATCGGCCTGGAACAGGGCATCGCCGACATCTGCGAGCTGGTGACGCCGGTGACGGCCGAACTGCTGCGCTGGTGGTTCGGCGACGATGCCTGCCAGTCGCGCACGTTCAATTTCCACCCCGGCCAGAAGCAGGCGGTCCTCAACGTGATCGTGGCGCACGAGGTGCTGGACAGTCCGAACCTGAAAGACTTGTACACGCAGGTCTGCGCCGACGCGCTGCTTGAAGGCACGCGGCTCGCCGACGTGGCGCAGGCCAAGCACGGCCACCCGAAGTACTGCCTGAAGATGGCCACCGGAACCGGCAAGACCTGGGTGCTGCAGGCGCTGCTGGTGTGGCAGCTGTTGAACAGGACCGCGGCGCTGGACGAGGGCCGCGACGACCCGCGCTTCACCCGCCGCTTCCTGATCGTGGCGCCGGGGCTGATCGTGTACGAGCGTCTTCTCGATGCCTTCCTCGGCAAGGAGAACGAGGACAAGAGCCGCGACTTCGCCAGTTCCGACATCGCCAGCTACGCCGAGCTGTTCACGCCGCCGGCGCGGCGCGAGCGCATCGCGCAGTTCGTGCGCGGCAACGTCTGCCAGAAACAGGAGATCGGCCTGAAGGCCACCGGCAACGGCATGATCGCGATCACCAACTGGCACCTGCTCAGCGAGGCCGAGGAGGAAGCGGAACAGGAAGAAGCGGAGTGGGTCGACACACCCGGCATGGTCGCCGACGCCGCCCGGGTGGCCTACGACGTGCTGCCGCTGACGCCTGGCCGTGCCACCGGCAACAGCCTCGGCGTGCTGGACCGGCGCTGGGCACGCGGCAACGTGCTCTCCTATCTCGCCGACCTGCCCGACCTGATGGTGTTCAACGATGAGGCGCACCACATCCACGAACTGAAAAAGGAAGGCGAGACCAGCGAGGTCGAGTGGCAGAAAAGCCTGTCGATCATCGCCGCGGGCAAGGGCCGCCGCTTCGTGCAGATGGACTTCTCCGCCACGCCGTACAACGACATCGGCAGCGGCAGGAAGAAGGCCAAGCTGTACTTCCCGCACATCGTGGTCGACTTCGACCTGAAGGCGGCGATGCGTCTCGGCCTGGTGAAGTCGCTGGTGCTGGACAAGCGCAAGGAGCTGGGCGCGCTGCCGCTGGAGTCGCTGGAGTTCAAGGCCGCGCGCGATGCCGATGGCAACGTGCAGCTTTCCGAGGGCCAGCGCGTGATGCTGCGCGCCGGCCTGCAGAAGCTGCGCAAGCTGGAGGCGGATTTCGCCCGCGCCGATGCCACGCGCCATCCGAAGATGCTGGTGGTGTGCGAGGACACCACGGTATCGCCGCTGGTGGCGCAGTTCCTGCTCGACGAAGGGCTGCATGACGATGACGTGCTCACCGTCGATTCCGGCAGGAAGGCCGAACTGGGCGAGAAACAGTGGGCCCCGCTGCGCCAGCGCCTGTTCAGCGTGGACAAGCACGCGCAGCCGCGGGTGATCATCAGCGTGCTGATGCTGCGCGAGGGTTTCGACGTCAACAACATCTGCGTGATCGTGCCGCTGCGTTCCAGCCAGGCGCAGATCTTGCTGGAGCAGACCATCGGCCGCGGCCTGCGCCTGATGTGGCGTGACCCGGAATACGCCGACATCAAGCGCGAGAACCGCGAACGGATCAACCACGGCGAGGAGCCGGGCTCGCTGATCGACATCCTGTCGATCGTCGAGCATCCGGCGTTCCAGAGCTTCTACGACGAGCTGATGCGCGAGGGCCTGGTAGGCTCGACCGGCGACAACGACGAGGGCAGCAGCACCGGCGACCTGATCGCCGCCGAGCTGCGCGAGGATTTCGAGCAGTACGACTTCGCGATCCCGTTCATCCTGCGCGAAGCCGAGGAGAACGTCGAGCACCTGCCGATCGACATTGCGGCGTTGCCGCCGTTCAGTGCAATGAGCCGCGCGAAGCTGGCCGAGCTGCTGGGCAAGGGCGATACCTTCACCTCGCAGGACCTGCAGAGCAGCACGCTGTTCGGCGACTATCGCGTCGACGGCGTGGCGATGAACGTCAGCGGCTACAACGAGCTGCTGTCGAGGCTGACCCGGCGCGTGAGCCAGGCGCTGAATCATCCGCTGCCAAAGGGCAACAAGGTTTCCCCGCACCTGGACCGCCCGTACCTGCAGTTGAACACTGCCGCGTTGGCCACCGCGCTGGACGACTACATCCGCGAGCGGCTGTTCGACGAACCCTTCGAGCCGTTCGAGGACGAGGGCTGGCGGCTGTTGCTGCTGCAGCCGGTGATCGACCACATCGTGAAGATCTTCGGCCTGGCGCTGGTGCGTGCCGAGGAGCACACCGTCAGCGGCGCCACCGAGGTGCGCCATCGGCGCCTGTCCGAGGTGACCAGGCTGATGGTGCGCGAAAGCGCCTCGCTGGAAGTGACCAAGTGCATCTATACGCGCCTGCCCTATCCCACCCGCAGCGGCGGGCTGGAGCGCGCCTTCATCGAGTGGGCGCAGTTGGACGCCGGCGTGGAGGCGTTCTGCAAGATCAGCGAGAACCGCCACGACTTCGTGCGCCTGCGCTACGTGAAGGACGACGGCATGCCCGCGTTCTACATCCCGGACTTCCTGGTGCGCACGGACGACGCCATCTACCTGGTCGAGACCAAGGCGCAGGAGCAGGTCAGCCATCCGAACGTGCAGCGCAAGCTGAAGGCGGCCACTACCTGGTGCGAGCGGATCAATGCGCTGGATGCCGAGCAGCGCGGCGGCCGCGCCTGGCATTACGCGCTGGTCGGCGAGTCGTTGTTTCACGACTGGCGGGAAAAAGGCGCCCGGCTGGGCGAACTGCTGGCATTCTCGCGCGCTCGCGCGATGCCGACGGCGCAGTCGCAAGGCGGCCTGGCCTTGGGCGACTGACACCCATCACTTGTAGGAGCGCACCCTGTGCGCGAACGGCTCTTCGGATAAACATTTCCCGAGAGCCCGTCGCGCACAGGGTGCGCTCCTACAGGCGTTGTGCATGGCGCCAGCGCGACAGGCGGGGCAGCCCATCTGGCATTGGTATGACCTGTAGTGGGTGACACGGGGCGGTCAATTCTGCAACCATCAGCCTCCTTTTGGCGCCTCCGACGCCCTCCGCAGGAGCTTCCATGTCCCAAGCCAGCCAGATCCGCCGCGACGTCGGCCCGTTCGCCCTGATGCTCACGGGCCTGGGCTCCATCATCGGCTCCGGCTGGCTGTTCGGCGCGTGGCGCGCCGCGCAGATCGCCGGTCCCGGCGCGATCTGGGCCTGGGTGATCGGTGCGGCGATCATCATGACCGTGGCGCTGACCTATGCCGAACTGGGCGCGATGTTCCCCGAATCCGGCGGCATGGTCCGTTATGGTCATTACTCGCACGGCTCGCTGGTCGGTTTCATCGCGGCGTGGGCGAACTGGATCGCGATCGTCTCGGTGATCTCGGTGGAAGCCGAGGCCTCGGCGCAGTACATGTCGTCGTGGAAATGGCAGTGGGCGAAGGACCTTTATCACCAGATGCCGGGTGGGCACGGCGAGCTGAGCACCAACGGCCTGCTGATCGCCGCCGCGCTGGTGGTGATGTATTTCCTGTTCAACTTCTGGAGCGTCAAGCTGTTCGCGCGCTCGAATACCGCGATCACGCTGTTCAAGCTGGTGATCCCCGCGCTCACCGCCGTGCTGCTGATCGCCAGCGGCTTCCACGCCGAGAATTTCAGCGTCGGCATCCACGGCGAGCTGCACAAGACCGACTTCGCCTCCGTGCTCACCGCCGTCGCGATCGCCGGCATCGTGTTCAGCTTCAACGGATTCCAGAGCCCGGTGAACCTGGCCGGCGAAGCGCGCAACCCGGGCAAGAGCATCCCGTTCGCCATCGTCTGCTCGATTGCGCTGGCGACGGTGATCTACGTATTGCTGCAGGTGGCGTTCATTGGCGCGGTGCCGCGGGAAATGCTGGCCAACGTCGGCTGGCACGGGATCAATTTCAGCTCGCCGTTTGCCGACCTGGCGATCATCCTGGGCCTGCAGTGGCTGGCCACGCTGCTGTTCATCGATGCGGTGATCAGCCCCAGCGGCACCGGCATGACCTACACCGCCACCACCGCGCGGATGCTCTACGGCATGGAGCGCAACGGCACGCTGCCGAAGATCCTCGGCCGCGTGCACCCGAAGTGGGGCATTCCGCGCCCGGCAATGTGGGTGAACCTGGCGGTGTCGTTCCTGTTCCTGTTCTTCTTCCGCGGCTGGGGTTCGCTGGCAGCGGTGATCTCGGTGGCCACCATCATTTCCTACCTCACCGGCCCGGTCAGCGTGATGACGCTGCGCCGTACCGCACCGGGGCTGCACCGTCCGTTGCGGCTGGCCGGCCTGTCGGTGCTGGCCGGGATCGCCTTCATCATGTCCACCGAGTTGCTGTACTGGGCCAAGTGGCCACTGACCGGCGAAATCATCCTGCTGATGGTGGTTGCGTTGCCTGTGTATTTTTACTACCAGGCCAAGTCTGGCTGGCACGATTTCGGGCGGCAGATGAAGGGTGCCTGGTGGCTGGTGTTCTACCTGCCCACGCTGGCCCTGGTCTCCTGGGCCGGCAGCACCACCTTCGGTGGCAAGGGTTACCTGTCCTACGGCATGGATCTAGTCGTGGTCGCCGTGATCGGCCTGGTGTTCTACCTGTGGGGCGTGAAGTCCGGCTGGCGCACGCCGTCGGTGGAAGCGGCGGAACTGGAGGCGAAGATCGATCCGAACGCGCCGCTGGTACCGCCGGACGAGGAAACCGCGGAACGCATCACCGGGCACTGAGCCCGGCCATCCGTTCGACCGGGACGCGCGGCGACGAGCCGCGCGTTTTTGTTTCAGCGAACGGCCGCCCGCCCGCGACCGCCCAGCGACAACAGCACCAGCACGACCGCCAGCACCCCGTAGGCCCCGGCGAACTGCCACACGATGCTGCGCGAGGCGGCATCGAGCAGCCACGGCAAATAGATGCCGCCGGAAAGTTCCACCGAGTGGATCACCCCGAACAGGCTGAGCGCCCCGCCCAGCAGCAGGATCAGCGCGGCGCGCCGCGGGCGATGGTCGATCAGCGCCACCACGAAGCTGGCCCAGACCATCGCGGTGATGATGAAGCCGTTGCCCAGCACGGTGATCACCGCCAGTTCGGAGATGCCGTGCGTGCCGTCGTTGAACAGTCGGGCGAAGTGCTCGGGCGAAACGTAGGTCGGGTCGCTCAGTTTGATCGTGAGCATCCGCGCGATCGCCGGAAAGAAACTGAACACCACCGCCGCCGCGTAGCGCACCGGCGTCGCCTCGAACGCCTGCACGGTGATGCCGATCGCCACGAATACCAGGATCGGCGCCAGCACCGGCAGCGGCACCAGCTCGACCAGGTTCGAGAGATAACCGAACACGCCGCCCAGCCCGATCACGATGCCGGTGAGCAAGGTGTAGCCGCTGCGCGCGCCCATCGCCTTGTACGACGGCTGGCCGATGTACGGCGTGGTCTGCGCCACGCCGCCGCAGAAGCCCGCCGCCAGCGTCGCCAGCGCCTCGACCAGCAGGATGTCGCGGGTGGAGTAATCATCGCCGGCGGCACGCGCGCTCTCGGTGACGTTGATGCCGCCGACCACCATCAGCAGGCCGAACGGCAGGATCAGCGGCAGGTACGGCACGATGTACGCGAGCCCATCCACCCACTGCAGGGTCGGCCACGGCAGCGCGAAACGCCATTGCCATGCCGCCGGTGCGTGGTAGCCCGCACCCAGCCAGCCCAGCGGGCCGAGCCCGTAGTACAGCAGTGCGCCGAGCACGAACGCCACCAGCACGCCGGGCAGGCCGAACGGCATCCGCGCGTGCGCCACCAGCGCGTACAGCACCACGCCGAGACCGGCAAAGCCCACCACCGGCAGCTTGAGGATCTCCACCAGCGGCAGGAAGCCCATCAGCACCAGCGCGATGCCGGCGATCGAACCGAGCAGGCCGGCGCGCGGCACGTGCCGCTGCACCATCGCGCCGAAGAACGACAGCACGAACTTCAGCACGCCCATCACCACCAGCGAGGCCATGCCCAGCTGCCAGGTGGCTATCGCCGCGGCGTGTTCGTCCATGCCGCCCTGCCTGAAGCCGAGGAAGGCCGGGCCGAGCACCAGCAGCGCCATGCCGATGCTGGTCGGCGCATCCAGCCCCAGCGGCATCGCGGTGACGTTGTCGCTGCCGCTGCGCCGCGCCAGCCGGCGCGCCATCGCGGTATAGGCGAGGTTGCCCAGCAACACGCCCAGCGCGGTGCCCGGGAACATGCGCAGGAACACGATGTCCGCGGGAAAGCCGAACAGGCCGATCAGCGCCGCGGCGAGGAAACCCATGATGGACAGGTTGTCCACCACCAGGCCGAGGAAGCCATTGAGGTCGCCGGGGGCGAACCAGCGATTGCCTGAAGTATTCATGGGTGGGCTCTGTCTGGACGGGTCGCGCAGCCGCCGTGCGGGAGTGTCGGCGTCGCCGGCGAACGGGAATTCATCGAATCATCTTCTTGTACATTCGGACTTCCAGACGTGGGGCACGGACGGGAGTATTGGCGGCAACCGCGCAGCGGCGCAACACGGGACCGCGGCGACCACCCCGCGTTGCCGCATTGTCGAAATCTCGCCGCCCGGTTCGTCGCTTACGCAAACGTCCCCTCACGCAAGTAAAGGAAATCGCCCATGTCGCCCCAGATCCGCGCCACGTTCCACGCACTCGGCCTGCTCGCCTGGTTGTCACTGACCACCGCCAGTGCCGCCGAGGTGAAATATCAGCTGGACCCGGACCACACCTATCCCAGCTTCGAGGCCGACCATATGGGCGGGCTGTCGGTATGGCGCGGCAAGTTCAACCACAGCAGCGGCACGGTGACGCTGGACAAGGCGGCCGGCAGCGGTACGGTGAAGGTCGTCGTCGACATGAAGAGCGCCGACTTCGGCCAGGAACAGCTCAACCGGAAGGCGCAAGGCAAGGAGCTGTTCGAGGCGGCGAAATACCCGCGGGCCATCTACACGGGCAAGTTCGCCGGCTTCGTCGACGGCAAGCCGACCCGCGTGGTCGGCACGCTCACCCTGCACGGCGTGACCCACCCGCTGGAGCTGAAGATCGACAGCTTCAAGTGCATGCCGCATCCGATGCTGAAACGCGAAGTGTGCGGCGCCGATGCGCTGGCCACGTTCCAGCGCGACGCATTCGGCATGGACGCCGGCAAGGACTACGGTTTCAGCATGGACGTGACGCTGCGCATCCAGGTCGAGGCGATCGCGGTCGAGGGCAGCGCTCCCGCCGCCTGAGCCGACTCAGGCCAGCGCCAGCACGTCCCCCAGCAGGGCCTGCGCGGTCACCTCCGGTCCCGCGCCCGGCCCCTGGATCACCAGCGGCTGGGCGTGGTAGCGGGTGGTGGTCAGCGCGAACTGGTTGTCGGTGCCGTACAGCCGCGCGGCGGGATGGGTGAGCGGCACTTCGGCCAGGCCGACCCGGGCATGCCCGCGCTGGTTGAGGCGGGCCAGGAAACGCAGCACGCAGCCACGCGAGCTGGCCTGTGCATGGCGTGCGGCCAGGGGCGCGTCGAGCTCCTCCAGCCGCGCCAGGAACGCTTCGGTGCCCAGCGCGCGCAGCGCCTCGGGCACCAGGCCGTCCACCTGCACCTCGTCGGTGCCCAAGGCGAAACCGGCGCTGCGGGCGATGATCAGCAGCTTGCGCGCCACGTCCTCGCCGGACAGGTCCGAGCGCGGGTCGGGTTCGGTATAGCCGAACTGGCGCGCCTCGCGCAGCAGTTCGGAGAACGGCCGGCTGCCGTCGTACTGGTTGAACAGCCACGACAGCGAACCGGAAAACACGCCTTCCAGGGTGAGCAGGCCGTCGCCGCAGGTGCGCAGGCGGCGCAGCGTGGACAGCACCGGCAAGCCGGCACCGACGGTGGCCGAATCGCCGTAGCGACCGCCGCCGGCCAGCGCGGCCTGCAGCGC
>DATCUT010000165.1:0-16198 GCA_036561785.1 Rhodanobacter sp.
ATGGGCGCGGACGGCGTGTTCTTCCGTGCCGCGGGCCGCGTCGACCTGCGCACGCGCGCGCCGCAGATCGCGCTGGCCCTGCTCGGCGCCTGGGCGGTGGTGCTGACCCTGTCGGGCAGCTTCAACCAGTTGCTCAACTACACCACGGTGGGCGAGTGGCTGGGCCACGTGTTCGGCATCGGCACGCTGTTCTGGTACCGCAAGCATTTCATCGACCAGCCGGCGCCGTACCAGGTGCCGTTCTACCCGCTGCTGCCGCTGGTCTTCGTGATCACCGTGTTCGGCGTGATCGTGGCCAGCGCGATCCACGCGCCGGGCGACGCCGGCATGAGCCTGCTGATCATCGCGCTCGGCGTGCCGGTGTATTACGGCTGGCGCTGGCTGGAAGGCCGCAGGGCGGTCTGAACGGCTTCGTCTGAAGGCGGTGGGGCCGCTTGATTGCCTGCCGCTGCACATAGCCTGCGGTTGTGGAACCTGCATCTATTTGCAGTGGCATGTCACCCGGGCAACCGATACGGTGGATTCGCGCGCTTCCTGTTTTTCATCCATGCACTGCCACTGCATGCCTTGCCGCGGCACGCGGAATCACGACAGCCGGGGGACACACCATGCCCACCATGACTGCCCGCCGATGGCGACCCGCGATCGATCCGGTGCTGAACACCCGGGGTGATACCGGCCCGTTGCCGGTCGATGTCTGTCGGGCGATGGCCGATGATCGGCATCTGTCCGCGAAACCACCACGGTCACACCAGGGCAATCACCCGCTGAAGGAAATCGTCACATGATCCAACTGGATGCCGTGGAGACCCTGGCCTTCGGCGGCGTGGTGCTGTTCGCTGGTTACGCTTTGTGCCGGCTGATCCCCGTGCTGGGCCGCTACAACATTCCCGAGCCGGTGGTCGGTGGCCTGGTGATGGCCTTGATCGCGCTGGTGGCGTATCACTTCGATACCACCCTGGTCGCGTTCGACACCAGTTTGCAGCAACCGCTGATGGTGGCGTTCTTCACCACCGTGGGCGTCAATGCCAGCCTGGCGTTGTTGCGCGTCAGCGGTCGTCAGGTGATGGTGTTTCTGGTGCTGGCCAGCGTATTCGCGGTACTGCAGAACCTGCTGGGCATCAGCGTCGCGACCGCGTTCGGCCTGCATCCGCTGTTCGGCGTGCTGGCCGGTTCCACCACGCTGACCGGCGGCCCGGCGACCGGGCTGGCGTTTGCGCCGTTGTTCGAGCAGGCCGGTGTGGCTGGCGCCGAGTCGATCGCGATCAGTTCGGCGATGGCCGGCATCATCTGCGGCGGCGTGATCGGTGGCCCGGTGATCACCCTGCTGATCCGGCGCTTCAAACTTCGCCCCGAAAACGGTGTTGCGGGCGTGCCCGGTGGTGGCGGGGCCGCCACGTTGCAGGCCGATGAACCGCAAGACGATGCCGGACGTGAGTTCGCCGCGCTCAAGAGCATCGTGATCATCCTGATCGCGATGTGGGCCGGCTCCTGGGTCGGGCAGGGTTTCGCGGCGCTGGGACTGACCTTGCCGGCGTACATCGGCGCGATGCTGGTGGGCGCGCTGATCCGCAATATCGACGATTACACCGGCTGGATCGGTTTGTCCGTGCGCAGCACCGACGTGATCGGCAACGTCAGCCTGGCGATGTTCCTTGCGGTGGCGCTGATGAACCTGCGTCTGTGGGAACTCTCGGGGCTGGCGCTGCCGCTGATGGTCAATCTCGCGCTGCAGATCGTGCTGGTGGTGCTGTTCTGCATCCCGGTATTTCGCCTGATGGGCCGCGACTACGATGCGGCGGTGATGGGCGGCGGATTCATCGGCTTCATGCTGGGCACCACCGCCAATGCGATGGCGGTGATGCGCACGCTGGTGGAGCGCTACGGCGTGGCGCCGCGGGCGTTTCTGGTGGCACCGCTGGTCGGCGCCTTCTTCATCGATTTCACCAATGCGCTGATCATCACCGGGTTCCTGAATTTCTGGCGATGAACAGTCGGGTCATAACCGCAGGTTAATCCAGGCCGACATAAAGCGATGTGGCAACGGAGGGCTTGCCCGTTAGGCTAGGCGCATGCCCGACAACGCCCACTTTCGCCCCCCACACCGTGCGCTTTGCCGGCCGGCGCCGATGCTGTTCGTGACGTACGGTATGCACGAGCGGTGCAACGCCCCGGGGCGCGAAGACAGCGTGCGTTCGCCACAACGATGACCGTGCAGACGCCACCCGAATCTGCGGGGCTTTCCGTGACGACGACGACCGATCCAGAGCCAGCAGCGTTCGTGCCCGACGAGCGCACGGTGGACGTCACCGTGCTGGGCGCGGGCGTGGTCGGCATGGCTACCGCTTACGCGGCGGCGCGCCGCGGTCTTTCGGTGCGCCTGGTCGATCGCGCGGCCGGCCCTGCGCTGGGCACCTCGTTCGCCAACGGTGCCCAGCTGAGCTATGTCTATACCGACGCGCTGGGCAGTCCGGCACTGTGGAAACATCTGCCGCAACTTTTGCTGGGTCTCGACCCGGTGTTCCGCATGCACTGGCTGTTCGATCCGGATTCGCTGAAGTGGGGGCTGGCGTTTCTGCGCAACACGACGGCATCGCGGTTTCGCGAGAACACGCTGGCCGTACTCGAGCTGGCGATGGAATCGAAGTCGGCGATGGATGCGCTGCTGCAGCGGCATCGGATCGGGTTCAGCCATTCGGCGCCGGGCAAGATGCACCTGTACCACGACGCCGGCGCGCTGCGCCGGGCAGAGGCGATCGCCGCCATCAAGCAGCGGCACGGCGTGGTGCAGCAGGTGCTGTCGCCGCGCGAGGCGGTGGCGGTCGAGCCGGCGCTGGAAGGCGTGGCGGGCCTGGTCGGCGTGCTGCATTCGCCGCAGGAGGAAGTGGGCGATCCGCATCGCTTCTGCGTCGAACTGCTGCACGTGCTGCGCGAGCACTACGGCGTGCAGGCGTGTTTCGAAACCGATATCGATGATCTGGTGCGCGAGCCGGATGCGGTCACGCTCGCCACGCGCGACGGCCGCCGGTTACGATCGCGGCAGCTGGTGGTGTGCGCGGGGGTGGAGTCGACGCGGCTGGCGCACAAGCTGGGTATCCGCATGCCGCTGATGCCAATGAAGGGGTATTCCTTCACCACCCGCTGCGGTCCGCACACGCCGGTCACCAGCATCACCGACACTACGCGCAAGCTGGTGTTCTGCCGCCTCGGCGACCAGCTGCGGGTGGCTGGCCTGGCCGAACTGGGCGTGCGCGATACCGCGGTGGATCCCGAGCGCAGCGATCTGCTGGTGGCCCTGGCGCGCGCATCGCTGCCCGCCGCCGCGAACTATGACGCCATCGAAAGCCGCTGGGCCGGCTTGCGTCCGATGACGCCGTCATCGATGCCGATCGTGCGCCGGGTGCAGGACGGCATCGTGTTCAACGTCGGCCACGGCATGCTGGGCTGGACGCTTGCCATGGGCGCGGGCGAGCGGGCAGCCGCGTTGCTGGCGCAGCGGTAAATCACGCGGCGCCTTGCGGCGGCGACGGCGGGTTGTAGCCAAAGAATAACCGTCGTCATTCCTGCGCAAGCAGGAATCCAGTGACTCGAGACCGCGTAGGTTGGAGTTCGCTGCGCTCACCCCAGCCTGCGCTTCTGCACAAAATCCGCGGACGCTCGCGCGCATGCATCGCGATGGCTGCGCTTCACCTTCGCGCGCCATACTCGGCCTTTCAACGAAGGCCGCGGATCATGAAACGGATCGTCTTCGCCGGTTGCCTGAGCCTGCTGGTGCTGGGTGGCTGCCATGCGGATGCGTCGGTGGCGTCGATCGACCTGGCTGCACCGGCATCGACGACGCCTGTCGCGCTCGATCATGTGCGCCGCGATGGCGCGCCGCAGGCGGTCGACGGTTTCACTTTGCAGCGCTACACCTTCGAAGCGGTCGCTGCGCCGACGCTGACAGTGACACCGGCGCACGCCTGGTCCGCTGGCGACGAGCTGCACGTGCAGGTGCAGAACGCGATGCCGTGGGCGGTCACGCTGACCGTCGACATCGACGGTGCGGGTCCGGACCAGCACCTGCGCGCGCAGGTCGGCCTCCCGGCCGGGCCGGCGCAGACGCTGGTGATTCCCCTGCGCGCAGCGAGCCCGCGCGCCATGGGCATGCAGGCCGCACCGCCGATGCCGTTCGACGACCACGGCTGGGCCATATTGCTCGCCACCACGGTGGAAGGCACGCTCGATCCGCGTGCAGTGCGCGCGCTGCGGTTCGGCATCCCGGCGCCGCAAGCCGAGCAAACCCTGCTGCTGGGACGCGTCGAGGCGGTATCCGGCCAGGACCTGCAGCAAGCTGCCTACAGCGGCATCGTCGATCGCTATGGCCAAGCCAGTCGCGCCCGCTGGCCGGAGAAAATCGATTCCGATGTGGGCTTGCGCGCCGCGCATACGCACGAACAAGCCGCGCTCAAGCAGGCGAAGGAAGAATGGGGCGGGCAGGATAAATACGGCGGACGTCTGGACGTCCAAAGTCTTGCCAAAACCGGCTGGTTCCACACGCAGAAGCAGGGCGGCCGTTGGCGGCTGGTGACACCCGAAGGCCACGCGTTCTTCTCGCTCGGCGTCAACGCCGTGACGGCCGACGGCGGTCGCAGCTACGTCGAAGGCCGCGAGTTCATGTTCAAGGACCTGCCGCCGGACAGCGGCGAGTGGGCCGCGTTTTATGGCAGTAGCGACAATCGCAACGGAGACCAGGGCGCCAGCCAGGGCATCGGCTACAACCACGGCCGCTGGTTCGACTTCTATGCGGCAAACCTGTGTCGCGTCGATGGCAAACACTGGCTGGCCGCGTGGCGCATGCGCACGCTGGAGCGGTTGAAGGCGTGGGGCTTCAACACCGTCGGCAACTGGAGCGACGATGCGCTGGGTCAGGCATATCGCCTGCCATACACGCGCTCAATCAACATCGCCGGCGACTACGCCAACGTCGCCAGCGGCTACGACTACTGGGGCCGCATGCCCGATCCGTTCGACCCGCGTTTCGTGCAGGCCGCCGAGCAGGCAGTGATCAAGGCGAGCGCCGGCGTGCGCGACGATCCCTGGCTGCTCGGCTACTTCGCCGACAACGAATTGGCCTGGGCCGGCACCGGCCCGCAAGGCCGCTGGGGCCTGGCGCTCGGCACGCTGGCCGGCGACGCGAAGAGTCCGGCCAAGCAGACCTTCATCGCGATGCTGCGCCAGCAGTACGCGGCGCCGGAAACGCTGGCCGCGGCGTGGGGCATCGCGCTCACCTCATGGGATGCGCTCGACGCCACCGGCTTCGCCGCACCCGCGCCGAACGAAGCGCATCCGGCGCTCGCCCGCGACTACAGCGCCTGGCTGCGGCGCTACGCCGACACCTATTTCCGCACCGTGGCCGAAGCCATCCGCCGCCACGACCCACACCACCTGTTCCTCGGCGGCCGCTTCGCGGTGAACACCCCCGAAGCCGTCGCCGCCTGCGCCGAGTACTGCGACGTGGTCAGCTTCAACGTCTACGCCGACCTGCCACAACACGGCTTCGACGCCGCGGCGATGCACCGACTCGACAAGCCCGTACTGATCGGCGAATTCCACTTCGGATCGGACGACCGCGGCCCGTTCGGCAAGGGTGTGGTGTCGGTGTGGAACGAGCAGAAGCGTGGCGAAGCGTACGCAAAATTCATCGCTGCGGCGGCAAGCGACCCGGATATCGTCGGTGCGCACTGGTTCCAGTACACCGACCAGCCCGTGACCGGCCGATTACTCGATGGCGAGAATAGCCATATCGGTTTGGTGGGAATAACGGACATTCCGTTTGGCGGTATTGTCGAGGCTGTGCGTGATGCGAACCTGCGCGTCAGAAGTCAGTGAACAATGTGTGCTCGCGTGAATGAAATGTCAGCCACCCATCATGGTTTCAAACATGGCGTGATTGATGGCGGTGGCCTTGCCATCTGCAAGCAACCACGCGAGCGCCACGCAGTTCAGTGTGGTGGTAACCCAGAAGACGAACTGGAATTCAGCCTTTCTGGATTTGTGGTGAAAGACATCTTGTGCGAACAAGGCGCCGGGCCATCCACCCAAAAGCCCGGCAAAGTGCAGCGTGCTTTCCTGAGTGCGCCAGCGGTTGTTTACAGCAGCAGACTTGTCGATGCCATACATGGCAAAGGTGAGGACACTCATTGCGCCATAGATAAGCAGGATGATTGTCGGGATCCTGGAGAGAAACCAGCCGATCACCAATGCCACGAGAAATAATGTGGCGATGGCCTTTCTCGGCCAGCCGTTGCGCCGGCTGGTGCGCTTTTCTTGTTGCGGGGTGACGAGTCGAATGGCTGCGGCATTGAAGCGGCCTCGCTCATCCTTTCGCGGCTCGTAGGAGATGAGTTGACCCGAGACTGGACGCGGTGATGGGCGCTCAAACGCCTTGATGTGGACAAAGGCTCGATCGCCACCGCCATTGGGTGTCACGAAGCCAAAGCCCTTATCGTCATTCCAGTCGGTAATACGCCCAACGTATCGCATGTTGTCCTTGTGGCTAGCGCTTGCCAGACCCCGCGTCGGGGATTACGCATCGGGATGGTCGATGTTTCTTGATGACTCCGTCAAGCGGACAAATCTGGATATTTCACAAAGAGTGTCGCGAATCAGCCTTTCCGGTCACCACGCTCCCGCCGCCGATGCTCGCCCTCGGCGATCGCCTTGAAGCGGTTCATCGTCTGCAGCCACAGGGGATCGTGGCTGGCCTCGCTCTCATGCGCGGCCTCGTTCTCGCTCTTCGTATCGGGAATGCGGTTGAACGGGATGCGCATCGGCGCGGCGTCGTGTTCGAGCGCCAGCTGCATGCTGCCGAAGTAGAGCTTGTTGTAGCCGAATTTTGCGTTGATGCGGTCGACCAATGCATCAATACGGCCGGCGTCGACGCGGCCGGTGTCGAGTGTGGGTGCGAACAGCGAGCCGCTGCTTTGCGTGCGCGGTACCAGGCGCATCAGGGTCACGCTGACCGACAGCGGCGTAGCGTTGATCGGGCCGGGTAGCGGGCGGTGGCGGTTGCCGCTGTCGAGCACGCCGTTCAACAAACGCAGCAGTTCGCGGCTGTCGTCGGTGGGGTCGAAGGCAAGGTCGTGTTCCCAGCGTTGGTCGTGGCCGATGAATCGGATGCGCACGGCCATGGCGCCGCTTAGCATTTCCTCGCGGCGCATGCGCATGGCCGCCTTCACCAGCAGTTTTTTCAGCACCGCGCGGGCGCCGACGGGCGTGCGCAGTTCCGGGCCCAGCACGTGCGAGTGGCCGATCGAGCCGCGTTCGGTGGGTGCGGTCGGCAGCCAGACGCCGCGCAGCAGGCCCCACATGCGCTCGCCCTCGATGCCGCCCCAGGCGTGTCGCAGGCGGTGCTTGTCGGCGGCGGTGAGTTGGGCCACGGTGGTGATGCCGGCTTCGTGCAGGCGCGCTTCCATGGACTGGCCGATGCCGCACAGGTCGCGCAGTTCCAACCTGTGCAGTGCGTGCGGCAGGTCGGCCAGTTCGATCACGGTGAGGCCATCGGGCTTCTTCATGTCCGAGGCGGTCTTGGCCAGGAAGTCGTTCGGCGCGATGCCGATCGAGCAGCGGATCGCGCCGCCGGGCGCGGCGAGCGCGACTTCGTCTTTCACTTGTTGCGCGATCTGCTCGGCGACCTCGCGCCGGCGCTG
Source organism: Rhodanobacter sp. (assembly GCA_036561785.1). Taxonomy (GTDB): domain Bacteria; phylum Pseudomonadota; class Gammaproteobacteria; order Xanthomonadales; family Rhodanobacteraceae; genus Rhodanobacter. The sequence continues at coordinate 7,692 of DATCUT010000165.1, forward strand.
GCGGCCGACCAGTTCGCAGGCCACCTCGTCGATCGAGCCGACGCGGCCCACCGGAATCGCGTGGTCGATCGCTTCCATCAGCCGGTGATGCCAGACCACGTAACGCTCCGGCCGCGCCACGCGGATCTGGATGCCGGGGCACAGGCGCCGCGCCTCGCGCACCATGGTGCCGGTGCCGACGCCGAACGCCTTGGCCTCGTAGCTGGCGGCGATCAAGCTGGTGGTTTCGGCGGCCACCGGCGACACGCCCACCGGGCGGCCGCGCAGGCTCGGGTCCTCGTGCTGTTCGACCGAGGCGAAGTAACTGTTGAAGTCGACGAACAGGCTGCGCAGGCTCATCACGTGTCTCGCATGGCGGCCCGATGATATAGCGCGGCTGAATCTCGCCGCGGGAGACGCCGGCGCGGCCATCGGCTAGGCTGGCGCCTCCGCCGGGGAGAGCGGACGGCATGGGGATGCCGCCGGGCGGTTTTCCTTCCACTGACAGGGGGCTTTATGGGTACTTCTTCGTTTGCCGCGTTGGCCGGCATGGGGCTGTTCGCCATGCTGATGATGTTCGTCGTGGGCATCCTGATCGCCGCGCTGGTGCTGGGCGTGGCGTTCCGGCTGGTGGTCGGCTACATGCCGTCCTACCTGCGTTCGCTGGGCGCCGTGCTGTTGAGTGCGGTGGCCGCGGTGGTGGCGTCGGTGGTGCTGGGCATGGTCATGCAGGGGCACGGCGGCGGGTTGCTGGCGGTGATCGTGCAGTTCCTGGTCGGTGCCGCGGTGGTGAACTATCTGCTGCTGGCGCAGAACGGCAGCCGGATCGGCTACGGCAAGGCGTGCGTGGTGCAGCTGGTGTACATGGTGATCGGCTTCGTGCTGGCGCTGGTCATCGGCGGGCTGCTGGCGCTGGTGTTCGGCGCAGCGATCTTCGGCATGCACTGAGGAAACGCGGCGGGGGCGGAGGTCATGCGTCCCCGCCGTGACGGCGCCGAGCGCTCACGCCAGGCTGGTGGCGACGCCGAAGCTGATCGCCATGATCACCGCCACCGCCATGCAGGCGCTGCTGGGGCGGATGCGGCGGGCATCGATGCGCGGCACCAGCCGCCACAGCAAGGCGCTGCCGATCAGCATGTCCAGCACCAGCATCCAGCGCAGCAGGCCGGAGCTCAGCAGTGCGCCGTAGGGCGGATGCAGGTGGCCTTCGTAGGCGGCCACGCCGACCACCAGCAACATGCCGAGCATGGTCCACAGCAGGCAGGCCAGATAGATGCGGTTGAACACCACCGCGCAGCGCTCGGCCCAGCGCAATACGGACCAGCCGATCAGGGCGAATACCAGCGCGGCCATGCTGCTGTACAGCACCCACCAGAGCAGGCTGCTGATCACGGTAAGCAGGGTGGTCATGTGACTTGCTTGAATCCCAGTTTGCGCAGCAGCTTGGCCATCAGCCAGGCCGGCCCGATCAGCAGGTAGGAAAGATCGGTGAGGAAGCTCGGCTTGCGCCCTTCGAACTTGTGCCCGATGAACTGGCCGATCCAGGCGACCACGAACACGCCGATCGCCAGGTAGCACAGCCGGGCGGCGCCGAGCTGCCCGTACAGGAAGTTGGTGAGCAGGCCGAGCAGGCCGAACGCGATCAGCAGCGCGACCGCCAGCCGGTGCGAGCGCTTCCAGTACCAGTAGAACGCCAGCACCATCACCAGCACCGCCCACGCGCCGGGACGGGCGAATGCGGCCGGCACCGGAATCGCCCACAGCAGCGCGATCACCGACCACACGATCGGCGGCACGCAGAACCAGTGGAATATCCGGTTGGTTTGGTTCTGATGGTCGCCGCTGTAGCTGTCGAGCCAGTCCTGCATGGTGCGCATGGCATTTCCCCCGTGAAAGCTTCAGTCGAGCCGGATGCCGGCCAGTCGCTGCAGGGCCTCGGCGTACTTGGCGGCGGTGCGGGCGATCACCTCGTCCGGAATCACCGGGCCGGGCGCGGTCTTGTTCCAGTCCTGCGTTTCCAGCCAGTCGCGCACGAACTGCTTGTCGTAGCTGGGCGGGCTGATCCCGACGCGGTATTCGTCGGCCGGCCAGAAGCGCGAGGAATCCGGCGTCAGCATCTCGTCCATCACGTACAGCTTGCCGTTCGCGTCGGTGCCGAATTCGAACTTGGTGTCGGCGATGATGATGCCGCGTTCGGCCGCATAGGCGGCTGCCCACCGGTAGATCGCCAGCGTGGCGTCGCGCACCTGGTTGGCCAGGTCGGCGCCGACCGCGGCCACCACCGCGTCGAAGCTGACGTTCTGGTCGTGATCGCCCACCGCGGCCTTGGTCGACGGCGTGAAGATCGGCGCGGGCAGTTGTTGCGCCTGCTTGAGGCCGGCGGGCAGCGCGATGCCGCACAGCGAGCCGGTCGCCTGGTAATCCTTCCAGCCGGAGCCGATCAGGTAGCCGCGGGCGATCGCCTCCACCGGCACCGGCTTCAGCCGCCGTGCCACCACCGCGCGTTTCTCATACAGCTTGAGGTCGGTGCCGGGCGGCAGCACCTCGGCCAGCGGCACGTCGAGCAGGTGGTTCGGTACCAGGTGCGCGGTCTTGCCGAACCAGAAGTTGGAGATCTGGGTGAGCATCTCGCCCTTGCCGGGGATCGGGTTCGGCATCACCACGTCGAACGCCGACAGCCGGTCGGTGGCGACTATCAGCAGCCGATCGTCGGACAACGCGTAGACATCGCGCACCTTGCCGCGATGGATCAGCTCAAGGCCGGGCAGGTTCGATTGCGGCAGGGTGGTGGGCACGGCAGCGGGTTCCACGTGGCGGGGAGGCGCCCATTCTAGCCGCTGCGGCCGGGGTGCCGGAAACGCGGCCTCGGAGAATCCGGGCGCGCTGCTAGAATGGGCGATCCTTGGCCCCATGTGTTGCCGATGCGTATCTCAGAGCCTGCTCATGATCTGCCAATGGCCCGCGCCGCGGCCCGGAGGGTTGAGCCGCTGCGGCTGCCAGGCGGCGGCGCGCGACTTGACCTGACGGCCAGTCAGACGCTGCGTCACGCGCTGCCACCTGGCAGCCGCAGCAACTCAACGCGAACCATTGGCAGATCATGAGTAGGCTCTTGATCGCGGCGCTCTGCCTGCTCGCCGCCCTCCCGATCTGCGCGCAGACGCCGGCGCCGCCCACGCGGCTGGGTTTGTGCGCGGCATGCCACGGCGTCAGCGGTCATGCCGGCATGCCGGGCGTGCCGCACCTGGCCGGGCAGCGGCTGGACTACCTGCGCGACGCGCTGAAGCAATACCGCGACGGTCGCCGCAACGTGCCGATCATGCGTGCCGCGATCGGTCCGGTCAGCGACGCCGAACTCGACGCGCTGGCGCGCTGGTACAGCGCACAGCCGCCGCAGCCGCAAGGGCAGCCATGAGTTACACCTATACGTTGTGGTTCGCGTTCTTCGGTCTGCTCATCGGCCACTTGCCCGGCGCGATCACCGGCGCGGTGATCGGTTTCATCTTCGACAACCTGCGCTACAGCCGGCGCAAGAACGCCACGCCGGAAGCCGGCGGTTTCGTCGGCCCGCTGTTCACCCTGCTCGGCGCGGTGTCGAAGTCCGACGGCCGCGTGTCGGAACAGGAGATCGCGGTCGCCGAACGCCTGATGACCCGGATGAACCTGGACGCCGAGCTGCGCAAGCAGGCGGTGGTCAGCTTCAACGTCGGCAAGCAGCCGGAGTTCGACGTCAGCCAGACCATCACCGCGCTGCGCAACTGGGTCGGCCTGCGCCGCGACCACGCGTTTCCGGTACTCGACGTGGTGATCGAGACCGTGCTGGCCGAGGGCAACCCGCCGCCGGAGAAGATGGCGATCCTGCGCCAGCTGGCGTTCGCGCTGCGGATCAGCGACATGGAGCTGATGGCGCTGATGGCGATGAAGGGCTACGCGTGGAACGCCGGTGCCGGCGGATCGCGCGGTTACAGTCAGGGCCGGGCTTACGGCACCGGCGGTGGCTACGCGCCGCCGCAGCGCACGCCGCAGGGGCCGGATCCGTACGCGGTGCTCGGCATCGACCGCAACGCCGACGACCGGGCGGTGAAGCGCGCCTACCGCAAGCTGATCTCCGAACACCACCCCGACCGCCTCGGCGACCTGCCCGAGGACATGCGCAAGCGCGCGGAGTCGCGCGCCAGCGAGATCAACGCCGCGTACGACCGGGTCAAGGAAATGCGCGGGCTCCTACAATCCCGATTTCTGACATACCTGGTAGCCGCCATGCCCAAGCAATCCCCGATCATCGCCCCCTCCATCCTCGCCGCCGACTTCGCGCGGCTCGGCGAGGACACCGCCGCCGCATTGGCCGCCGGTGCCGACTGGGTGCACTTCGACGTGATGGACAACCATTACGTGCCGAACCTCACGATCGGGCCGATGGTGCTGCAGTCGCTGCGCAAGTACGGCATCACCGCGCCGGTCGACGTGCACCTGATGGTCAAGCCGGTCGACCGCATCGTGCCGGACTTCGCCAGGGCCGGCGCCAGTCTGATCAGCTTCCATCCGGAAGCGAGCGAGCACGTCGATCGCACGCTGGGTCTGATCAAGGAGTCGGGCTGCCAGGCCGGGCTGGTGTTCAACCCGGCCACGCCGCTGGACTACCTCGACTACGTGATGGACAAGCTCGACCTGATCCTGATCATGTCGGTGAATCCGGGCTTCGGCGGACAGAAGTTCATCCCCGGTGCGCTGGAGAAGCTGCGTCAGGCGCGAGCGCGCATCGACGCGAGCGGCCGCGCGATCCGCCTGGAAGTCGACGGCGGCGTCACCGCGCAGAACATCGGCGCGATTGCTGCAGCCGGCGCCGATACCTTCGTGGCCGGCTCGGCGATCTTCCACGCGCCGGACTACCGCGCCGAAATCGCCGCCATGCGCAAGGCGATTGGTTGAATGTTCCCGCCGCCATGCGCAAGGCGATCGGTTGAGCATTCCCGCCGCCATGCGCAAGGCGATCGGCTGAGCGCCAGCCATCGGCGGCGTTCGCCACAAAACATCCGCGCATAAAAATCCCGACGCAGTGAACGGCTGCGTCGGGACAAACGTCGTCGGAGACGTGAGAGGAAACACCATTGATTGGTGTGCCGGCACGGCCGTTTCACAGGGGAGATCGGCTGCCGTGCCGGCACGTTCCACGGCAAGAGGAACGGTACCAATCACTGATACTGACCGGGGTGATCCGGTTTGGTTCCCGGCAGAATTATGAACGGGCGGAAGCCGCAACCTATCCGGTTCGTGGTCGAAAAAATCCCCTCGCGAAGAGGGGAAAACAACCACCATGTGGGACGGGATGCGGGTCGTGGAACGGCTACACGGGTTGCCAGTCAGGATCGGTCTCCTCCTGCCCCGCGCCCGGCACGATTCCTTTCGTGCCGGGCGCACCGATGCCTTCCACGGCGAATGGGTCGATGAAACGGAATTTGCGCATGGCGTTCACCTCAAAGGCCCAGCAGCAGGCCGAGCAGCAGGGCGCCCAGTGCCAGCGTCACGCGCAGCGGCTCGAAGCCGTGCAGTTCGGCATTGGGATCGCGCTCGGTGGATTCGGTTCTCGACATCGTTCAACTCCATGCAGGGTGCGTGGGTACATCAAACCGCCGGCGCGGGCGCTGGCGCCGGCGGAATCGGGCCGGCCAGCTGCCGGCATGTGGCGAAACGCGGGCAAGCGGGCTGCATGGCTTGCGTACGCGCGGCCCGCATAGCACGCTGCGCGCACCACTACAGGGAGCGCGCCATGGGCCGCAGCATTGCCATCGTCGAAGACGAACCGTTGATCCGTGCCAACTACGTGGAGGCGCTGAACCGCTTCGGCTACGACGCGCGCGGCTACGGTTCGCGCCGGGAAGCGTCCAGCGCGTTCGCCATGCGCCTGCCCGAGCTGGTCATCATCGATATCGGCCTCGGCGACGAACCGGAGGGCGGCTTCGACCTGTGCCGCGAGCTGCGTGCGAAATCGGCCACGCTGCCGCTGATCTTCCTCACCGCGCGCGATTCGGATTTCGACGTGATTTCGGGGCTGAGGCTGGGCGCCGACGACTATCTCAGCAAGGACACCAGCCTGCACCAGCTGGCCGCGCGCATCGCCGCGCTGTTCCGCCGCATCGAGTCGCTGAAGGTGCCGGCGTCCAGCGAGACGGTGATCGAGCACGGGCCGCTGAAGCTGGAATCCGAGCGCATGCGCATCAGCTGGAACGGCGAGGAGATCCCGCTCACCGTCACCGAGTTCTGGATGGTGCATACGCTGATCCGCTTCCCCGGCCACGTGAAGAACCGCGACCAGCTGATGCGCGAGGCCGAGCTGGTGGTGGACGACGCCACCATCACCTCGCACATCAAGCGCATCCGCAAGAAGTTCATCGCGGTGGCGCCGGAGTTCGACGCGATCGAGACCGTGCACGGCGTCGGCTACCGGTGGAAGCCGTGAGCCGGCGCATCTGCTTGATGTTGATGCTGTGCGCGTTCGCGACGCTGGCGCAGGCCGCCGGCAAGGGCGATGACGTGCTGGCGCGCGGCGCCCGCGACGACACCGCGCAGGCCTGGGCAATCGCCGTCGCCACGCCGGCCGGCTGGACGCGCGACTGCTGCACCTATGCGCGCGCGATCGGCGTCAACGCCGTGCTGTACCAGGGCGAATGGAGCGGCAAGCCGCAGCGGGTGATGGTGCTCAACGTGTGGCCGCGCCAGCTGTCTGCCCTGGCCGACGAGGTGCAGGCCGACCGCAAGCGCTACCTGCAGCACGACCCGGCCGGCAAGGTGTCCGGCTTCGCCGTGCGGCACCCGACCATGCCGTGCGAGGCCTCGGTCTACCAGGGCAGCGACCGCATCGACGACGTGCTGGTGTTCTGCGATCCCGGCGCGGCCAGCGGCGTGCGGCTGAGCTGGTCGATGGCGTTCGACGCCGCCGACCCGTCGCGCCGCGCGCTGCTCGACGACTTCATGCGCGTGGTGGTGGCCTCGCGCTGGATGAAGGATGCCGTGACGCCGCCCGCGCATGGCCACTGATCGCCGGTTCCGATGACCCTGCGCCGCAAGCTGCTGCTGGTCGCGCTGTGCACGCTGGCGCTGCCGATCGCCGGCTGGCTGTACGTGCGCCAGATGGAAACGCTGCTGCGCGAAGGCCAGGCGCAGGCACTGCTGGCGTCGGCGAATGCGGTGGCGCGCAGCCTGGTGGTGACCGGCGCGGTGGCGCCGGCGTCGGGCCGGGGCTGGTACGTGCAGCCGGCGCCCAATCCGATCACCGTGGACGGCTACGGCGACGACTGGGCGCCGCTGACGCCATGGAGCCAGCCGCTGGGCGCGCGCGGCAAGCTTCTGTTGGCCGCGGACGACGACGGGCTGTACCTGTACGCCGACGTGCGCGCCACCCGGCGCACGCGCGCCGATGCCGACGATGCGAGCGCGCTGGCTGCCGATCACCTGATCCTGGCGCTGGGCAACGCGGACGGCTGGCGCCGCTACCTGCTGGCCAGCGCGGCACCGGGGCCGCTCACGGCGAGGCCGCTCGATCCCCCCGTGGACGGCCTGCCCGAGCTGATCGCCGCGCAATGGCAGGAGGACGGCAGCGGTTATCGGGTCGAGCTGCGCCTGCCGCGCAGTCTGCAACTGCACACGCTCGGCGTTGGCATGTACGACGCGACAACCGGTGGCGACCGACTGGCCGCCGATACGCGGCCCCTGCTCAGTTACTCGGACAAGCTTTCCGGCGAACTGGCGCAGCTGGTGCCCGACCGCGTGCAGGCGCGCGTGCTGGCGCCGCAGGGCTGGCTGCTGGCACGCAGCGGCCGCTTGAACACGATGCCCGGCAGCGACGGCCAGCCAGGCTGGTTCGCCGCGCTGGTCTACCGTTCGCTGCTGGCGACCCGGCTGGAGGATGCGAACCTGTGGGCGCAGGACGTGCCGCGGCTGGATACCCGCGAAGTCGCGGCGGCGGGCATCGGCAAACCGGTGTCGGTCTGGCGCAGCGGCGAGGAGCGCGGCAGCGTGGTGCTGGCCGCCGCGGTGCCGATCGAACATGCCGGCCAGGTCGACGGCGTGCTGCTGCTGGAGCAGGCCAGCCGCACGGTGCCGCTGCTGGCCAACCGCGCATTGTTCGGCCTGCTGCTGACCAGCTTCGGCGTGCTGCTGGTGGCCGGCGGCATCCTGCTGCTGTTCGCCACCCGGCTCAGCCTGCGGCTGGGCCGCCTGCGCAACGCGGCCGAACGCGCGCAGCTCAACGATGGACGTCTGGACGGCTTGTTCGAGCAGGGGAAATTTCCGATGACCGACGCGCCGGACGAGATCGGCGACCTGGCGCGCAGCTTCGAGCGGCTGTTCGAGGTGGTCGGCAGCTACACCGACTACCTGCGCACGCTGGCCTCGAAACTCTCGCACGAACTGAACACGCCGCTGGCGATCGTGAAGTCGTCGCTGGACAACCTCGAACATGCCTTGCAGGAGCGGGCCGCGTTGCCGGCGGAGGCGCAGCCGTACCTGGCCCGCGCCCGCGACGGCGTGGCCCG
>DATCUT010000166.1:0-10118 GCA_036561785.1 Rhodanobacter sp.
GGCCGCGCTCGGCGCGCTGGCGTTCCTGCTCAGCGACAGCCTGCTGGCGTGGAACCGCTTCCACGGCGCGATCCCGTGGTCCAGCCTGTGGGTGCTGTCGGCGTATTATCTGGCGCTGTGGTGGATCGCGCGCTCGGTGCAGCGCGCCGGCACGGCGATCGAGGCGGGTGCGGCGCAATGAACACGCAGGAACTCATCATCACCTGGGCCACGCCGGTGTTCTTCGTGCTGATCGCGCTGGAACTGCTGGTGGCGAAGCTGCGCGGGCGCGAGGCGTATGCCAGCAACGACGCGATCAACAGCATCGGGCTGGGGGTGATCTCGCAGCTGGTCGGCGTGTTCAGCAAGCTGCTGACGATCGGCATCTATGCGTGGTGCGTCGAACACTTGGCGCTGTTCGCGCTGCCGGAGAACAACCTGCTGGTGTGGTTCGGCGCCTTGCTGCTGTACGACCTCTGCTACTACTGGCTGCACCGCTGCGGGCACCGGGTGAACATCCTGTGGGCCGCGCACGTGGTGCACCACCAGAGCGAGCGCTACAACCTGTCCACCGCGCTGCGCCAGACCGGCAGCGGTGCGCTGCTGGGCTGGCTGTTCTACCTGCCGATGGCGCTGCTCGGCGTGCCGCTGAAGGTGTTCGTGATCGTGGCGTTGATCGATCTGCTGTACCAGTTCTGGGTGCACACCGAGCAGATTGGCCGGCTCGGCTGGTTCGACCGGGTGTTCTGCTCGCCGTCCAACCATCGTGCCCATCACGCGGTGAACGACCGCTACCTCGACCGCAACTACGGCGGCATCCTGATCGTGTGGGACCGCCTGTTTGGCACCTTCGTCGAGGAAGACGACAACGACCCGCCGGTGTACGGCACGCGTTCGCCGCTGCGCAGCTGGAACCCGCTGTGGGCGAACGCCGAGGTGTACTGGCATACCGCGGTGGACGCGTGGCATGCCAGGCGCTGGCGCGACAAGCTGCTCGTATGGCTGAAGCCGCCGGGTTGGCGTCCCGCCGACGTGGCGGCGCGTTACCCGAAACCCGCGTTCGTGATGCCGGACGAACACTTCGATCCGCCGCTGTCGCGGCCGCTGAAACTCTACGTGCTGGTGCAGTTCGCCTTGCTGCTGGGCATGACTACCCAGTTCCTCGGCATGGCCGGCACGGCCAGTCTGCCGGCGCTGCTGGGTTACGCGATCTACCTGGTCATCAGCCTGTGCGTGATCGGCGCGCTGATGGAAGGCCGGCGCTGGGCACCGTGGGCGGAAGGCGCGCGCGTGCTGGCCACCGCTGCGGTGCCGCTGCTTGGCGGACACTGGTTTGGTATCGGCCATCTGGACGGCCATATCGCGCTGGCGATCGCGGTGGTGTTCGGGTTCAGCGCGCTAGTACTGCCGTGGCTACTGGGTGCTCAGCACCCGGATACGCTGCCGGGAACCTCTTCACCGGCTTGAGTTCTGGATTTGTTGTCGGGGTGACAATTTTTCGATCCACAGACTGCCGCCGCTCTGTGGAGTACCTCCCAGCGCACCTGCCACCACGTCCGGTAGGCAGGTGGCGGCATAGGCACTGCTGAATAGCATCCGGAAGTGGTTTGTGCCGAACTGCAGCAGCGCGCGCACCAGATACTGCTCGTTCCACGAGCGGCCTTCGCGGACCCACGATTCCGGGTATTCATGCGGCAGGAAGACGTCGTGGAAGTGGATGCGCACCCCGGCCGACAGGCGCGGTAAAACGCCGAATATCAGCGCGTTGACGTCCGAGCCGGTCTTCACCACGTGAGACGAATCAATGAACAGAACATCGCCCGCCTGCAATTCGGTAAATCGGTCAAAGGGAACATCCTGTACCTTCTGTTCGATCAGCGTGATGCCGCGCTTGCCCAGGCGCTGCATGAACGGCCGTGGATACGGTTCGATCGAGGTGATCTGGGTGGCACCATCGAGTAGGCGCCGATTGACGTCTTCCATCAGCAATGTCGAATAGCCCGAGCCGACCTCGATGATGCGGGCCGGCCGCCATAGCTGCATCAGCGCAAAAAGCATGCGAGCATCCAGATAGCTGAACTGGCTGTTGCCATCGTAGAACGCATCCAACTTCGCATCAGCTGCACCCATTGCCGGATAGTTGTATTGGGCTAGGAAGGGTGCGCACGCCGCAAGCAGTGCGGTTTGTTCGCGCGTATGGAAGTCGATGCCGAGATCTTGCGGGTCCGGGTGCCAGAATGTATCGCCACGCCGGATGACGTCGATCACGTCGACCAAGGGCGAGTAGAAGCTCGGGCGGGTAGCTAAAGTGCTCTTCAATGCCTTGAGCTTTCTACGCAGTTTGCCTGCAAGAGAATTCACGCATCGTGTCCTCGCTGAATGGAGCCGCGCAGTATAGTCGTTGACTGTGGCGCAAGGCATGGAGGCAAAGCTGGGCGTATTCGCTATGATCGCCGCTTGCTTACTCAGGGGCGGGCGATGGGATTCTTCAGCAAGCTGGTGCGCCACAAGACGGTCGAGCAGTTGCAGGCGGAGGCCGGCACGCGTGGCGATTTCCGCCGCGTGCTGGGGTTGTGGCAACTCACCGCGATCGGCATCGGCGGCATCATCGGCGTCGGCATCTTCGTGCTGGCCGGTCAGCAGGCGGCGATGAACGCCGGCCCCGCGGTGGCGATCAGCTTCCTCATCGCCGGCTTCGGCAGCGCCTGCGCTGCACTGTGCTACGCCGAGTTCGCCGGGCTGATCCCGGTCACCGGCAGCGCCTATACCTACGGCTACGCGGTGCTCGGCGAATTCGCCGCCTGGATCATCGGCTGGGACCTGTTGCTGGAATACGCGCTGGTGGTCGCGGTGGTGGCGATCGGCTGGTCCGGCTACGTGCAGGTGCTGTTGAACTCGGCCGGCGTGCATCTGCCGGAGTGGGCGCAGCAGAGCATGAGCGCGCAGACCATGCAGTACTACCTGCAGCAGATCTTCGGCCTGCACGGCAGCAACCCGATCGCCGGACCCAGCGACGGCCACCGTTTCAACGTGATCGCCGCCGCGGTGTCGCTGGCGGTTGCCGTGCTGCTGACCGTGCGCACCGAGTGGGGCGCGCGCTTCAACACGCTGGTGGTGGCGATCAAGGTGATCGGCGTGCTGCTGGTGGTGCTGGTCGGCGTGTTCTACATCGACACGGCGAACTGGCACCCGTACATCCCCGCGCGCGTGGTCGACGCCAGCACCGGCATCGGCCACTTCGGCTGGCAGGGCGTGCTGACCGGCGCCAGCGTGGTGTTCTTCGCGGTGTTCGGCTACGACACGCTGACCACCGCGGCGGAGGAATCGAAAAATCCGCAACGCGACCTGCCGCGCGCGGTGCTGCTGTCGCTGGCGATCGCGATGGTGCTGTACATCGCGGTGTCGCTGGTGCTCACCGGCATCACCCACTACAGCAAGCTCGGCGGCGAGGCTTCGGTATCCGACGCGTTCGAGTCGATCGGCCTGCACTGGCTCAGCATCACGATCGCGGCCGCGGCGGTGATCGGCGTCACCAGCGTGCTGTTCGCCTTCATGCTGGGCGCGGCGCGGATCTGGTTCGCGCTGGCCCGCGACGGCTTGCTGCCGACCTGGTTCGCCAAGGTCAGCCCGCGCTTCGGCACGCCGGCGCGGCCGACCCTGATCCTGGGCGTGTTCACCGCGCTGGTCGCCGGGCTGTTGCCGATCGGCGAGGTGGCCGAGCTGGTCAACATCGGCACGCTCAGCGCCTTCATCATCATCTGCGCCTCGATCATGCTGCTGCGCGTGCGCCGCCCGGACCTGCAGCGCAACTTCAAGACCCCGGCGGTGTGGTTCACCGCGCCGCTCGGCATCCTGTTCTCCGTCGCACTGATCTACGGCCTGCCGTGGATCACTTACGAGCGCTTCATCATCTGGATGGTTCTGGGCTGCGTGATCTACTTCGCCTACGGCATCCGCCGCAGCAAGCTGGCGTCGTCGAACCGGGGCTGAGCTTCACCAGGGTCAGGCGCTGACGACCCGGTCGCGGCCGTCGCGCTTGGCCTGGCGCATCGCCAGGTCGGCGCGGGCCAGCAGGGTCTCGATCGCCTCGTCGGCGTGGTTGCGTTCGGCCACGCCGATGCTCACGGTCAATGGGCCGTCCGGGCGCTGGACCACGTGCATGGCCAGCCGCAGTTGTTCGGCGCGCGCGTCGGCCTGCTGCAGGTCGAGACCAGGCAGCAGCATCGCGAACTCCTCGCCGCCGATGCGGCCGATCAGGTCGCCCTGGCGCATCTGTCTGCGCATCACCGCGGCCAGCGCGACCAGTGCCGCGTCGCCCGCGGCATGGCCGTGGTTGTCGTTGAGCGGCTTGAAGTGATCGGCATCCAGGTACAGCACGCACACCGGCTGCTGCCGGCGACGGATGTCGCCCAACGCGAGCCGCGCCAGTTCGAGGAAACGGTTGCGCAGCAGCAGGCCGGTGAGGCCGTCGGTGTTGGCCTGCTCGCGCAGCTGGCGCTCCAGCCGGAACTGCTCGAACAGGGTGCGCGCCATGAACGCGCGCAGCACCGTGGACAGCGCGATCGCGATCGTCATGTAGACCAGGTACTGGAAGGTCTGCACGCTGTTGATGCTGCCGAACAGCAGCATCGGCAGCGGCCCCAGCGCGCACAGCAGCATGGCCGCGATGAAGTCCCAGCGGCCCAGCCAGATCACCGACGACGCCACCGGCAGCAGCAGCCCGGGCAATACCGCGGATTGCTTGTGCACGTCGCCGAGGCTGTTGAGGTTGATGCCGATCTCCAGCAGCAGGACGCACAGCAGGGTCAGCGCGCTGAGCAGCCGGGGCTGTCGTACGTGCCGGGTCGACGCGGCCACCAGCAGCAGCGGTACCAGCGGCGCGAGGCGCAGCCATAGCGGCAGCGGCGAGTCGCGCACCAGGGTGCTGGCGGCGACCGCCACCAGGTAGGCGAACGCGCCCACCAGCATCAACGCGTGGATCATCGGCCCCATCTGCAGCGCCAGGTACTGGCTGTACTCGCGGCGCTGGTCCGTGTCGTCGGTGTGCCGGAGGTTCTTGAACAAGGCGTGCATGCGGTTCCCGCAGATGGAGGGCGTGGGGGTGTCAACGCAAGCCGAGCAAGATGGGTGCCAGGTCCCCACGACCGGCCGGAGCGGTTCATGTGCGAGCCATGGTCGTGACCTTCGGCAGGGGTGAAGCCCGGCGTTGCCGGTCTAGCATCGACGCCTTGGATTCCTGTCGCGGCAACTTTTCGTGACGCGGATTCCCGGAGCCCGCCTGGCCTGTCCGCTTCGCGCCGTGGAACACGGCCCGAGCGGAGCAGTGCCCGCCAGGCTTTCCATCCCCACCCGGAGAACGCATTGAAAGCCACCCGCCTCGCTTCCGCCCTTGCCTCTGCCGCCTTCGGCCTGGCCAGTTTCGCCGCGTTTGCCGATGTTCCGGCGCCGCAGGATGTGCCGTACCAGGGCACCTTGAAGATCAATGTGGACGCTACCGACGTGGCGCGCCGGATCTTCCGCGTGAACGAGGTGATCCCGGCGCAGCCGGGCCCGCTGACCTTGCTGTATCCGCAGTGGCTGCCGGGCAATCACTCGCCCAGCGGCCCGATCGACAAGCTGGCCGGTCTGGTGGTGACCGCGAACGGCAAGACCCTGCCGTGGAAGCGCGACACGCTGAACGTCTACGCGTTCCACGTCGACGTGCCCGAGGGCGCCAGCAGCGTCGAGGTGTCGTTCCAGTTCCTGTCGCCGCAGAGCGTCCGCGAGGGCCGCGTGGTGATGACGCCGGAAATGCTGAACCTGCAGTGGAACGCCAACACGGTGTACCCGGCCGGCTATTTCGCCAAGCGCATCATGACCGAGGCCAGCGTGAAGTTCCCTGCCGGCTGGCAGTACGGCAGCGCGCTGGAAGTGGCCTCGCGCGACGGCGACACCGTGCACTTCAAGCCGATCGCGTACAACGACCTGGTCGACTCGCCGATCTACGCCGGCAAGTATTTCAAGCGCGTCGACCTGGACCCGGGCGCGAAGACGCCGGTGCATCTCAACATCGTGGCGGACGCGCCGAAGTACCTGGAGATCACCCCGGAGCAGCTGAAGGTGCACCGCAACCTGGTGCAGCAGATGTACAAGCTGTACGGCGCGCATCACTACGACCACTACGACTTCCTGTTCTCGCTCAGCGGCAAGATGAGCGGCAACGGCCTGGAGCACCACCGTTCCAGCGAGAACGGCGTCGACGTCGGCTACTTCACCGAGTGGGACAAGAACGCGCTGAGCCGCGACCTGCTGCCGCACGAATTCAACCACTCGTGGGACGGCAAGTACCGCCGCGGCGCCGACCTCACCACGCCGAATTTCAACGTGCCGATGGAAGACTCGCTGCTGTGGGTCTACGAAGGCCAGACCCAGTTCTGGGGTCAGGTGATGGCCGCACGTTCGGGCCTGTGGAGCGGGGAGCAGGCACGCGACATGCTCGCCTTCGTGGCGTCCACCTACGACCGGGGCCGCCCCGGCCTGGCCAGCTGGCGCAACGTGCAGGACACCACCAACGATCCGATCATCGCCAAGCGCGCGCCGCTGCCGTACCGCAACTACCAGGGCAGCGAGGACTACTACTCCGCCGGCCAGATGATCTGGCTCGACGTCGACGCCAAGCTGCGCGGACTCAGCCGCGGCAAGCATTCCATCGACGATTTCGCCAAGGCGTTCTTCGGCATGGACAACGGCCAGTGGCACGTCAACACCTACACCTTCGAGGACGTGGTGAAGACGCTCAACGACATCCAGCCGTTCGACTGGGCCAGCTACCTGCGCACTCGCCTGGACGGCCACGGCCCGCTGATCGGCGGCGTCGAGGCGCACGGCTGGAAGCTGGTCTACACCGACAAGCCGTCCGCCGCGGTGAAGGCGATCGAGGCGCGCCGGCATTCCGCCGACCTCACCTATTCGCTCGGCCTCTCGGTGGGCAAGGACGGCAGCATCGCCGACGTGCTGTGGGACGGCCCTGCGTTCAAGGCAGGCATCTCGCCGGGCATGACGGTGGTCGCGGTCAACAGCCACGACTACGACGCCGATGCGCTGAAGGACGCCGTCACCGCCGCCGCGAAAGACAAGAACCAGCCGGTCGAACTGCTGGTGAAGGACTTCGACCAGTACAAGACCGTGCGCATCGACTACCACGACGGCCTGAAGTACCCGCACCTGGTCCGCGACACCAGCAAGCCCGACACCCTGGGCGAACTGCTCAAGGCCCGCTGAGGCCACGCCGCTCCCGCCTTCCCGGCATGCCCGGGCGGGCGGGAACGGCGCCGGCCCCGGTCCACCGCCGGCGGCAACTCGGCTATACTGCGCTCCCCGCGGTGCCGGCCTCCGGCCACAGCCCGCGCGCGGCCATACATGCGCCCGTAGCTCAGCTGGATAGAGTACTGCCCTCCGAAGGCAGGGGTCGTGGGTTCGAATCCCGCCGAGTGCGCCAGCCAGAAACGCAAAAGCCCCAGGTCGCATGGCCTGGGGCTTTTTCGTTTGCATCCGTTGAGTCGATCGAAGAATCACCGAGGTGTGTGCCAACAACCTACGCCTCGCGGACAGGAGGTCCCGTTGCTGCGCCATCCTTTGCTCAACCAGCCCTATCAGCCGGACCTACGTTCCTGGATCGGCTGTTTCATCGGCTATGACATGCCCCCGGCACTGGATGCCGAGCTGAGCCGCTACGACCCCAACGACCCCGATGATCGCGAACACCTGATCCGCCATTACTGCCTGGCGCACTTCAACGACCGGGAGAATTTCCGTCACCGGCAGCGGTTGGTGGAGGTCCTGCAAGCGGCCCTGGACGATCCGGACTTCGACTTCGAGGAGGTTTGGGAACCCGTTGAAGACGACTACGACTACGATCAATGGCCCACCGGCTGGCCGGCGCAGATCGACGACAGCCGGGACTTCTTCCAGCGCCTGCTCCTGGCGGCCCGGCAGCTGTGGCACGACGACCTGATCCGCGCCCGATTGCCGTCCCTGGCCGAATGCCGGGCGATCCCGGCGCGGGATCGCGGCTCCCGCGACTGGCTGTTCAGCGTCGACAATCCCCAAGCCTGGAAAGCCGTATTCGATGTGGCGGCCACGCCCTACGACCTGCACACCCCGGGCCCACAGTTCCAGGGCGAGCAACTGAGCCTGCAGTTGGCAGGCCCGATGCTGCGCCAGTCCCTGCCATCCACCTGGCCGGCCAGCCAGGCGCTGACCCACTGCCGCCTGGACCTGAAGATCCAGGGCATCAGCGAACTGCACGTCAGCGGCACGCGTTTCGACGGGCGTATGCGTACCCAGCTCACACGCTTGCAGCCTGGTTATTACCTGCGCCTGGACATCGGCTTCGACTGCGTCATCGAATGCGTAGCGCAGTCCGTCAGCATCGCCAACGTCCAGGGCTCACGAGAGGAAGAGCGGCATGAGCAGCAACTTTGAACGGGCCCTGGCGCGTCAGGAAATACCGCAGTTCTTTCGCGGCCAGGGTGAGTACCTGACCCTGGACGGCGATTGGGACGAGCACCTGTTCTGCATCAACTGGCCGGGGATATTCGCCTACCTGCGCAATAACGCCGACGGCGAACAGCAGTTGAGCGCCGGCTTCGAGCGGTATGTGTACAGCATCGAGGAAAGCTTCGAGGACTGCTTCGGCCTGCGGGAAAACCTGTTCGGCTACTACTCGACCCGGGCCCGCTGGGCGCCCGACAGCGCCGACCTGCTGGCGCAGCTGCCAGCCCCTTGCCGACGACGGATAGTCCAGCGCCTGAGCTGGTATCGCTGGCAGCTGGAAAACCACGCCCGGCTGCTGCCGGAGCGAGCCCGGCGCATGGCCGAAGACGGTGCCGCCGCCGAGTTCATCGACCTGCCCGCTTCGCCCTACGCTTGAACGCGCCTGCTGCCGGTTTAGGTATCTCCGCTCTTTTTTGCGATGATGCCTCTCCCCGATGCCGTTCGCGCACTCTGCCCATTACCGAGCAGATACCCGCCTTTTCTCGGCCAGACTCATGGAAGACCCCACACGATGAATATCTCGAACCTTTCCGCTAATACCGCGCCATCGCACCAGGCGCGTTATTACTACGGGCCCAACTACAAGAAAATGACCCTGGCGGGCCTGGTCTTCGGTGGGCTTTCGCTGTTCGCGGTGTTCGGCACACCCAGCGAGAACAACGGCGTGATCCGGCTGCTAGAGGCCCTGGGGCTCAATGGTCATCTGGTCATGCAACTGCTTGGCGTCGTGGGCGTGGCCATGACCGTCGCCGTCGCCGGTGCGCTGATCTTCCTGCGCGGTGCCGGCAATCGTTATGTGGTGCTGACGGACAAGAAGCTGGTGGCCCCGGTCAGCAACTTCAGTTCGAAGATCCGCGAGATTCGCCTGATCAATATCGCGGACGTCGAGCTGGTGGAGGTCTTCAACCAGCGTTTCATCCGCGTCCAGCACAGCGACGGCAAGATGGAACTGGTGGAGAACATGTTCAAGAACCAGGAGCTGTTCTACGACTGCTACAAGGCGATCGCCCTGGCCATCGAGGCCAAGGGCCAGAACGTGAAACGCGCGCCCGCCCGCAAGTAAAGGCTCCGGGTTTCAGTCTGGCGTCTGCCGCTTCTGCGTCGACTCATCCTGATCCGCAGCAGGCTGGGCCTGCTGCGGGTCTTCATCTTCTTCGTCGGCCTCGAGCAGAAAGTCCTTGCGACTCTCCTTGATGGCCTGGCGGATATCCGCGCCCTTGGTCGGGCAATTCAGCAGTGCAGCGATACGGTCGATGCGTGGCGCCATGGCCAGCCTCTCACTTTCAGGAAACTGGCTCGATAGTGCGCGTTTTCCGGGTGCCAGGCCATGACTTGCGCGCGTTTACCCTCAGGGTTTCTGCAAAGCCTCCAGTCGATCGGCAATCTCCTCGTCGGGGAAGCGCTGTTTCAAGGCAATGATGTACTGGTCGGCGACCTTGTCCTGGCCGCTCTGGCGCAGCCGTAACACCTCGCGCAGGGCGTCGTCGAGAATCGACTCCGGTGCCTCGCGCTCGCCCTGCTCCTTGTCCGGAAACGACGCCAGGTGCCCCAGGGACTCATAAGGTTTGCCGGCGAAGGCTTCGGTGTCCCGGGTCAGCGGCAGG
>DATCUT010000167.1:0-13144 GCA_036561785.1 Rhodanobacter sp.
CGGGCCGCGCCGACTGACGCCGGGCCTGCGTCGGGAGGAGGTGGCGACGCTGGCCCAGGTCGGCGTCACCTGGTACACGTGGCTGGAGCAGGGCCGCGCGATCAACGTGTCGGCCGCGGCGCTGACGCGGATCGCGCGCGCGTTGTCGCTGTCGCCGACCGACGAAGCCTACCTGTTCGCGCTGATGGGGCTGACCCGCACCGACGTGCCGGAGCACCACTTCAATCTGCCGCCGGTGATGCACGAGGTGCTGGACCTGTACCAGGCGCCGGCCTTCGTGCTCGACACGGTGTTCAACGTGCTGGCGTGGAACCGCATGGCCGAGTGCCTGTACGATTTCGGCGATTTCAGCGGGCCGTTCGCCGACAATCACCTGTGGAACGCGTTCATGAACCCGGCGCGGCGGCGGCTGTACCCGGATTTCGAGAACGGCGCGCTGAACCTCCTCGGCATGTTCCGCATGAACCAGGCGGCGCATCCGGAAGACCCGCGCTTCCATCAGCTGATCGAGGCGCTGAACGCGGCCAGCACGGAGTTCGTCGAGCTGTGGCAGCGCTGCCATACGGCGCCGCTGAGCGCGATCACGGTGCCGTTCTTCCATCCCGAATTCGGCGATCTCAGCATCCACTCGATGCGCCTGCCGATCCGCGACAGCGACCACGTCGACCGCGCCACCGCGTTCTTCTTCGCACCGGCGAATGCCGCGACCGCCACAAGTTTTGCGCGCGTCGCCCGGCGCCTCGCCGCGGAGCAGGCCGCGCAGCCGGCATGACGCGGCGGCCGGTCGTGCAGGGGCGATAATCCCCACGCCCGTGCACACAGGAAACGAAATCATGACCCCCATCCCGGCGCCTTGCGCGCCCCAGTCACCGCGCCACGGAAGGAGATGACGATGCATCGCCCCGAAGTGCAGGCATTCTTCGACGAAGCCAGCCATACCTTCAGCTACGTGGTGTGGGACCCGGCCACGGGCAGGGCGACGGTGTTCGACAGCGTGCTTGACTACGACGCCGCGTCCGGGCGTACCGGTCATGCCTCGGCCGATGCGCTGATCGCGTTCGTGCGGGCGCAGGGGCTCGACGTGGACTGGGTGATCGACACCCACGTGCACGCCGACCACCTGTCGGCGGCGCCGTACGTGCAGGCGCAACTGGGCGGCCGGCTGGGCATCGGCGAACACATCCGCGACGTGCAGGACACCTTCGGCCAGCTGTTCAATGCGGGCCCCGACTTCAGGCGCGACGGCAGCCAGTTCGACCACCTGTTCAAGGACGGCGAGCGCTACATGATCGGCGGCATCGAAGCGGTGGCAATGCACACGCCCGGCCACACGCCGGCGTGCATGACCCACCGGGTCGGCGACGCGGCCTTCGTCGGCGATACCTTGTTCATGCCCGACTACGGCACCGCGCGCTGCGATTTTCCCGGCGGCGACGCGCGCACGCTGTACCGCTCGATCCAGCGCATTTTTTCCTTGCCGCAGGAAACCCGGGTGTTCCTCTGCCACGACTACAAGCCCGCCGGCCGCGACGTGTTTGCCCACGAGACCACGGTCGGCGCCGAGCGCCGCGACAACATCCACGTGTACGACGGCATCGGCGAAGACGAGTTCGTGCGCATGCGCAGCGCGCGCGACGCCAGCCTGGCGATGCCGGCGCTGATCCTGCCGGCGGTGCAGGTGAACATGCGCGCGGGCCAGCTGCCGCCGGCCGAGGACAACGGCGTGCGCTACCTGAAGATTCCGCTGGATGCGTTTTGAGCGGGCGTCGATGCGGCGGCGGCCTGACGGTTCGCCGCCGTCGGAGTGACGGATGATCTACGTCCTGCTCAGCGTGGTGTGCAGCGTGCTGGTGTCGGTGCTGCTGAAGCTGGCGCGGCGTGCCGCGATCGACGTGGGCCAGGCGATCGCCTGGAACTACGTGGTGACCAGCGCGCTCACCGCGTTGCTGCTGCAGCCCACGCTGGCGAGCCTGCGCGAACCCGGCGTGCCGTGGCTGGCGCTGGCCGCGCTGGGCATCCTGCTGCCGACGATCTTCCTGGCGCTGGCCGCGTCGGTGCGGCATGCCGGCATCGTGCGCAGCGATGCGGCGCAGCGATTGTCGCTGCTGCTGTCGCTGCTGGCGGCGTTCGCGCTGTTCGGCGAACAGCTCACCGCACCCAAGGGCGTCGGCATCGCGCTGGGCCTGCTCGCCCTGCTGTGCATGGTCTGGCGCAGCGGGCATGGCACGGCGGAGCACGGCGCCGCCGGCTGGCTGTATCCGCTCGCGGTGTTCGGCGGTTTCGGCGTGATCGACATCCTGTTCAAGCGCGTGGCGCTGGCCGGCGTGCCGCTGGGCGCGTCACTGCAGGCGATGTTCGCGCTGGCGTTGCTGGTGGCGTTCGCGCTGCAGCTGTGGCGGCGCATGCAGGGTCAAACCCGTTTCACGATGCGCAGCGCGCTGGCCGGCGTGCTGCTCGGGTTGGCCAACTTCGGCAACATCCTGTTCTACCTGCGCGGTCACCGTGCGCTGCCGCAGCATCCGTCGCTGGTATTCGCCAGCATGAACCTCGGTGTGGTCGCGCTGGGCGCCCTGGTCGGCCTGCTGGTCTTCCGCGAGCGGCTGAGCCGGCTCAACTTCGCCGGCGTGGCGCTGGCGCTGTTGGCGATCGGGGTGATCGCGCGCGGCTGATCACCCGACGGCAGTGACTTCCGGGCTATGAAATCCCGTCGTGGTGGCGCCTATGCTGCGGCTTCCCGGGGCGAAGCCGCCTCAGTCATCGAGGATCGCCCATGCGCAAGCTTCTCCTCACCGCGGCGCTTGCCGCGCTGCTGCTCAGCTCCGTCGCGATCGCCGGACCGGACAAGAAGGACGACAAGAGCAAGCCGGAGCCAAAGCCCGACGCAACGCTGGTCGAGCCGCAAACGTCGAGCAGCGAGGGCTCGGTATCGGTCGAGGGGCATCGCGTCGACTACAAGGCGGTGGCCGGCACGCTGGTGCTGCATGGCAGCGGCGACAAGGAGGACGAGCCGCAGGTCAGCATGTTCTACGTCGCCTATTTCAAGAAGGGTGTGGGTGCGACGAAACGGCCGGTCACCTTCATCTACAACGGTGGCCCCGGGTCGGCCACGGTGTGGTTGCACATGGGCGCGTTCGGCCCCAGGCGCGTGGTCACCAGCGACGACGGCCACACGCCGGCGGCGCCGTACGGACTGGTCAACAACGATTACAGCCTGCTCGATGCCTCCGACCTGGTGTTCATCGACGCGCCCGGCGCCGGCTTCAGCCGGCTGATCGCGGATGACGGGGACAAGGACAAGGACAAGGACAAGCGCGACGAGCAAATGAAGGAACGCAGGAAGGCGATCTACGGCGTCGACGGCGACGGCCATGCCTTCGCGCAGTTCATCACCCAGTTTTTGTCGAAGTACGACCGCTGGAATTCGCCGAAGTACCTGTTCGGCGAAAGCTACGGCACCACCCGCTCGGCGGTGCTGGCGAATATCCTGGAGAACGAGGACAGCGTCGATCTCAACGGGGTGATCCTGCTTTCGCAGATCCTCAGTTTCGACACCAGCATCGACGGGCCGGAGTTCAATCCCGGCATCGACCTGCCGTACGAGCTGGCGCTGCCGACTTTCGCCGCCACCGCGTTCTACCACCACAAGCTGCCGCAGCAGCCGGCCGAACTGGAGCCGTTCCTGCGCGAGGTGGAGCAGTACGCGATGGGCGACTACGCGCAGGCATTGATGGCTGGCTCGCGGCTTGACGACGCGCGCAAGCAGGCGGTGGCGCAGAAGCTGCACGAGTACACCGGCCTGCCGGTGGCCTACCTGCTGAAAGCGGACCTGCGCGTGACCGGCGGCATGTTCGAGCACGAGTTGCAGACCGACGGCGAGATCACCACCGGCCGGCTGGACAGCCGCTTCTCCGGCCCGGCGATCGATCCGCTGAGCAAGGACTCCGAATACGATCCGCAATCCTCGGCGATCAGTTCGGCCTACGTGGCCGCCTTCAACGACTATGTGCGGCGCGACCTGAAGTTCGGCCAGGGTCGGCAGTACCGGCTGTTCGCCGACATCGACCACTGGGATTTCTCGCACAAGGCGCCCGGCGTGCACGGCGAGGCGCTGCAATCGTCGACCAATGTGATGCCGGACCTGGCCATGGCGATGAAGACCAACCCCAACCTCAAGGTCTATCTCCACGGCGGCTACTACGACCTGGCCACACCGTACTTCGCCGCCGACTACGAGATGCACCACTTGCCGATCCCGGCCAGCCTGGAGCGCAACATCAGCTATGCGTGGTATCCGTCCGGGCACATGGTGTACGCGCACGAGGCGTCGCTGAAGCAGCTGCACGACAACGTGGCCCGCTTCATCGGGCAGACCGACAACGTCAGGTAGCCGGCTTGCGCCGGCTGCCGGTGCCACGCCCGGACGGCGCGGTGTGTCGCGGCGCGGTGGAGCCGCGGACCACCAGCTCCGGGCTGAAGCCCTCGTTGCGGTTGTCGATCGGCTCGCCGTTGGCTTCGCGCTGCAGGTCGCCGATCAGCCGTTGCGCGGCGTGCCGCGCGATGTCCTCGGTGGCCTGGCGTGCGGTGGTCAGCGCCGGCCACGACTGCTTGGAAAACGGGCTGTCCTCGAAGCCGGCGATCGAGAGTTCGTACGGCACGTTGATGCCGTCCGAATGTGCCGCGGCCAGCACGCCGGCGGCGATCTCGTCGTTGGAGCCGAAGATCGCACTGGGGCGGTCCTTCAGCGCCAGCAGTTTGCGCGCGCCGCGGAAGCCGTCGTCGAAGGTGTAGTCGCCGGGCACGATCAGCTTGCGGTCGAGCGCGATGCCGTAGTCCTTCAGTGCATCCTCGTAGCCCTGGTAGCGTTCCTGGCTGGAGCGGTGCCCGCTGCCGCCCCACAGGAAACCGATGCGCTGGTGGCCGAGCTGGATCAGGTGTTCGGTGATCGCGTAGGCGGCGTCGCGGTCGTCGACGTAGACGCACGGGGAGCCATCCTGCGGATCCTGGCGCGCGGAGATGATCCGGATGAACGGGACCTTCGCCTCGCCCAGCGCGCGGATCAGCGCCGGCTGCTCGGACATCGGCGGGGCCAGCACCAGCCCGGCCAGGCGCGAGCGCCGGACCAGTTCGCGCAGTTCCTCGGCCAGCTTCGGCGAGGACGAGTCGCACGGGTGGATCTGCAGGCCGAAGCCGTTGCTGCGGCACGCCGACAGCACGCCGCGCTGCAGGTTGATGATGTAGTGCGCGTTCGGGTTGTCGTAGACCAGGCCGATCGCGTAGGCACGCGTGCTGCGCAGGCTGCGCGCGGACGGGTCGGGCTGGTAGCCGAGCGCGTCGATCTCGCGCTGCACCTTCTCGCGCGTGCGGGCGTGCACCGAAGGCTCGTTGTTGATCACGCGCGAGACGGTCTTCAGCGAGACGCCGGCCCGTTCTGCGACATCCTTGATGGTGGCGCTGCGCACCCGCTGAACCTCGTGTATCGAAAGGACTGGTCGCCGGTCGCGCCATCGTGCCGACACCGTCGCACAACTGGTGTGCGGCGGTGCGTGCATCCTAACTTATGGCCCGGGCCGTAGCGAATCCGTGGTTCGCGACGCCTGGTGCTGGCCGACCCGGTGGCCGGCCAGTCCGTAGTACAGGATGTACAGGTAGCACGGCACCATCAGCAGCGCGAACGCGAGCTGGAAATCGACGTGCTGCTTCAGGTGCACGAACAGCTGCGGCACCACCGCGCCGCCGGCGATCGCCATGATCAGCAGCGCCGAGCCGCGCTCGGTGAGGCTGCCCAGGCCCTTGATCGCCAGCGGGAAGATCGCCGGCCACATCATCGCGTTGGCGAAGCCGAGCGCGGCGACGAAGCCGACCGAGACGTAGCCGTGGCTGAGGTAGGCGCCGATCGAGAACAGCACGCCGAGCACCGCCGAGATCGCCAGGTAGCGCTGCTGCGAGACGAAGCGCGGGATCAGCAGCAGGCCGGCGACGTAGCCGAGCAGCATCCCGCTGAGGGTGAACGCGGTGAAGATCTTGGTGCGCTCCAGCGGCAGGTGGAAGCCGGCGCCGTAGGTGCCGATCGCATCGCCGGCCATCACCTCCACGCCGACGTAGAGGAACAGGCACAGCACGCCCAGCCACAGGTGCGGAAAGCTGAAGATGCTGCCGTGCCTGTGCCCGATCGCCTGTTCGCTGTTCGCGCCGTCGGGCGTGATTTCCGGCAGCGACGAGCGCGCGATCCAGATCGCCAGCAGCACCAGCAGTCCGGCCATGACCATGTATGGCAAGTGCACCTTGCCGGCGAACGCGTTGAGCAGGACTTCGCGCGCCTCCGGCGTCGGCGCCGCCTCGACCTGTTCGCCGAACGTGCCGATGCCGCTGAGCACCAGGGCGCCGAATGCGAACGGGGCGATCACGCCGGCGGCCTTGTTGCAGATGCCCATGAACGCGATGCGCTGCGCCGCGCTGTCGATCGGCCCGAGGATGCTGATGTACGGGTTCGAGGCGGTCTGCAGCAGCGACAACCCGGCGCCGATCACGAACAACCCGGTCAGCGCGCCGGCGAACTCGCGCCAGCTGACGAACTGGCCGAACAGCACCGCGCCGATCGCCATCACGAACAGGCCCAGCGCCATGCCCTTCTTCATGCCGGTGCGGCGCAGGATCAGCGACGCGGGCAGCGAGAACACCAGGTACGACACGTAGAACGCCGACGGCACCAGGAAGGCGTAGACGTCCTCGACCTGGAACGCCAGCTTGACGAAGGTGATCAGCGGCCCGTTGAGCCAGGTGACGAAGCCGAAGATGAAGAACAGCAGGCCGATGATCAGCATCGGGCCGAGATGGGTGCGATCGGACGGCGCCGCCGCCAGCGTGGTTGCCATGGATGGTTCTCCCCGGGGTCGATCGTGTCGCACCGGCAGGATGGCCGGGACGGACAGGAATGTCTCTTTATTCGACAGAAAGTGCAACGTTGTCAATTATCGTCGCGCCGAGGCCGGTCATCGGTGGATGGCGCATGGCCGTCCAGACGTCTGTCCGGACGTGCTGTTGCGGCGTTGCCGCATGCCCGAAAGGCCGCGCAAGAGTTTTCTATGTTGCGCCATGTAAAGCCATTCATCGGGTCCATTCGGGTAATTTCCCGAAGTGTCATGACAGCTATGTTGCGATGCCATATCGAACGTTCGGCGGATTGCCGAAAGTCCGGTTGACAACGTTGTCATTTTGACAGCAGACTCCGCCGGAATCAGGCCGTACCCGGCCCGCCGCTGTTCGGCGCGGTCCGGATCGGGGATGCCGGTCACGGGAGAGCGGAGTGGGGGAAGTCGCCAACCAGCGTCATGCAGCGGAGCCGTCGGCGACGACTCCGGTCGATGCGTCGGCGTCGAACGCGGCGGCCGCATCGGCTGGCCAGCCGTTCCTGGCCGCCGACGTCGGCGGCACGCATGCGCGCATCGGTCTGGTCGTCGGCAACACCGCCGGTCCGCGGCCGGTCAGCGTGCTGCACTACCACCGCTACAGCTGTGCCGACTGGTCCGGCCTCACCGCGATGCTGCAGGACTTCGTCGGGCAGCTGGCCGCGACGCCGCACGCCGCGGCGCAGGGCCAACTCCGCCAGTGCGCGGTGGCCTGCGCCGGCTACGTGCTGGACGACGCGATCGTCAACGAGAACCTGCCGTGGCCGGTGTCGATCCGCGAGATCCGCGCCGGCCTCGGCATCCAGCGGCTGGCGGTGATCAACGATTTCGAGGCGGTCGCCTACGCCGCCCAGTTCATCGCCGCCGACGAGACCCGGCCGATCATCGAGACCGCGCAGCCGGCGGCCAGCGGGCCGGTGCTGGTGATGGGGCCGGGCACCGGGCTGGGTTCGGCGGTATTGCTGCCGGGCCAGCCGCGCGCGCAGGTGCTGGCCACCGAGGCGGGGCAGGTGTCGCTGGCGCCGGGCAACGAGCGCGAGATCGAGATCCTGCGCCTGTTCCGCCGCGAGCGTGCGCATGTGTCGTTCGAGGACGCGCTGTCCGGTCCCGGCCTGCGCAAGCTCTATCGCGCGCTGTGCGAATTGCGCGGCAGCCCCGAGCGCCAGCTCACGCCGGCCGGGATCACCGCCGCCGCGCTGTCCGGCAACGACGCGGCGGCGGTGGAGGCGCTGGAGGTTTTCTGCGGCCTGCTCGGCAGCTTCGTCGGCGACCTGGTGCTGCTGTACGGCGCCCGCGCGGTCTACCTGGCCGGCGGGATCCTGCCGCAGATCCAGCCGTTCCTGCTGGCCAGCACGTTCGCCGAACGCTACTTCAACAAGGGCGTGATGCGCGCCTACCTGCAACAGGTTCCGGTACGACTGATCGAGCACGGCCAGCTTGGTGTCATTGGCGCCGCAGGCTGGTTTCTGGATAAGCGCTCAGGAGCGTGAGATGACCGCAGTGCGGTAACACGGCGCCAAGCCAAACCATTACACAACGTCCGCGACCGTCGTCATGCCGGTCTTGATTCGAGCCAGCCTCTGAGGGGAGGAGATCATGAACTACCGCAAGACATTGCTAGCCGCGAGCATCATCGCCAGCCTGTGCGTATCCGGCGCGTTGTACGCGCAGGACAGCCAGGCGAATACCGACAACCAGTCCGGCCAGAACCAGGCGAAGGAAAAGCAGGCCAGGACCCTGAGCACGGTGATCGTCACCGGCATCCGCAACAGCGAGGCCGAGTCGCTGGCGCTGAAGAAGGATGCGGCCTCGCACGTCGAGGTCGTCACCGCCGAGGACATCGGCAAGCTGCCGGCCAAGAACGTGGCCGACACGCTGCAGCGCCTGCCCGGCGTCAACATCAGCTCGTCCAGCGCGAGCGAGGGCGGCTTCGACGAGAGCGATCGCGTCAGCCTGCGCGGCACTGCGCCGAGCCTCACCCAGACCCTGGTCAACGGCCACAGCGTGGGCACCGGCGACTGGTTCGTGCTGAGCCAGGTGCAGACCGTGGGCCGCAGTGTCAGCTACACCTTGCTGCCGTCGGAGATCGTCAGCCAGGTGGTGGTGCACAAGACCTCCGAGGCAAGCATCGTCGAAGGCGGCAGCGCCGGTTCGGTGGACATCATCACGCGCAAGCCGCTGGAGTTCGCCAAGCCGATCACGGCCGAAGCCTCGATCGGCGGCGTGTATTCGGACCTTCCCGGCGACACCAAGCCGCAGTTCAGCGGCCTGTTCAACTGGAAGAACGACGCCAACACCGTCGGCGTGCTGGTGCAGGGCTTCTACGAGAAGCGCAGCCTGCAGCGCAACGGCCAGGAGGTGGTGGGCGGCTACCTGCCCACGACGGTCGGCGGCAACACCGTCTACTACCCGAACGAAATCGGCGCGGTGCTGTTCACCCAGCAGCGCGAGCGCAAGGGCGGCGTGATCGACCTGCAGATCAAGCCGACCGACAACCTCACGCTCGACCTCAACGGCTTCTACTCCAAGCTCAAGGCCGACAACTACAACCGCAACTACATGATGTGGGCCAGCAGCGCGCTGGCGAACGGCGGCGTGCTCACCGCCAATGCGATCAACAACAACGTGGTCACCAGCGGCTCGATCGCCGGCGGCACCGGCGCCTACGGCGTGTACGACCAGATCTCCCGCCCGGGCGCGGCTTCCGAGTCGAAGTACCTCACGCTCAGCGCGAACTGGCGCGCCACCGACCATCTCACCTTCACCGGCCAGATCGGCACCACCCGCGGTACCGGCAGCAGCCCGACCCAGGACGTGATCGAGCTGGGCACGGCCGGCGGCGCCGGCGCCAGCTGGGACATGCGCGGTCTCGGCAAGCCGATCAACTGGACGCTGGGCGGCGACAACACCTCGCCGTCGGGCATCCTGCCGGCGGCCGGCTGGATCTTCGGCGGCCAGGGCATCAAGGTGAAGGACAAGGAGGACTGGGCGCAGTTCGACGGCGAGCTCAGCTTCGATGACGGCGCGCTCACCTCGCTGCAGTTTGGCGGCCGCTACGCCAAGCACACGCGCGCGAACCCGTTCGAGGTGGCGCAGGGCCCGAACTGGGCTTCCGACTGGCAGAACCCGGCGGCCTATCCGACCGGCACCTACAGCACCTACCCGGGCGGCTTCAACGGCTCGCTCGGCGGCAGCTTCCCCGGCCCGATCTGGTACTGGACGCCGGCCCAGCTGGCGCAGATCGACGCGAAGTTCGCCAACCGCGATCCGGTCGGGCGCTTCTACTTCAACGACATCTACAAGGTCGAGGAGAAGGATTCGGCCGCCTATGTGCAGCTGAACTTCGAGTCCGGCATCGCCAGCGGCAACGTCGGCGTGCGCTACGTGAAGACCAAGGAGAACATCGGCTACACCAGCACGGCGCCCGACGCAGCGGC
Source organism: Rhodanobacter sp. (assembly GCA_036561785.1). Taxonomy (GTDB): domain Bacteria; phylum Pseudomonadota; class Gammaproteobacteria; order Xanthomonadales; family Rhodanobacteraceae; genus Rhodanobacter. The sequence goes on from DATCUT010000167.1 coordinate 10,343, forward strand.
GACCACGGTGACCGGCCCGATCACCGGCTCGGCCTTCGGCGACTACTACTGGAACACCTACCGCCACGACTACGGCAAGTTCCTGCCCAGCGCCAACCTCAAGCTCGCCGTCACCGACGACCTGCTGCTGCGCTTCGCCGCGTCGCAGACGATGACCCGCCCGGACTACTCGGCGCTGGCGGGCTATGTGTCGGCCGACGACCTCACCCACACCGGCAGCGGCGGCAATCCGCAGCTCAAGCCGCTGGTATCGAGCAATTTCGATGCCGCCGTGGAGTGGTACTTCGCGCCGCGCGGCCTGCTCTCGGCCGGCGTGTACGCGATGAACCTGAAGGACTACGTCAACTTCGGCAACGAGGTGCGCACCTTCAAGGACATGCAGGCGTCCGCCGCCGCGGGCCACGACGTGTTCAACAACTACCTGATCAGCGTGCCGCGCAACGTCAATGGCCAGGTCCGCGGCGTGGAGTTGAACTACATCCAGCCCATCGGCGACAACTTCGGCGTACAGGCCAACTACACCTACGCCGACGCCCATGCCACCGGCGACAAGCCGCTGCAGGGCGCCTCGAAGAACACCTACAACCTCTCCGGCTACTTCGAGAACAAGCGGTTCAACGCGCGCATCAGCTACACCTACCGCTCGCAGTTCTACGCCGGCGTGAGCCGCACCGACACCTACTTCCAGCAGGGCATCGGCAACCTCGCCGCGTCGTTCGGCGTGCAGCTCACCGACTGGATGTCGCTGTCGCTGGACGGGATGAACCTCAACAAGCCCAAGCTGAAGTACTACACCCAGAACGCGGCCTACGGGAAACAGCCGTATGCGTTCTACGACAACGGCCGCCAGTACTACCTGAGCCTGCGCTTCAAGCTCTGAACCGTTTCACCTGACGCGAGCCATGGACGGCTTCGCACTTCTCCCCAACACGGGCCCGGGCAAAAGTTGTCGGGCCCGTTTTTTTGCTAGCGTGGTGCACGCACCGCCACGGAGATTGCCGATGACACGCCGCTTGATCCTGCTGGGCTGGGCAGCCATGGCGATGGGACTGGCCGGGTTCGCCCATGCCGCCGCCGCACCGACGTCATTGCTGCCGTTGCCGGCGCAACTGCGCGTCGACGCCGGACACTTCACGGTCGACGCGCACACGCCGATCGTGCTCGCCGACGACGCGGCCTCGACCCGGCGCACAGCCACCTGGCTGGTCGACCTGATCGCACGCACGCGCGGCCTGCACCTGCCGCTGGAACACGGCGCGGCCACGGCGCACGCGATCGTGCTGCGGCTCGACCCGGCAGCACCGGTGGCGAATCGCGAAGGCTACGCACTCGACGTCACGTCCGCCGGCATGCGCATCAGCGCCCGCGACGCTGCCGGCCTGTTCTACGGCGCGGTGAGCGCATGGCAGTTGCTTACGCCGGATGCGCAGCATGGCGCGGTGCAGGTGCCCGCGCTGTCCATCCGTGACCAGCCGCGCTTCGCCTGGCGCGGACTGATGCTGGATTCCGCGCGGCACTTCCAGACGGTCGATGAGATCGAGCGGCTGCTCGAGCAGATGGCCCAGCACAAGCTCAACACGTTCCACTGGCACCTCACCGACGACCAGGGCTGGCGTATCGAGATCAAGCGCTATCCCGAACTCACCCGCATCGGCGCGTGGCGCACGCCGCCGGATGCCGGCCATGACGGCGAACCGAACCGCTACGGCGGCTTCTACACCCAGGACGAGATCCGCCGCATCGTCGCCTACGCCGCCGCGCGCCACATCACCGTGGTGCCGGAGATCGACATGCCGGGCCACGCGCAGGCGGTGGTGGCCGCGTACCCGCAGCTCGGCGTCACCGGCCAGCGTCCGGCGGTGTCGACCGACTGGGGTGTCAACCCGTATCTGTACAACGTCGACGACGCCACCTTCACCTTCATCGACAACGTGCTCGACGAGGTGATGGCGCTGTTCCCGTCGCCCTACATCCACGTCGGCGGCGACGAGGCGATCAAGGATCAGTGGCAAGCCTCGCCCGCGGTACAGGCGAAGATGCACGCGCTCGGCATCACCAGCGAGGACGCGCTGCAGGGCTGGTTCATCGACCGTGTCGGCCAGTACCTCGACCAGCACGGCCGCAAGCTGATCGGCTGGGACGAGATCCTCGAAGGCGACAACCTGCCCGCCGACGCCACCGTGATGTCCTGGCGCGGCACCGACGGCGCGATCAAGGCCGCGCTGCTCGGTCACGACGTGGTGCTGTCGCCCGCGCCGGGGCTCTACTTCGATCACGTGCAAGGCGATCTTGCCGACGAATACGCCGGCCGCCTCGGCGTGGAATCGCTGAAGGACGTGTACGGCTTCCAGGCCGTACCCGGCGTGCTGAGCGCGACGCAGGCGAAGCATGTGCTGGGCGTGCAGGCCAACCTCTGGACCGAGCACATGCCCACGTTCGGCCACGTGGAACACGCCGCCTTCCCGCGGTTGGATGCGCTCGCCGAAGTGGCCTGGTCGCCGGCCAGCACGAACCACTGGCCGGGCTTCCTCGCCCGCCTGCCGGCGCAGTTGGGGCGTTACCGTGCGCAGCACGTCAACGTGGCCGACAGCGCCTTCGCGGCGGACATCGGCACCGACCGCAACCTGGCGCTGGCCACCGGCAAGGCCACGGTGACGCTGGCGGACCAGGCCGGTATGGCGGCCATCCACTACACGCTGGACGGCAGCGCGCCCACGCCTGACTCGCCGCGCTACGACGCGCCGTTCAACGTGACCTTGCCGGTCAGCGTGCGCGCCGCCAGCTTCGCCGCCGACGGCAGCC
>DATCUT010000168.1:0-4087 GCA_036561785.1 Rhodanobacter sp.
CACGACGAGCCCGCGCGGCACCAGCGAGGGCTCCTTCGACGAGGGCGAGGGCGAGCGGTACGACGTCGCGGCGGCGATCGAGTTCGCCGAGTTCGGCCGCCAGCGCACCGGTGTCGGCACCGCGTTCGCGCAGCTGGCCGATGCGCTGTTCCAGGCTGCCGCGATCGGGCACCGGCAGCGGCCGACGCTTGCGGCGCGGACGCAGCAGCCACCACAGCACGCCCAGGCCGGCCGCGGCGAAGATCAGCAGCACGCCGCCAAGTGTCCACTGCAGCCACGTCGGCAAATCCAGGAAACGCTGCGCCAGCGCCAGCGCGCGTTCGGCGGCGGCGAACAGCAGCCACAGCAGCGCGGCCATGGCTAACGCGGTGAACAGCAATCGCAGGCGTCGGGACATCCGCGCATTCTAGCCAGCTTCGTGTGGCCGGCCTTGCGCAGGCCTCGCTCGCGCCCGGGTCGGGGTTTTGGCACTATCGTGCGTTGGGGCATGGCTACGGCCGAAGCCGGCGCGGATTTCGCAGCACCGGTACCGGGGGACTGATGGGGAACGGATCAAGGTTGTCCGCTTGGCTGTTGGGCGTGGTCCTGGGCGCGTTCGTGTCCATGCCTGCTGCCCTGGCAGAACCCATGGTGCCGGGCGCACCGGCGGCGGGTCCGTTGCCGACGCCGCAGTTCCGCCGTTATGACGTGGCCGATGGCCTGCCGAGTGGATCGATCTATGCAGTGGCACAGGACCGCAACGGCATGGTGTGGTTTGGCTCGTCTGCCGGCCTGGCGCGCTACGACGGTATCCAGTTCAAGGTCTTCCGGCATGTGGCGGGCGACCCCTCGTCGATGCCGGCGGACCCGACGTATGCGCTGTTTGTCGATCGCGACAACCGGGTCTGGGCCGGCGGCATTTCGACCGGACTGATAGCCTACGATCAGCGTAGCGGCCGGTTCCAGCACTGGACGCACGATAGCGACGACCCGACCAGCCTGGCCAGCGACGAGGTCTGGAGCATTGCGCAGACACCTGATGGCACGTTGTGGGTGGCGACCCAGGACGGCCTGGGTCGTCTGCGGCCTGACGGCACCGGCTTCGATCGGCTGCCGCTAGCTGTCGATGGCACGCATGCCGATTCGTTCGGATCGACTCGGGCCCTGCTGGCCGAGGCCGACGGCCGCTTGTGGATCGGCGCGGCCAGCGGTCTCTACCTGCGTCATGCCGATGGCCATCTGACTCGGGTGCCGGTGGACCCTGCGTTTCGCGGTGACGTGAGCAAGGTGTGGCATATCGATGGTGGTGGCGACGAGGTCCGGGTGGCGGTGACCGGCGGTCTGCTGGTCATCGGCGCCGATGGGGTGGCGCGCCCGTTGGCGGACCGGCAACTGTCGTCGCGGCGCATCACCAGCAGCACGCGCGACCGGGCGGGGCGATTGTGGATCAGTACCGCAGGAGGGTTGTTGCTCGACAATGGCGATGGGCAACTGCAGTCGATCGAGGGCCAGCCGCTGTTGCCGGGCGGATTGCCTGGTAGCAAGACCTGGCAGACCATGCTCGACCACGAGGGCGGGCTGTGGATCACCTTCGAACAATCCAGCGTGGCCTATCTGCCACCGGGCTGGAATGGGTTTTCCCGTTTCACCCACATTCCCGACGACCCGGACAGCCTCTCCAACATCCCCGTTTCGGCCATGCTGCTGGGCCGCGACGGCCGCCTGTGGGTGGGTGGCGAGAATGGCTGGGTCGACAAGCTGGATGCGGTCAGCGGCCGGGTGCAGCATGTCCTGCGCGACATGCATGGGCAGGTCGTGTGGCTGGCCGAGGATCCACGCGGCCGGTTGTGGATTGCCACTCCGGGCGAACTGCATCTGTTCGATCGCGGCCATCTGCGCCGCATCGACATCAGCAAAGCGCAGGTGACGCGCCCGGTGCTGTTGACTGCAGCGGATGATGGCCGGATCTACGTGGCCTCGTGGGGCGAGGGCGTCTTCGGGATCGACCCGGACAGCCTGGCCATTTCGCCGCTGCCTCTGGATGGCCCACCGGAGGATGTGTACAGCGCCGACCAGCTGAGCTTCCACGAGGGACAGCTCTGGTACGCCAGCATGGGCGGCTTGCAGCGCTGGGATGAGCGGGCACAGAAGATGGTCTTCGTGTCGGGCGTGCCGCGGCACGAGATTCTGACCTTCGCGTTTGACGAGGGCGGCTTCTGGCTGGCCACACGTGCGGCGATCGAGCACTACCGTTATGCCGACGGCGAAGCGGTGCGGGACGTCAGGATTGACATCAGTCGCGAGGTGTTTGCGCCGGTGCTGACCGACTTGCGGGTCGACCGCAATGGCCGGCTATGGCTGTTCGCCAATCCGGGCCTGTGGCAGCTGGATCCGAAGACCCGGCGTCTGCGGACATTTGGTTCCGCGCAAGGCCTGTCGAATGCGGATTTCAACAGCGGCGCGGTCGCGGTGGCGCCCGACGGCATGATGTTTGCCGCCAACAGCGGGGGTGTGGTGGCATTCCGACCGGGCCGGCTGCTGCCGGCGGAAGAGAGCAACCTGGCTCCGCCGTTGACTCTCGCCGGCCTCAGCGTGCAACAGGGTGGTCGGACACACCCCTTGCCGCTGGATGGCGACGTCATACAACTCGGTTGGCGCGATCGGGGGCTGCGCGTGGAGATGCGCATGGCCTCCTTCATCAACCCCGCTGCCAACCGTTATCGCTTCCGGCTGAGCGGATTTGACGACGGCTGGGTAGATGGCGACAGCCGCGGCGAGCGCGACTTTGCCGGCCTGCCCGCCGGCGACTACACCTTGAGCGTGATGGGGGCCGGTGCTGATGGAGTGTGGGGACATCTGGCCACGCCGCTGCGCATCCATGTGGAAGCGCCGCCGTGGTTGCGCTGGTGGGCGTGGGTGATCTACGCACTGCTGCTGGTGTCGGTGGCCGGTCTGGCCCTGCACAGCTGGCGCCGGCGTCTGGCGCAGCGGCATCACGTGCAGCTGGTCGAGCAGCAGCGGCAGATGGCGGAAGCGGCGAGCGCGGCGAAGACGCAGTTCCTGGCCACGCTGAGCCACGAGATCCGCACCCCGATGACCGGCGTGATGGGCATGGCCGAACTGCTGCTGAGCACGCCGCTCGATCCGCAGCAGCACGACTACACGCAGGCCATGCAACGTTCCGGCGGGATGCTGCTGAAGCTGCTCAACGACGCGCTGGACCTGGCCCGGATCGAGGCGGGCAAGCTGGAGCTGGAGCCGGCGCCGTTCGACCCGCGCCAGCTGCTCGACGACGTGGCGCAACTCGAACAGGGCCTGGCGCACGCCAAGGGCATCCGCTTCGTGCTCGACGTGGCCGGGGACCTGCCGGCGCAACTGCTCGGCGATGCGCTGCGCATCAAGCAGGTGCTGTTGAACCTGGCCAACAACGCGCTGAAGTTCACCGAGCACGGCAGCGTCACCTTGCGCGCGCAGCGGATCGACGGCGGCCTGCAGTTCAGCATCAGCGATACCGGGCCGGGCATTTCCGAAGCCAGCCAGTCACGGCTGTTCCAGCGCTTCGAGCAGGCCGAGGGGCCGCAGCGCCGTGCCGGCAGCGGACTGGGCCTGGCGATCTGCCGCGAGCTGGTGGACATGATGGGCGGCAGCATCGAGCTGGAGTCGCGCCTCGCGCACGGCAGCACGTTCCGCGTGCGCCTGCCGCTGGTCGAGCCGGCACCCGCCGCACCCGCGATGGAGGTGGCGGCGGACCGCAGCTACCGGCTGCTGCTGGTGGAGGACGACAGCATCGTGGCGGCGGTGATCCGCGGCCTGCTGGAGCGTGAAGGCCACGCGGTGGTGCACGTGGTCAACGGCCTCGCCGCGCTGGCCGAGCTGGCGCATGCCGGCTTCGACGCGGTGCTGCTGGATCTGGACCTGCCCGGCGTCGACGGCTTCCAGGTCGCCCGGCTGATCCGCCAGCGCGAGCACGCCGGGCAACACCTGCCGATCGTGGCGGTGACCGCGCGCCAGGGCAGCGGGGACGAGGCGAAGGCGCGCGCGGTGGGGATGGACGGTTTCCTGCGCAAGCCGCTCAGCGGCGAACAACTGGCCGATGCGCTGGCGCGGG
>DATCUT010000169.1:0-10025 GCA_036561785.1 Rhodanobacter sp.
AACCGGCTGACCCGGGCCGGCCGGTCGGTGGCGCTGGTCGAGCGCAAGCTGTTCGGCGGCACCTGCGTCAACACCGGCTGCATGCCGACCAAGACCCTGGTCGCCAGCGCGCGCGCCGCGCACATGGCCCGTCGCGCCGCCGATTTCGGCGTGGTGCTGGCGGGCGAGGTGGGCATCGACATGATCAGGGTGAAGTCGCGTGCCGACACCGTGATCGCGAACGCGCGGCATGGCGTGCGCGCATGGCTGGACGGCATGAATGGCTGCACGGTGATCGAAGGCCATGCGCAGTTCGAAGATGCGCAAACCCTGCGCGTCGGCGACGAACGGCTCAGCGCGCCGCAGATCTTCCTGAATGTCGGCGGCCGCGCCGCGGTGCCGGACATGCCCGGCCTGCACGACATCCCGTACCTCACCAACACCTCGATCCTGGGCGTGGACCGTGTGCCGGCGCATCTGCTGATCGTCGGCGGCAGCTACATCGGGCTGGAGTACGCGCAGATGTACCGCCGCTTCGGCGCCCGCGTCACCGTGGTGGAAAAAGGCCCGCACCTGATCGGACGCGAGGACGAGGACGTGTCGGTGGCGGTGCGCGGGATACTGGAAGGCGAAGGCATCGACATCCGCACCGGCGTCGCCGACCTCGCGTTCGCTGGCGCGGGCGAAACACTCGCGGTGACGATCGACGGCGAACGGCTCGCCTGCAGCCACGTGCTGGTGGCGGTGGGACGCGTGCCGAACACCGGCGACCTCGGCCTCGACAAGGCCGGCGTGGCGACGGATGCGCGCGGCTACATCAGCGTCGACGACGAGCTGCGCACGAACGTGCCCGGCATCTGGGCGCTGGGCGACTGCAACGGCCGCGGCGCGTTCACGCATACCGCGTACAACGACTTCGAGATGGTCGCGGCGAACCTGCTCGACGGCGAGCGCCGCCGGCTCAGCGAGCGTGTCAGCGGCTACGCGCTGTACATCGACCCGCCGCTGGGCCGCGTCGGCATCAACGAGGCGGAGGCGCGCAAGCGCGGGCGTCCGTTCCTGATCGGCAAGCGGCCGATGAGCCGGGTCGGCCGCGCGGTGGAAAAGGACGAGACGCATGGTTTCATGAAGGTGATCGTCGACGCCGAAACGAAGGCGATCCTCGGCGCCGCAATTCTCGGCAGCGAAGGCGACGAGGCGATCCACGGCATCGTCGACATGATGAGCGTGGGCGCCACCGCCACCCAGCTGCAGCACACGGTGCCGATCCATCCGACCGTGTCGGAGCTCCTTCCCACGCTGATCGCGGAGGTGCATGCGCCGGAGGACCGTTAAGGCAGGGCATGGCGGAGATGTCGATCCGCCCCCGGCTCGTTCGTCGTCATGTCAGGAGCACGCTGGGCGGGCCGGAATCGTCCGGTCGCGCGGCTCCGCCATGACCACAGGAGAGACGACGATGCGATTCCTTTCGATGATCCGGATCAACGAGAACACGGGACAGCAGCCCAGCGAGCAGCTGATGGCCGACATGGGCAAGCTGATCGCGGAGATGACCGCGGCCGGCGTGCTGCTGGAGACTGCAGGGCTGCGGCCGACCGCGGAAGGCGCGCGCATGCGGCTGTCGCACGGCAAGCTGAAGACCACGGACGGCCCGTTCACCGAAACCAAGGAAGTGATCGGCGGCTACGCCATGCTGAAGGCGGATTCGATGCAGGAGGCGCTCGAGCTGACGTCGCGCTTCCTGAAGGTGCACGGCGACGCATGGGAGATCGAGTGCGAAGTGCGCCCGGTGGATGAGGGTTGCGCGCCGAAGCCGTGAACCCCTGTCTGGGCGCGGTGTACTTTCCGGCCCGGCTCGGTGGCATTCACGGCCGGTGATCCGGTCGGCGCCATCGCCAGGGAGTGGGCGTGTATGCTCGGCGCCTTCGAACAACCACGGAGTGGGGGCATGCCGGTACACGCCATAAATCAGTTCGGTAGCCATTTCGCGATGCGGCTGGACAGCACCGGCAATACGCTGGGGGTGCTTGGCCTCATCAAGTGCCGAAGCACCAGTGGACGCCCGACACCGCCCCAGCCTCACAACGGCTTCAATACGGCCTATACGCCGTTCGGGAACGGCCACGTCTTCGCGTTGAGTCTCGGGGGAACAGATGACCCGCGCAACATCGTTCCCCAATGGGAGCAATGGCAGCAAACCGGCGCGTGGCGAAAAGTCGAAGAACAATGCGAAAGCTTCGATGGACACCTGTTCCGCTGCGACATCACCTACGACGCCACGACTGCCGACAACTACGTCGCCAACCAGAGGGATTTCGCTGCCAACCCGCTGACCCAGTGGGCCCACCCGGGACTGCCGACCAGCTTTCGCGTGCGTACGTACAACCGCACTGACGCGGCAACCGAGCTTGCCGGTCTCAACAGCGACCATGCCTACGATGCCTTCGTACTCAAGCTCGATACGGCCAAGACCGCCTGCGACTCGGGTGTGCTCGGGCATGCATCCATGCCTGCCGAGGACACCGCATACTGGCAAGATCAGGTCATTGCCAGGTTGGCTCGCGAAGGACATGCGAGCTTCGAGAGCGCGGAGTCGAGCAGGGTGGCCGCGCCAAACACGGTCTTTGTCTCCACCATCACGTTTACGAATTTCGTGCTGCATCCGGACACACGAACCGAATTGCAGGACAAGTTGCGCAAGGTGTCCGGTTTCTCTCCCACGGAAATTTCCGGACTGCAGGTGGACAGGGTCCTGAGGGCCACCCACAAGTTGACGTCGAAGGCCGAAGAGCGCGTCAAGGAACTGTTCAATGCCAGGTTCGAGAGCGCGGACGATTCGCGCAAGCAGCGCCTGATAGACACCGTTGCAAGACAGAAGAACGCCCGGGAACTGCGCATGCAGAAAAACCGGGGCCTCGCCTGAGTACTGGCCCCGGTTGCTTCGGCATTGGCCCGCGCGCGTATTCCATTGCGGTGAGCGGTGGAGCGGGCGGTAGTCCGCACCACCGGACCATCAGGCCGGGTAGTCGAGTCTGGGATACCAGTCCGTGCCGCGCCCCTCGGGTGTCATGTCGAGGATGGTCCACAGCGGCATCAGGTCGGGCGCGCCGCGCGGGTCCTGGCCGGGGTCGGCGCTTTCGAAGCCCATCTCGCCGCTCCAGAAATGGCGGATCGTGCCGTCGCGGCGGGTGAACACGTTGAGCGCGGCCTGGTCGCCGTCGCCGCCGTCCGGGTCGACGGCGAAGTAGTCGCGGCTGTAGGCGCCGTCGAGGTCCGAATACAGCTTGAGGCCGCGCCAGCCGCGCTCGTTCTTGAACGCAACCAGACGCTCGATCGGCGAGCGCGCGACCACGGCCAGCACCACGCGCTGGTCGACGTCGCGCGCCTCGCCGTCCCACGCACTCAGCAGCGACGTGCACATCGGACAGGGCCGCGCGCGCTTCGGACCGAACATGTAGCTGTAGACGACCAGGGTTGGCTTGTCGCCGAACAGGCCGGCGAGATCGAGCGGTCCATGTTCGCCCTGGAAGCGGTAGCGGCCGCTTGCCGTGCCACCGGGCGGCAGCGCGCGGCGCAGTTCGGCAACGCGCTCGATGTGCCGGCGCAACTCGATCTCCTCGGCCAGCAGCGCGGTGCGTGCGCGGCGGTAGTCGTCGCTTTCATTCGGGAGGCGCATGCGGTTGCGCGCAGCCAGTTCGGCGGCGGGCACGAGGGGCGGGATGTGCGTCATGGCCGATCTCCGTTGGAGCTTCCGTGGGATGGGATCTTTCCCTGGCGACGAACAGGACCGGGGACAATGAGACCTGGCCGGGCAAAGGCGGAGGCCTGCGCGAGGCCTGACGCGGCGTCAGCGCTGTGCTGGCCGGTTCCTGCGCACCCGCCGAGCGACGGGAATCAGCGCGAGCAGCGCCACGGTGGCGAAGCCCGCGCCGGCAAGGAAGGTGGCGCGCGAGCCGAACGCATCCCACAGTCCGCCGGCGACCACGCTGGCCGCCAGCAGGGCCAGCCCGCTTACCAGGTTGAACAGGCCGTACGCGGTGCCGCGCAGGTTGGCCGGTGCCGCGTCGGCGACCAGGGTGGCGAGCAGGCCTTGCGTCATGCCCATGTGCAGGCCCCACAGCGCCACGCCCAGCGCCAGTCCGGCCAGCCCGCCGACAAAGGCCAGCGCCAGGTCCGACAGCACCAGCACCACCACGCCCAGCCCCAGCAGCGTGCCGCGATCGCAGCGGTCGGCCAGCACGCCGATCGGGTAGGACGACAGCGAATACACCACGTTCATCACCACCAGCACCAGCGGGATCAGCGCCAGCGCCAGCCCGAGTTCCTGCGCGCGCAGCACCAGGAACGCTTCGCTGAAACGGGCCAGGGTGAACACCGCGGCGATCGCCACCACGCCCCAGTACAGGCGCGGCAGGCGCGCCAGCTCGGCGCGCGACAACGGCGCGCGCACCCGCTTCATTTCCCTGTCGCCGGGCACGTCATGCACGCCGAACAGCACCAGCGCGAACGCGGCGAAGGCCGGCAGCACCGCGACCCAGAACACCAGCGGGATGTTGTCGGCGGTCAGCCACATCAGCACGATCGCCAGCGCCGGGCCGAGGAACGCGCCCGTGGTGTCGAGCGACTGGCGCAGGCCGAACGAGGCGCCGCGCAGTGCGGCCGGTGCCAGGTCGGCGATCAGCGCATCGCGCGGCGCGCCGCGGATGCCCTTGCCGATGCGGTCCACGAAGCGCGCCGTGACCACCCAGCCGAGCGTGCTCGCCAGCGGAAAAATCGGTTTGGTGAACGCGGCCAACCCGTAGCCGATCGCCACCAGCAGCTTGCGCCGGCCCAGCCAATCCGACAGCGCGCCGGAGAACACCTTGGTGATCGCCGCGGTGGATTCGGCGATGCCCTCGATCAAGCCGACGGCGAGCGCCGAGGCACCGAGCACGCTGACCAGATACACCGGCAGCAGCGCGTGGATCATCTCCGAGGAGATGTCCATCAGCATCGAGACCAGGCCGAGCGCCCAGATGCCTGGCGGAATCCGCCGCAGCACGGAAGGCGTCCGCGCCGCGGCGCTGCTGGATCCGTCCCCGTGCTGGCTCATGGCGGCTGTTCCTGATGTTTCGTGGAGGCGGGGTCGGGTGATGTTTGCGGTCGTTCTGCCGGCGCGCCGATGGTAGGGCAGAACGGCTTCGGCGGAATGACGACGCCGTCCGTTCCGTGGCGGTCGCTTTTGCGCGTCGTCCTGGGGTAGTCGCGTGTGGCATCGTGACTTCGGCGACGCGCATGTCATCGGTTGCCCGGCCCCGGCCCTGGTCGGCAAGACCATCAAGCAGATCGCCGACGAGCGCGGCGATCACGAGGTGCATACCTTCCTCGACCTGGCGCTGCTCGATCCAGCCGCGCTGAAGCGTGCGCAGCTGGGCCGCTACGCCGAGGCGCCGTTCGAGGCGCTGGGCGGCATGCAGCGCGTGGTCAACCGCAACGACGGCGTGGTCAAGGCCACCGTCATCCGCGGCCAGGTCGCGTTCGAGAATGACGTGCCGTCACCGGCGCTGGGCAAGCGGCACGGCTTCGGCCGTTTCCTGCCGCGGGTCGGCGACGCGCAGGGATAACGGGCTCAGCTCCGGACTTGTCACCGACCTGCGAAACGCAGGCGTGATGACGCCTTGAGACTTCCGTCGACGTAGTAGCCGTCGGCCCAGCTGTCGTCCGTGGTCAGCGGGCGAACCTGTTTGAGCTTGAGAAGCCTGGCGTAGTAGCGGAAACGGTAGTGCTCGTAGAAGCGCAGTATCTCCAGTCCGTAACGGTCGGCGAGGTCGGTGTCGCCGCGGATGATGAGGTAGTTTTCGTCGTTGCCGTTGCTGGCAGGTACGCTCAGGTTGTGGCTGCCGCTGATGATCACGGGGGCATCCGTGGTGAAGTCGGCGACGATGGCCTTGAGGTGCACCAGCAGGTTGCCCCGCTGTCCCCTGAGGCCTTCCTTCACCCAGCCTTCCAGCCCTTTCGAGAGCAGGGCGGTCGCGGTGAATTCCGCGGTGCGGTCGGCGTGGAAGCCGGTGATGCGGCTGGCCGTGTTCTGGATGCCGTAGCGCAGCACACCGTCGTTGCTGGTGCCCAGCAACGCATCCAGGATGGTTGCGGGTAATGCGAATGCCGTGGCGAACAGCAGGTCCTTGCCGGCTCCCCGGATGACGTCGATGAATTCGGCGAGGTCGCCGCCGCCGGTGCGCGGCGAAAACCCCGCGAACAGCGCGCGAGTCGGGTCCATCGGGTTGTTGCCGGTGATCCACTTGCGCGCAACGGCCACCTCCGCAGGGCTGTCCCAGATCACGTCGAATACCTGCAGGTAGTTCGCCGCGACGGCCTTGTCGTCCGTCGCGTGGACGACGTTGGCCTGGCGATAGACGCCGTTCTCGGTGAAATTGGTGCTGCCGCACAGCACCGCCTGCGGCTTGCGATTGCCGGCGGCGTCGAGCTTGCTGAGCACGATGAACTTGTCGTGGAAGATCTTCGATGTGACCCGACCGCGCTTCCTCGATGCGGGGATCTGCTTCAGGCTGGCCTCGTTCTGCGCGGTTTGCTCATCGTTCGCCTTGGCGTGATAGATCACGCGCACCTGCACGCCGCGCTTGTGCGCCGCGTTCACGCTGTCGACGATGGCCTTGAGTTCGTATTCGTAGATGGCGACGTCGAGCGCCCATGTGCCGTTGCTGGCGCGCTTGATGAACTGCTCGATCTGGTCGAGCAGGCCGTGCTGCAGCCACTCGCGCGGCTTCGCCGGCCACTTCTCGATGGGCAGGGCCTTGTTCTCTTTCAGGGACAGCAGCTTGTCCAGGTCGGGGAACTGGCGACCGAAGGCCTGGCTCGCGGCGACGGCACGGTTGAAGATGACGCGATGGCCGGCGGGCCTGCCGTCGTCCGTGGTCACGCTCACCTCGATGGATTCACCCAGCTGCGGCGCGTCGGCCGTGCCGTAGACCAGGTGGACGCGGTACTTGCACGTCGTGCCTGGCTCGATGCTGTAGTCCGCCCACCGGAACTTCTGGATCGGCGCAAGGTTGCTCGGGGTGGCATTCCATGGCGGCAAGGTGTGCGCCTTGCCGGGAAAGGTGAGGCTGTTGAGCAGCCATTGCCACGGCCTGGAGCCTTCTTTCTGCTGGATCGCAAAGCCCAGCAGGTTTTTGCGGCGTGACCTGGCAAGGTCGAAGGCCAGCAGCACCCCGTTGGTGCCGGCGTAGGCCTTCACGCGAAAATCGTCGTTGGCGTTCGTCTTCAACTTGCGCATGGCGGGCTCCGGCAGGGATGGTCTGGCGAATGGCAAAATCCGACCTGATTAGCGCTGAACCTCAGCTCATAGAAGCCGTTCATGCTGAGCCCTTCGACAGGCTCAGGACAGGCGTAGCTTGCGTCAGCAAGCGAAGTCGAAGCGCCTTGAGATGGCGACACCCTTCGACTTCCTCGCTCCTCAAAGCAACGGCCATCCTTGGCCGCTCCCCGCGTGCGGCGCTACGCGCCTACACTCAGAGCCTGCCCCGGACTTGATCCGGGGGCGAACGGTGGGTTGGTGGCTGGGATTCGACACTAATCAGGAAACCCGAAGAAGGCAGAGGCCATGCCTCCACCTTCTTCGCCATGGCTTCCTTCGTGGCGGCTAGCTGGTGATCTCCAGCGCGAACGAGGCCGTCTCCGAATAGTCGTAGCTCTGGATGCGGCCGCCGCCGGTGAAGTGCTTGGCGTACACATTCAGGGTGACGCTGAAGGTGCACTTGGTCAGCACGACATGCGGGATTGGCACGGTATCGGTCAGCATGGTCTGGAAGGTTTCGCTGCCGGAGGACACCGCGCCGCCGGTTTCGCCCACGTCGGTATGGTTGTTGCCGCCTGACGGTGCCGGCCCGAGCGTGCCGCTGTTGCCGTTCAGACCGCGCTGCCAGCCGATGCCGTATTGCCACATGAACGAATCGCTGTCGCCGTTGCCGGCATGCTCGACGCCGTGCAGGTGATAGGCACGGAAGCCGATGGCGAACGTGCTTGCCGCCGTACCCGCCATGAACTGGCATTGGTTGGTGTTGGGCACGCCGTTCTTGCGCAGGTCCACGATGTCGCCGCCCACCGGCGTGTTGTCGACCCAGAACACGTGCGCCGCATCGGCGAACGGCACCGGATCGGTATCCACCGCCGAGACCCAGCGGCGGAACTCGAACGGTTTCGCCGTGCCTGGCCCGCTCGCGCCATTCGGCTTCACCCGGTTGCCGGCGGCGTCGAACACTTCGATGACCAGCATGTACTTGCCGTCGGGGAACTGGCTTTGCGCCGTGTTCCAGCCCTGGTGGAACTGCCCGCTCAGGTAGCGATGGTCGGGCGAACTCCAGTACGTCGCCTTGAACAGGTCGTTCTCCGCGCCGACCGTCACCGGGCCCAGCGCCTCCGGTGCACGCACCACGTCGCCGGGAATATCCACCAGCTTGTCCCAGGTGACCGAGTCGTTCAGCACCATCGGCGCACCGACCGGCGCGCCGGCGTCGCTGACCGCAAACACCTTCAGCCGGTAGTACTTCACGATCGGCTCCAGCTCGGGCGAGAACCACAGGCGCAGCCCCAGCCCGCCGCCCCAGGGGCAATCGGGTGCGTACGAGGTGGTGTAGGTGCCGTCATTCGCATCCAGTGCGCCGACTTGCGACACCCCGGTCTGCAGCGGGAAGTTGAAGTGGAAGCTGCCATAGCCGCCGATGTGCTCGAGCATCACGAACGGCAGGTTGCCGCTGGGCGGCGGTTCGCCCGGACCATCGGCGCAGGTGCGCGCTTGCGGATCGTAGCTGTGGATGTCCGCCGGGCCGCCCGCCGGGAAGTACTGGTGCGCGGCCAGGCCGTCATAGATGACGTGCCAGGCGCCGTTGATCATCTGCCGGACCCGGTAGGCGTAGGTCGTGACGCAATGCTCGAGCGCCAGGTGGAATGGCGAGCGCAGGTAGCACAGGTCGAAATGGCCGCCGGGCTGGATCATCGTCTCGCCGACCTTGCGCACCGAGCAGTGGCAGAAGATCGGGTACAGGTACGGCCGCTCCAGCACGTACTGGCGCGCCGCATCTTCCGGCATCGCGCGCAGCGCCAGGTAATCCTGGTGCAGGTTTTCCGGCGGCGTGGCGGCAAGGTCGAACGTCGCCTTGCGCTGCTGGATGCTGCGTGCCGTGGCGCGCAGCGCTTTCAGGTTGAACGGTGCCGGGTCCGGCCCGGGGATCGGGTCGGGAATGGGGTCCGGCAGCGGTATCGGCAGCACCGCGAGGATCTCGCGCAGCCGGTCCAGCAGGTCCGGAATGCGGAACCAGCGGCAGCAGCATTCGCGCTCGTAGATTTCGACGACGCCATCGCACAGCGTCTGGCAACGCAGCGGGAAGCGGATGTGCGACTGCAGGTCCGCGGTGATCGGCTTGATCCGCGCCACCTGGGCCAACGCGTACATCGGCTGCAACCGGATGTCGTCGAGCAGGTCCCAGAACCACGGCCGGCATTTGCTCACGCTGCCGGTGACGCACTGGAAATGGAAATGGAAGCGGTTCCAGATATCCGGTGGCAGCACCAGCCCCTGCTTGCGCCACAGGTCGACCTGCTGCGCCACGCGGTAGCTGGTCAGGCTTTCCCCCGGCAGGGTCTTGAAGTCCTCGATATCCGGGCCGAAAGCGATCGCACTGGCGTCGCCGGGGTCCAGGCGCAACAGCTTGCCGTCGTAACTGCCGAGCTTCCTGATCGGGCGGCCGGCGACGTCCACCTTGTACGCCGCAAAACGCGGCGGCTGTTGCCCGTCCTTGAGTCCGACGAAGGTGACTGTCAGATCCAGGGACTTTTCCTTTTCGTTGCGACTGGCCATGGTGATCTCCGTGAAGCCTTGGCAGGGGATAGGTTCGAGGCGGCGTCCGCATCGGGCATCGGCGCGGTCACGATGCCCGGGAAGGCGATGACCCCGCCGACGCCGTTGGGCGCCGGGTTCGTGCGCCGCCAAGGGTGAGGAGAGCAAGCTGTGTGCCACGGCGCCGCATGCCCGGCGGGCGCGCCACGAC
>DATCUT010000170.1:0-1670 GCA_036561785.1 Rhodanobacter sp.
CCGGCCTGCTGGAAGTAGGTGAACTGGGTGACCTCCATGCCGTTGAGCCAGACCTCCCAGCCCAGCCCCCAGGCGCCCAGGGTCGGCGATTCCCAGTTGTCCTCGACGAAACGCAAGTCGTGCACCAGTGGATCGAGGCCGAGTTCCTTCAGCGAGCCGATATACAAATCGAGAATGTTCTCGGGATTGGGTTTCATCACCACCTGGTACTGGTAGTAATGCTGCAGCCGGTTCGGATTTTCGCCATAGCGGCCGTCGGTGGGCCGGCGCGAGGGCTGCACGTAGGCGGCCGCCCAAGGCTCGGGACCGAGCGCGCGCAGGAAGGTGGCGGGGTGGAACGTACCGGCGCCGACTTCGGTGTCGAGCGGCTGCAGCAGCACACAGCCCTGCGCCGCCCAGTAGCGGTTGAGGGTCTGGATCACATCCTGGAAAGTGCGTGCGGACATGGTTTTCCGTGACCTTGGGTAAAGCGCGTTAGTATAGCCGCAGCTCGCTTTTCCACCGGGTTCCGGTCGGAAAACGCATCGCGGGGGACGCATCCGGATGGCCGCTTCACCTCAAATCGCATCCCTGCTCGGCCGGCGTGGCCGACTGGAGCTGGACGAACTGCTGGCGACGCTGGTGGTCGACGGTTACCTGCTGGCCGATGACGCCAAGCAGGTGCGCATGGGTGTCCGGGCCGGCCGCAGCACGGTCGAATTGCACCCGCTGGTGCTGATCGCGAACGCCAAGCTGGCAAACCAGCACGAAAAAGGCCGACCGCTCAGCCTGGAAGCCCTGACCGAGTGGCTGGCCGGCCACGCCGGGCTGCCGTACCTGAAGATCGATCCGATGAAGATCAACGTCGCTTCGGCGACCCAGGTGGTGAGCCATGCCTACGCCAAGCGCCACCGGATCCTGCCGATCGCGGCCGCACCGGGCGAGGTGACATTCGCCACCTGCGAGCCGTTCGAAGCCGGCTGGGCGCCGGATCTGGCGCAGATGCTGCGGCGGGACATCAAGCGCGTGGTGGCCAGCCCGATCGACATCAACCGCTACCTGCAGGAGTTCTACGGCGTCCAGCGCTCGATCCAGCTGGCGCAGGACGCCAAGGGCGGCAGCGATGCCTCTTCCGCCATCCTCAATTTCGAGCAGCTGGTCGAGCTGGGCAAGAGCGGCGAAGTCGGCGCCGACGACCGCCATGTGGTGCACATCGTCGACTGGCTGCTGCAGTACGCATTCGAGCAACGCGCCTCGGACATCCACCTGGAGCCACGCCGCGACACCGGCCACATCCGCTTCCGCATCGACGGCATCATGCAGAAGGTGTTCGAGCTACCGGCGCCGGTGATGACGGCGGTGACCGCGCGCATCAAGATCCTGGCGCGCATGGACGTGGCCGAAAAACGTCGCCCGCAGGACGGCCGTATCAAGACACGCTCGTCGTCCGGCCGCGAGGTGGAGCTACGCATCTCGAACATGCCCACGGCGTTCGGCGAGAAGGTGGTGATGCGCATCTTCGACCCGGACCTGGTGGTGAAGGACTTTGCCCAGCTCGGCTTCTCGCCCGGCGAGGGCGCCAACTGGCGCAGCATGGTGGAGCGGCCGCACGGCATCGTGCTGGTCACCGGCCCGACCGGTTCGGGCAAGACCACCACGCTGTATTCCACGCTGAAGCACCTGGCCACGCC
>DATCUT010000171.1:0-23961 GCA_036561785.1 Rhodanobacter sp.
GCAACTGCCGCAGCGCCCGGGCCTGGCCGACTACCTGCGCGGTCGCGACTGGCCGCGCGATTTCGCCGAACTGCTCGCCCCCTGGCACGCCGCCGCCCAGCCACGACTGGCGCGGCAGACGCGGCTGTGGACGCATGGCGACTGGCACGTCTCCAACCTGTGCTGGAACGACGGCGGCAGCGACGCGCGGATCAGCGCCGTGCTCGACTTCGGCCTCGCCGCCGCCAACTTCGCGCTGTTCGACCTGGCCACCGCGATCGAGCGCAACGCGATCGCCTGGCTGGCGCTCGACAGCGGCCTTGATGCCGCCCACCCCGACATCGCCCACGCGCTGATCGAAGGCTATCGCCGGCAACGGCCGCTGGAGGCGGCCGACCTGCACCTGCTGGCGGACCTGCTGCCGCTGGTGCATGTGGATTTCGCGCTGTCCGAGGTGGAGTACTTCCACGCCATCACGCACTCGCGCGCGAACGCCGACGTGGCCTACGACACCTTCCTGCGCGGCCACGCCGCGTGGTTCCGCACACCGGCCGGCCACGCCATGCTGCAAGCCATCCGCGACCTCGCCTGACCATCCCGCGGCAATTCGTGGTTCAATAGACGTTCTTGAAGCGGGGGTGCCCGGCGTTGCCGGGCTGAGAGAGTCCCTTGGAACCTGACCCGGTTAGTACCGGCGTAGGGAGCTTGCAGATCCGGCATGTCCTCGCGACAGCCGGGTCGCCGTCGCTTCGTCCGTACCCCATTGACGACGACGATGACGATGCCTCTCTCCCGCACTCCCCTGATCCTCGCCCTGCTCGCGGCCATGGCGCCCGTCCATGCCGGCGACACCGCCGACAAACCGCAAACCACGCGGCTGGCGCCGGTGCACGTGGAAGCCGACAGCACCAAGGGCTACCACGCCGACAACTCGCAGCTGGATACCTTCGGCAGCTTCGGCAACGCGCCGTTGCAGGACACGCCCGCCGCGATCACGGTGATCACCCGCGACCAGATCGACGACCGCCAGCCGCGCACCCTGAGCGAACTGGCGCGCGCCGACGCCGCGCTGGGCGACAGCTACGCGCCGGTCGGCTACTACCAGGACATCGCGATCCGCGGTTATGCGCTGGACCCGGCCACCGGCTTTCGGTTCAACGAAATGAGCATGGCCGGCGAACAGCTGCAGCCGCTGGAAGACAAGCAGCGCGTGGAAATCCTCAAGGGCCTCGGCGGCCTCGAAGCGGGCGTGGTCGCGCCGGGCGGGCTGATCAACTACGTCAGCAAGCGCCCCGCTGACGTGCGCAGCGCCACCGTCGGCACCGACTCGCACGGTTCACGTTACCTCGCGATGGATGTGGGCGCCTGGCTCTCGCCCACCTTCGGCGTGCGCGTGAATGCCGCCCACGAGGACATGAACTCCTATGTGCGGCACGCCGATGGCCGCCGCACGTTCCTCTCGCTGGCCGCCGACTGGAAGATCAGCTCGAACGCCATGCTGCGGCTGGACACCAATTACCAGACCAGCGGGCAGCGCTCGGTCTCCGGCTACCAGTTGCTCGGTGGCAGCATGATTCCGGCGCATCCCAGCCGCACCCGCATGCTCGGCTTCGAGCCGTGGCAGCGGCCGGTGGGCATCGACGCCAGCAACAGCACGCTGCGCTTCGACTATCGCTTCAGCGACCGCTGGAGCGCGCAATTATCGGCCGGCCACAGCCATGTCGTGATCGACGACAACGTCGCGTTCGCCTACGGCTGCTTCTACTCGCCGGCCTGCGCCAGCGGTGCCACACCCGGCTGGTTCTTCGCGCCGAACGGCGACTACGATGTCTACGACTACCGCAGCCCCGACGACACCCGCGTCAACGACGAGGCACGTGCCGTGCTGAAGGGCGCGTTCGATACCGGCGCGCTCAGCCACGAAGTCAGCCTCGGCACCAGCGCGTTCCGCCGCACCGTCAATCGGCGCCCCTACGTTTACGACTACGTCGGCACCGCCAATATCGACGAAGTCGATCCGCCCTACTTCGCGCCTTCGCCGAACCAGCCCGGACCGTCGGCACGCCGGCTGACCAGCTGGCAGCATTCGATGTTCGCGCTGGACCGCGTGCATCTCGGCCCGCAGTGGCAAGTGCTGCTCGGCGGCCGCTTCGTGCGCCTGCACGAGCGCGCCTACGACGACACCGGCGCACCCGAACGCGACACCCGCCTCGGCAAGGCGCTGCCGCAGGCGGCCGTGCTGTGGCAGCCCACCACGCAATTGACCACCTACGTCAGCTACAGCGAAAGCCTGTCGCTGGGCAACGAGGCGCCGTACTGGACCTCGAACGGCGGCACCACGCTGGCCCCGCTGCTGGCGCGCCAGGCCGAAGCCGGCGTGAAGTACGCCTGGAGCGACGCACTGAGCCTTTCGGCCGCGCTGTACCGCCTCCGCCAGCCGTACCAGTTCGCCCGACCGGACAGCACCGCCGAAGGCTTCACCTTCGTGCAGCAGGGCAACGAGGTGCACAGCGGCCTGGAACTCAACGCCGCCGGACAGGTAACCGACAACCTGCGCCTCACCGCCAGCCTCAACCTGATCCGGGCGCGCGCCGAGAGTACCGGTGCCCCGACCTACGAAGGCCACCAGGTGGTCAACGTGCCACGCCTGCGCAGCGCGTTGTATGTCGACTACCGCCTGCCGTTCGCGCCACGGCTCGGCCTGCTCGGCGGCTGGCGCTACGCCAGCCCCAACGTGGCCACGCCGAACGGCCTGACCCGCGTGCCGGCCTACAACGTGTTCGATGCCGGCCTGCGTTACACCAGCCAGTGGAACGGCCATGCGCTGACCTGGCGGCTCAGCGTCGACAACGTGTTCAACCGTTTCTACTGGCGCGACACCGGCAGCTCCGGCGGCGACAGCTACCTGTTCCCGGGCGCGCCGCGGCTGGCCCGGCTCTCCTTGACCGTCGCGTTCTGACATGACCTGGGTCGAACTCATCGCCGCGCTGGTCAGCGCCTGGGCCGTCTGGCTCACCACCCGCCGCCGTCCGTGGTGCTGGCCGGTGGGGTTGATCTCGGTACTGGTCTACGCGTGGGTATTCGTCGACGCGAAGCTCTACTCCGACGCCCTGCTGCAGCTCGCGTTCGCGCTGCTGATCGGCTACGGCTGGTACCGCTGGCTGCAGCACATGGGCGAGGACGGCCGCGTGGAAGTGGCCACGCTGCCGCGACGACAGGCGATCGTGCACCTGGCGCTCGGCAGCCTCGGCGCGCTGGCGCTGGGCGCATTCATGCACTACCGCACCGACGCCGCCCTGCCCTGGCTGGACGCGGCGCTGACCGCCTTCAGCCTGGTCGCGCAGTGGTGGCAGGCGAAGCGGCACGTCGCCGCGTGGTGGCTGTGGATCGTGGTGGACGTGATCTACGTGGGCGAATACGTCTACAAGCACCTGCTGATCACGTCGGTGCTGTACGCCGGCTTCGTGCTGCTGGCGGTCATCGGCCTGCACGCATGGCAGCGCGCGGACAAGGCACCCACGCCACCTCGCCACCTCTCACCTCACTGAAGCTCGTGGCTGCACCTCGGCATCGCTCCCTGGAAGCCTTCCACTCGGTGCCCGACAAAGCCGAAGCGATCAGAGCTTGCTGTGCTCCACCTGTCGTTCGCGCTGCATCAGCGTCCATTCGGCGTGCTCGGTGAGTGCCGCGTCGCCGAGTGCAAGCAGGATCTGCCGCTGCAGCACGGGATCGTGCGTGCGGTCCAATGCCGCGCGCGCGCTGCCGAAGATGCGCTGCATGAAGCGGTACTGCCTGATCAATTCCTTGTCGGCCTTGCGGTAGGCGTAGGCCTCGCGCACGGCAGCGACGATCGACAGCACCGCCATGACCATCACCAGGGTGGTCTTGGTTTCCTGCGACAGCTTGAGCACGAATGCGGCAAGGAACACGCTGATCGCCACGCCGCCCCACAGGCTGAGCGAGCCGATCGCTTCGGTCACATGGTGCAGGCCGGTGCGCTCGATGGTCTTGCGTTCGTAGTAATGAAGCTGCCCGGACTCCCCGGATTCCCCCACCCATTCCGCGATGACGTCTGCCAGCGCGGTGGGCGAGGCCGCCGCCGGAGCGGTCGCCACATCGAGGCCGGCGGCGCGCATGACGTTGCGGATCCAGCCCAGCTCGATGTTCTGCCTCTGCAGGAAGTTGTCATGCGCGAACTCGTGGTCGGCATTCGCCGAGATGCCCGCCCGCCGCCAGTACGACTGGATCCGCAAGCCCTCCGCCAGCGCGCGGTAATCCAGATACTTGCGGTGCCAGCCGCGATACCGGGCCAGCGCCGCCACTACGCCGCCGCTGGCGAACAGGAACAGGAACAGGTAGATCAGGAAGTTCTGCGCGGGCATGTGCGCATAGAACGTGAAGGCGATGCCCATCAAGGCCGCCAGCGTGTAAGTCAGGCGCATGGCCAGCAGTACCCGCCGCTGGAAATGCATCGCCAGCCAGTCGGCGGCATGGAACAGCCGATCGATCGCCGCGGCGTCGCGCGTTCCGGCGGCCGGTTGCGCGGGCGCGGCCGCCACGATCTCGTCGGCGTATTTGTCGCACTCGCGATTGAACTCGACCATGCGCGCGAACATCAGCCGGAAATCCGCCGGCAGGCTATCGACGGCGGAAAGCGTGTCGGCGGTACGCCACAGCACCTGCAAGGGCAGCAGCCCGGCGGCCGGCGCACCATCGGGCCCGTCGCGCGAACAGACGATGTGATAGAGCAGGCTCTCGTCGCCACCGCCCAGCACATGGCGCGTATCCCGGCGACGGTCGATCAGGCCCGGCATGGTACTGCTCAGATGGTATTTCACGATCTGCGCGGTGCCGCCGAGCCGGCCCGATTCCTTGCCGTCCCAGATCGCCAGCAGGACATGGCAGTGGCTGGCGATATACACGCCGGCCTTGGCGTATTGACGATCGCGCGCGAGGCCCGGCGTGCCGAGATCAGGCAACGACGGCCCCTTAGGCAGCGGCAGCTGCACGATCCCGGCCTGAGCGCACAGCGCGTCGAAACTGGCGCGCACCGCCGGGTCGGCAAAGTCGTCCACGTACAGTTCCCGCGGCAACGGCAATGGCGCGACCAGGCGCGCACCGGCGGCGAGCGCCTCGTGCGCCACCAACTGGTCGCCGCCCTCGGCCAACGCAGACAGCACCACCAGCGGCAGCGCGGGGAAATCGCGCCGGAGTTGCGCCAGGAAATCCCGCACGCGTTGCCGGATCGGCTCGATTTCGTCGGCGGGGATGTTGCGATGGCTGGTGACGCCGATGACCAGGGGAGTCATGTGGCTTCCGGGCGATGAATGGTCACGATGGACAGGTCACGCACAGCCTCACAAACCCATGCTCCGGAGAAAGCCATGCGGCTGCTTTCTCACGAAACCGCACGAATTCTGCTGGATGCCTGGAGTGGTGTTGGCACCGGTACGCCCTACCTGTTTTTTATCATCGGGTCGGTGGCTTGATTCGGAGTTGGCGTTCGCGTCAGCTCGAATTCCAGATCGGGTTCGCTGTTTGCACCGTCATTCTCGTTTTCGACTGGTAGAGGCGCAGCCGTGGTGTTCTGATTTTCACTACTAGTAGTCTTGGACATGATGGCCTCCAGAGTGGTTGAAACAAAGGGATGCTGGCTCTGTCGCGTTCTTACTTTGTTTCGATTTCGTGTAGGGCTTCGCTGGCGAGGGAAAGAGACGGCTGGGACGCGACGCCAACCTTCGCTGCGGAGCCAACATCATGGATGGATTCGGGCCGCAAGTTGGGCAAGGCTTGCGGCCCGCGCAGCTTTGCCAATTGTTTTTGATCGATGGATTCGTGGTTGTTTCGGGAGCCACGCAACTCCGGCTACCGATCGCGCAAGCGAAGCAGTTGGTGATGGCCGCCATAAACGAGCCCGAGGAACTCGTGATCGGCGTACTGGCACTGGCAAGTACCGAAGTCGCCGCCAAGGCGACGCCCAGAACTACAGACAATGCCATGCGCTTCATGAATTCATCTTCACATTGTGCGGCGATGCCGCGTTGAACATCGATGGTCTTCAGTACAACAAATCAGGTTTCCTTGTTATCCGCTCATGGCGCACCTCCTTGGGTTCGATGGCTGATCTGGGTGTAAGCAGGTATCAACGATTTTTGATCGTCGGATCCGTGGTCTGCCCCGTGATGGATGTCTTCTTCGACTGATAGGGCACACCACCGATCGTGGCGCTCAGCTGATAGATCCAGTCTCCCGCCGTGCTGGCGCTGTTGTTGAGGTCGCTCATGGTTATTTCGTTGCCGTTCGGACTCAGCGTTGGGGGTCCGAAGATACCTGCGGGTGGCGGCGTGCCGATCCAGGCGAAACCAGGTTCCGGATCGCTTTGCGTATTGAACGATCCCGAGGCCGCGTTGCCGGTCAGCTGCCAGGTGATGGTTTGCGCGTTGGGGCTACGGCTGACGTGGTTCGCACCGTTACTCTGATCGATATCGAGACACGGCGGGGTCGTGCTCGTGTCGAGCGTGACATGGAGATTGTTCGGCATGATGGATTCCTTGGTGATGGGGGTTTGAGCCGATACCGCGCTTGCCGGTGTTGCCTGTCCCCTGTTCGTTGCGCCCGGCCTTACTGGCGGGCGCTGGTGTCGGTTGCCGCCAGCAGTTTCTGCTGGAAGGCCGCATTGACCGGATAGTCGATCCGCGCGTGCAGCAGCACGGCCAGCAGCGCCGCATCGCGGTAGCCGCTGCTCCACAGTTGCCGGATCACGACCTGCGCCTCGGCTTTCATGCCCAGCGCCAGCAGCGCCTCGACCTGCAACGCCAGCAGACGCGGATCGTTGCCGCCGCTTTTCACCGCCTGCATCGCGTTCAAGGCGTCGTTGCGCAGTTGCCGGGTGGCCCGCGCCTCATCGGATACCGCCGCGAGCAAAAGCTGCGCTCCTGCCGTCGCCAGCAGGGTGGCGCGGTCGTCGGGCTGCCTGGCGAGCAACGGGGCGAGGATGGCCAGCGCCGCCTGTGCCTGCCTGCGCGCTGCGTCGGTTTGGCCGGACGCCTGCGATTGCGCAGCCTGCTCAAGCTGTGCCTCGGCGAACTCGCGCTGCCTGCCGACGTTCGCCGGATCCTGTTTCGTCAAGGCAAGGAAAATGGCCAGCGACTGCGCATTCAGCGCCTGAGCCGCGGGCAGATCACCGCTCAGGCGCCGCAGCCGGCCCGTTTGCGAGGCATACAGTGCCAGATCATCCTGGAAGCTGGTGTTGTTCGGATCAACCTTCGTCAATGACGTGGCGATGTCGACAGCCTGCTGCAGGTCGCGCATGCCCGTGTCGATGTCGCCGGTCAGGGCCAGCGTGCGCCCCAGAATGGCGCGAACGGTAAGCATGTTCTCGCGCTGGTCGTTGTTCTGCGAATCGCGTGCGGAAAGTGTGGTCTCGATTGCGTCATCGGCAGCGTATTCGGCGATGGCCGTCGCAAGGTCGCCGCGCATCAGGGCCAGCTTGCCAAGATTGTTGTGTGCAACACCCAACTTCACCGCCCACTCGGTCTTGTCGGGCTTGACCGCCACCAGCCTCTGGGACAGCGTCAGCATGCGGCGGTATGGGACGATTGCCTCGTCCAGCCGGCCGCGTGCTTCGAGCACATGACCGATATTGTTGTCGATCATTGCCAGCTCATATTGCAACGGCAGATTGTCCGCGGCATCCGGCTTGGCCCGCTGCAGAACGGTTTGAGCTGATTCAAAACTCCGTTGCGCAGCGTCGAGCTGCCCCTGATACCAGTGGGTCATGCCGACGAAGGCCAGGACCTGCGCATACGCGAGCTGTCGCGTGGTGTCGGCGGGAGCCTTCTCGGCCAGCGCGGCGGCGAGCTTCGAGGCCGCCTGATACGACGCCATCGCCGCCGGCAGATGCCCCTGATCCAGCCGCACGCTGCCGATCTTTTCCAGCGCCTTGGCGCGCTGCGCCAGCGCTGCGTCGGTGACGTCGGCGGTCGGCAGCGACTGGAAATAATTCATCGCCTGGTCGTCGACGGCTTCCAGGATGTCCAGGCGCGACACTTGCCGAAGCTTGTCGTTGAGATCGCCGAGCATGAAGCCGACCAGATCCTCGGCCTGCTTCTGCCGGCGCTCGGCGGCCTGGCTGGCGACCACCGCGGCGTGGCGGGCGATCATGGCGGTGATCGCCAAAGTGGTGGTCGCCGCCATCACGATCAGCGCCAGCGTGGCCAGCGCCGCCATGCGCCGGGCGCGTCGCTGCAATTCGCGCCGCTTCAGCGCATCGAAGCCGAGATCCAGCATGCCGGCGATCAGCTTCAGCTTGGCGTTGGCCTTGCCGTCCTTGCCCGCACGCGCGTCGGCGGCGATCGGCTCGGTGCGCTCGTGGCCCAGCGCACCGTCGGCGCCGAGTTGGTGACGCAGCGCCGGCGCGAAACACTCCTCGGCGGCGCGGCCGGGCAGCTCGCTGGCGCCGGGTTCGCCATCGACGATCAGGCAGAAGATGCGCTCACTGCGGCCGAGCCGCTTGAACGCCAGCACTTCCTCGTTGACCCAGTGCGAAGTCGCCGAGTTCGGCGAGCAGATCACCAGCAGGCTGGCCGATTGCGCCAATGCTTCGTTGACCTTGCGGCCGAGATCGGTGGCACTGGCCAGCTCGTCGCGATCGCGGAAGATCGGCGCGAGGCGGGCGGGGATCTCGCCGAACGCCGTCGCCTGGCCGACCAGGCGCTTCGGAACCGCGTAGGTTTCCAGCACCCGATGCAGCCAGCCCGCCCAGACCTTGTCCCGGTGGCTGTAGCTGATGAAGGCGCGGTACCGGAACGCCGGCACCGCGGAAGCTCGCGTCATGACGCATTGCTCCCGCACGAGGTGACGCATTCCCTTGCCGGGAAGTCCCCATCCACTCGACCTGATCCCGTCGCCGGCCGATCAGGACACTCCGGCAGGCACCCGTGACGCGGGACAATAACACCAGAAATGTGATGCATATCTCATTTTCATGGCTTGGTGGCGATTCCGTGGCTTGGAACAGCGCCATCGACCCTCCGGCGCGACGGCAGGGAAACCGCGGGATTCCGCTGGTCAAACCGCCAGGCTGCACGCCTGGCGGCTTTCCGTTCCGGGCCCACGGTGCAGGCGGTACCCGCCGGGTGCAGAATGTGGCCACCATGAAAAGCCTGACAATGGGAATCCGCTTCTCGGCTGCCGCCATGCTGCTGGCCGCGGCACCGATCGCCGCCGGCCAGAACATCTACAAATGCACGCAAGGCGGGCAAGTCGCCTACACCGACCACCCCTGCCCGGGCGGCAACGGCGAGTTGCTGCACCAGGCCGACGACACCGAAGTCATCGACCGCTACCTGCGCCTGGGCCAGGACGACCTGGCAAAGCGCTACGCGGATTCACGCCATCTCGAAACGCTCTACCAGCAGCGCCTCGACGCCCGCCAGCAGGCGATGGACGAAAAGGTCCAGCGCCAGGCCGACGATGCCTACGCGGCGCAACAGCGTGCCGAGGAAACACGGCAACAGGCGCTGGCCGACCAGGCCGCGGAGCGCGACCGGCTGCAGGCCGAGAACGAGGCGCTGCGCCAGCAGAACGACGCGTACCAGGACCAGCTGAACCAGCCGGTCTACAACGCCCCGCCCGCCTACTGGGGTGGCACACCGTACCGGAACCGCCATCGCGACCGGGATCACGATGGCGACCACGATCATCGCCCGCCGCCGTCGAAGGAACCGGTCTTCCACCCGTGCAAACAGCTGGCCGGTGGTCGCACGCAGTGCTGAACGACGCCGCCTGATCCGGTTCTGGCGCTATTTGAACCGATGGATGAAGCCGACCTTGAAGCCGCCGGGCAGCCAGCTGATGATCAGCGGCGAATCCCGGTGCGCCGCCCACAGGCCGACCCCGGTGCCGAGCGCGGCGCCGACCAGCACGTCGCTCTGCCAATGGCCTCGTGTCTTCACCCGCGCCACCGCGTCATAGACCGGCAGCAGGGCCAGCGCATACACGGCCGGGTGGTCGCGGCCGTAGGTGACGATGAACGGCGTGACCGCCGCCGAGATCGCCGCCACTTCCCCGCTGGGAAAGCTCTGCGCATGGCTGCCGCTGAAGAAGCGGTCAGGATCGTCGGTCTGCGAAGGGCGCTCGCGCCGGAATGTGTATTTCATCGCCTCGGCACCGACGCCGGTGATCACCATGGCATCCACCGAGCGCCAGAACGTGTCGCCCAGCTGGTCGTTGTCGCCGAAGACCAGGGCGCCGCCGATGACTGCGGTGACCGTGCCGTACATCAGCGCATTCTGGTTGGAGCGTTTCCAGATGCCGCTGTTGTCGTAGTGGACGCGGTGGTCGATGCCGAGCGGGCCGCCTCCCGCATGGGCGACGCCCGAAATCAGGATGGCGGCGGCGCACAGCCAGAATCGCAATGCAGGCATCTCGCGGCTCCCACATGGCAGGCATCGCCTGCCTTCCTGCCGGCAAGCTACGCCGCTCAGCTTTCGCTCAGCTTATGGAACCGGGCCGGATGGGGCCGTCGAACCGCGCTCGAAAAGAGCACACTCCGGGCTACCTTTGCCCGGCGCAGATCTCCGGGGCGGACGGGAACCTCATGGAAAGTGCGGACGCAATCATCGTCGGGGCGGGCCCTGCCGGCCTTGCCTGCGCAGCGTGCATGCGCCAGCGCGGCCTCGACGTGGTGATCCTGGAAAAGGCCGGCGCGGTCGCTTCGGTGTGGCGGCGCCACTACGACCGGTTACACCTGCACACCGACCGTGACCACTCCGGCCTGCCCGGCATGGCAATGCCGCGCAGCTGGCCACGGTATCCGTCGCGCGCCCAGGTCATCGACTATCTGGAAAGCTACACGGCGCAGTTCAACCTGCAGCCGGTTTTCCACAGCGCGGTGCACACCGTCCGTCGCGATGGTTCCGCGTGGCGCGTGAAAACGGCGCAGGGAGAGCTCACCGCGCCGGTGGTGGTGGTCGCAACCGGCTGGGCCGATTTCCCGCACCGTCCGAGCTGGCCGGGGGCGGATGCCTATCAAGGCCTGCTCGTTCACAGCAGCGACTATCGCAACCCGGCGGCCTATGCAGGCAAGCGGGTGCTGGTGGTGGGCTTCGGCAATTCAGGCGGCGAGATTGCGCTGGACCTGGCGGAAGCCGGGGTCGACGTGACCCTGGCCGTACGCGGCCCGGTGCAGATCCTGCCGCGCGAGTTGCTGGGCATTCCGATCCTGACCTGGGCGATCGTGCAGGCGCGCCTGCCCGCGCGTGTGGCCGACTTCATCAACGCCCCGGCGATCCGGCTCGCCATCGGCCCGGTCAGGAAGCTCGGCTTGAGGATCGCCCGCAAGGGGCCGCGCCGCATGATCGAGGAAGACCATCACATCCCCCTGCTCGACGTGGGCACGCTGGCCCGGATCCGCGACGGCGCCATCAAGGTGCGCGGCGGCATCGAGCGCTTCACCCGCGATGGCGTGGTGTTTGCGCAGTCGCCAGCCGAACCGTTCGCTGCCGTCATCCTCGCCACCGGCTTCCGCCCCGACCTGCGCCCGCTGCTGCCCGAGGCGCATGGCGTCTTCGGCGACCACGGCATGCCGCTGGCGACCGGCCGGGCAACGCCCGAACCGGGGCTGTTCTTCTGCGGTCTGATCGCCTCGCCCACCGGACAGTTGCGCGAGATCGGCATCGAAGCCCGGCGCATCGCAGGCCTGGCGGCGGCTTGCCAGAGGTAACCACGACCATCTATCTGATTGACGCAGCAGAACCGTGCGAGGACAGTCGGAATACCGGAGAGTTGCCACAATGCACAAGAGTCTCCGCGCGATTCCGTGATGCTCCAAGGAGGTCACCATGAAACGATTCCAAACCACCCTGCTTCTCGGAATATTGTCGCTCGCGGCAAGCGCGGCCCTGGCTTCCTCGGGCTCGCTCAACGAATTCAGGCCCAAGGTCATGCCGGTGCTGGTGCAGGTGAACGCCCACGGCAAGGTCACCGACGCCTCGCCGGCGATGGAACTCTCGCCGCGGCTGCGCCGGCTGCTGCTGCAGAATCTGGATGAAATGATCGTCAAGCCGGCGACCGTACACGGACGCCCGGTGTCCAGCCAGTTCGTCGCCAACCTGGTGCTGCGGACAACACCTCGCACTGAGGGCAGCTACGACGCCCAGTTTGTCTTCGTATCGATTTCGCCGGTGCCTTCGGGCTCCTGGTACTGGGTCCATATCGACGGTCATCGGCTGGCGCTGGCGAGCAGGGATTCCATCAACCGCGGGGCGCGGATCCCATTCAACGACAACCGGAGAATGGACCGGTCCTCGAACCCCATGAACTACCGGTCCACACCGACTCCGCTCATCCAGAACGCTACCCGCAGCGCACCCAGCCCCACACCTGCACGCGCGCCCAGGCACGATCGATAACCCGGCCAGGAAGAAGGCCGCCTGCTCCCGGGTGGCACTTGGCAGCAAACAGCAAAGGGCCCGCCGCATGCGACGGGCCTCTTGCTGGAAGCGGAACGTGCGGCGAGCTGCGGACGCCTTATCGGAGTACGAACGGCGTGTTCAACCAGGCCTACGAGAACATGAAGCTCGTTCGTCCCGGAGATATCGTGTTCTCGTATGCCCATGGCCGCGTTGGCGCCGTGGGCCGTGTCACTGAAGCCGCCTCGTCGAGCCCCAAGCCGATCGAATTTGGCAACGTGGGCGACTACCGGGCACACGAGGGCTGACTGGTCGAGGTGGACTTCAAAGAGGCACGCCATCCGCTGCTCCCCAAGGAGCACATCGAGTCCATCGGCCCGATGCTCCCCGACCGCCACTCGCCTTTACAGAAAAACGGCAACGGCAATCAGGGCTGCTACCTGGCAGGAATCTCGGAGTCCGGAACGAGGTCAGGTTGGGTTACCCGGGTAACTCAACTTCCGGCAACGGGTCAGGCCGCTTCCAGCACGCGCATTTCCACGTGCAAACCAGCGGCCGCAGCCATGTTGACCAACGCATCGAGGCCGAACAGGTTGATCTTGCCGCGCATCAGGTCGGAGATGCGCGGCTGCGTCACGCCGAACAGCTTGGCGGCCTGCACCTGACTCATTTCGGCGCGGACGATGTGCTTCTTGAGCGCCATCATCAGTTCTGAACGC
This sequence comes from Rhodanobacter sp., assembly GCA_036561785.1. Lineage (GTDB taxonomy): Bacteria > Pseudomonadota > Gammaproteobacteria > Xanthomonadales > Rhodanobacteraceae > Rhodanobacter. The sequence continues at coordinate 13,112 of DATCUT010000171.1, forward strand.
AGCTTCATGCTCTCGACTTCCGCGGGGGTGTCCTCGATCGCATCCCACACGCTGACATGCCGTTGATTACTCATTGTCCTGACTCCTTCCGCAAGTCGCGGTAACGCTTGGCAGCCAAGTCCAGGTTTGCCTTGCTGGTCTTCACTGTCTTCTTCTGAAAGCAGTGAAGCACATGGATGGCATCGGCCAACTTCGCCACGTAGATGATGCGAAACGCGCCGACTGCGTCCCGTATCCGAATCTCCTTCACGCCTTGGCCAACGGTGTTCATGGGCTTCCAGTCATCCGGCTCCAGCCCATGCTGCGCCTGAGCGATTTGATGACCTGCCTCGCGCCTTGCCGACAGGGGAAAAGCCCGCAAGTCATCGAGTGAGCTACCGCAAAATCGATGGGCTTTGGGGCAGACATGCGATGGTTATATAAAATAATGTATGCAGCGGCAAGGCGCCGGATCCGGCAGCTGCGCGCCGGCCGAAATCTCCGCTTGCTCCAGTAGTAACGTGGCCAGATCTTTCGCCTTCGCCTCGTCGGCTTGGACTCGGGCATGTCCTGACCGGCTTCGCGCAGCAGGCGGGCCAGGTGCCGGAACTGGCGATGGTGCCGATATTCGCCACCACTTCGTCGCGGTTCATGCCGATACCGTTGTCGTGGATGGTGACGGCGCGGCCGAAACCCGGGCCAGAGTGCGGTTTCCTGCCCAACCCCTCAGCCGACTGACGCATCCCCGCCACTCAACTGCCGCCGATAAGTCGCCGGCGTAACCCCGTGGAAGCGCTTGAACGCACGCCCGAACGCCGGGCGCGAGGCGTAGCCGCATTCCTCGGCGATCAGCTCGGTCGGTCGCTGGCTCTCGCGCAGCAGACGGCCAGCAAGGTCCATGCGCAGCGCGGTCACTACATCCAATGGGGTCATTTCGCTGACTTCGGCAAAGCGCCGCGCGAAGCTGGCGCGCGACATGTTGCTCTGCCGGGCGAGACTCTCGACCGTCCACGGCTGCGCCGGGGCAGCGATCACCGCAGCGATGGCCAGCGACAGCCGCGGCTCGGTCAGCAGACCCAACAAGCCGTGCTTCATCGTACCCCGCGCCATCAGCGTGCGGATGACGACGGTGAACAGTGCGCGGGAGAGCTCCTCGATGACCGCGCTGCCGCCCGGCTGCGCCTGCACGCTCTCGTGGCGCATCATGCGCATCATGGCGTCGAGCCAGACGCAATCCTCGCGGTCGCGCGTCGGGATGTGCACCACATCCGGCAGCGCCTGCAGCAGCAGCGAGCGCTGCTGGCCCAGTTCGAACATGCCACACAACACGTCGAAGTCGCTCGCTCCCCCGGTGCGATCGACCTGGGTCACCAGCCCCTGCGAGCTGCGCGTTTCGGCATAGGCGACGGGCGCGCTGTCGGAGGCGTTGCGCAGGATATGCGCGGCTCCGCGCGGAAACAGCACGAGATCGCCGGACTCCAGCTGCGTGCGCAAGCGGCCCACTTCGAGCACGCCGTGGCCGCCCAGGATCATGTGCCAGGGCACCTGGCCATCGGTGCGCGCCTCGTGTTCCAGCACCCACGAGCCGGCGAAACGGCAGAGCAGGTCGACGCTGCCCTGCAGGCCCATCGACTTCACCAGCGTGCTTAAGCTGTCCATCCGGGAACCTGAGACGAAAGAGACCAAGGTCGAGACGATTGAATCAGGGCGACGATAGCAGCGCTCCTACCATTCTCTCCACCGAGGCGCTGCAAATCGCGGCGCCAGTCATTTTCAATCACCGTGGAGTACACGTCATGAGCCGTCTCAAAACCCTCAGCCCCGAAGAAGCCACCGGCGAAACCGCCGAATTGTTCGCCACCGTCAAGCGCGCGGTGGGCAAGCTCCCCAATGCCTATGCAACGATCGGCAGCAACGCACCGGCGGTACTGGCGCACGTCCTGCAAACCGGCGCCCTGCTCAAGGCCGGCACGCTTCCCGCGCGCGAGCTTGAGGCGATCAACCTGGCGGTCAGCGAGGCGAGCGGCTGTGACTATTGCGTCGCGTCGCACACCCTGACCGGAAAGATGGCCGGCTATACCGCCGAGCAGACGCGAGAGCTGCGTGGTGGCAGCTACGCCGCCGACAGCCGGATCGACACCCTGGTGAAGTTCGCGGTCCGCCTGGTGCAGACCCGTGGCACGCTGCCGGCGGAGGCCGTGGAAGGCATGCGCCAGGCCGGTTTCAGCGATCGTCAGCTCGTCGAGATTCCGCTGGCTGTGAGCGCCGTCCTGCTGACCAACATGGTCAACCGCATCAACGACACCGTGATCGACTTCCCGAAAGTCGACTGACGTCGAGGCAAGGCGACACCGGGGCCAGGCAGGGCTTCTCGAAGCTCCACCCTGGCCTCTTCTCTCGCTGGCGGTGACTCTGATCCGCGTAACCGCAGGCCGGGCTCACCCCGTGTGGGCTTCGGCTCTGCAAGGATGACAGGTGCTGGATGACCAGCCTTCGCTGCTGAAAAGCGCCTCCAGCCTTCGCCGGGATGGCGGATAGGTAGCATCTCCGCGAACACCCATCCCTCACCCAGCCCTCTCCCCAACACGGAGAGCGTGCAAAACAAAAAAGCCCGTCGAACTCGACGGGCTTTTTTATCGAACTGCGTACTGGGGCTTACGCCCCCAGCAAGACCCGATTCATCCGCTGCACAAACGCCGACGGATCCGGCAACTGCGCGCCGGCGGCAATCTCTGCCTGTTCCAGCAGCAGCGTGGCCAGATCCTTCGCCTTCGCCTCGTCGGTCTCGGCTTCGACGCGTTTCAGCAGCGCATGCTGCGGATTGATCTCCAGCGTCGGCTTGCTCTCGGGCATCTCCTGACCCGCTTCGCGCAGCAGTCGGGCCAGGTGCGGGGCCATTTCGTAGTCGCTCAGCGCGAGGCACGAGGGTGAATCGGTGAGGCGGGCGGAGACTTTCACGTCGCCCACGCGGTCGCCGAGCAGGTCCTTCAGCTTCTTCAGCAGCGGCTCGGCTTCTTTCGTCGCCTCTTCCTGCTTCTTCTTGTCGGCCTCGTCCAGCGGCACCTCGCCCTTGGCCACGCTCTTGAGTTTCTTGCCGTCGTACTCGCTCAAGCTGCCGATCATCCACTCGTCGATGCGGTCGGACATCAGCAGCACTTCGATGCCCTTGGCCTTGAACGCTTCCAGCTGCGGGCTGCCGAAGGCGGCGGCGTAGCTGTCGGCGGTGATGTACCAGATGGCGTCCTGGCCCACCGCCATGCGGCCGATGTAGTCGTCCAGCGAAGTGGTCTGGTTGGTGCCGTCACCCTTGGTCGAGGCGAAGCGCAGCAGCTTGGCGATGCGCTCGCGGTTGTTCGCGTCCTCGCTGATGCCTTCCTTGAGCGTGTTGCCGAACGCCTTGTAGAAGGTGGTGAATTTCTCCGGCTCGTCCTTCGCCAGCTTCTCGATCAGGTCGAGCACGCGCTTGACGCAGGCGGCCTTGATGCGCTCGAGCTGGCGGTTGTGCTGCAGGATTTCGCGGCTGACGTTGAGCGGCAGGTCGTCGGCGTCGACCACGCCGCGCACGAAACGCAGGTAGTTCGGCAGCAGTTCCCCGGCGGCGTCCATGATGAAGACGCGCTTGATGTAGAGCTTCAGCCCCTTGCGCTCGTCGCGGCCGCCCATCATCAGGTCGAACGGCGGCTGCGAGGGGATGTACAGCAAGGTGGTGAAGCTCTGGCTGCCTTCGACGCGGTTGTGCGTCCATGCCAGCGCGTCGTTGAAGTCGTGGCCGAGGGATTTGTAGAAGCTCTGGTAGTCCTCGTCGGAAATCTCGGACTTCGGCTTGGTCCACAGTGCCGAGGCGGCGTTGATGGTTTCGAACTCGTCGGTGGGTTTGTCGTCCTTCTCCACCGGCATGCGGATCGGGAAGGCGACGTGGTCGGAGTAGCGGGTGATCAGCGCACGCAGCTGCCAGCGGCTGAGGAACTCGTCCTCGTCGGCCTTCAGGTGCAGGATCACGGCGGTGCCGCGTTCGGCCAGTTCGACCGGCTCCAGCGAGTACTCGCCCTTGCCGTCGCTCTCCCATTTCACGCCCTCGCCCGCCGGCGCATCGGCGCGGCGGCTGAGCACGGTGACCTTGTCGGCGACCACGAAGGCGGAGTAGAAGCCCACGCCGAACTGGCCGATCAGCCGCGCGTCGGCTTTCTGTTCGCCCGACATCGCCTCCAGAAAACGGCGCGTGCCGGAGCTGGCGATGGTGCCGATGTTCGCCACCACCTCGTCGCGGTTCATGCCGACGCCGTTGTCGCGGATGGTGACGGTGCGCGCGTCCGGATCCCAGCTCACGTCGATGTGCAGCTCGCTGTCGCCGGCCATCAGCTCAGGCTTGGCGATCGACTCGAAGCGCAGCTTGTCGCAGGCGTCGGAGGCGTTGGAGATCAACTCGCGCAGGAAGATTTCCTTGTGCGAGTACAGCGAATGGGTGACCAGGTGCAGCACCTGGGCGACTTCGGCTTCGAACTTGCGGGTTTCGGCGGGTGCGTTCATGCGTGGATGTTCCAGACTGACGTTAATTGATTCTGTGAATCGTCATTCCGGCTTTCGCCGGAATGACGGCTCTGACAATGCTGCCCTCAGCCATGCGCCGACGCGTTTTGCAGCGCGGCGATGCGCTCCTCCAGCGGCGGATGGCTCATGAACAGCCGCTTGAAGCCCCCGGCCAGCGGGCCGGAGATGCCGAACGCGGCGATCGTGCTCGGCAGTGTACTTTCGCCGTGGTTGCCTTGCAGCCGTTGCAGCGCCGAAATCATCGCACCACGGCCGGCAAACTGCGCGCCCGCCGCATCGGCGCGAAACTCGCGCCAGCGCGAGAACGCGGCCACGATGATCGAGGCGAACAGGCCGAACACCACCTGCAGCACCATCACCACCACGAAGTAGCCGATGCCGGTGCCGCCTTCGCGGTTGTCGCGGCCGCCCGACATCCAGCTGTCGACCAGCCGGCCCACGATGCGCGCGGCCAGGATCACCAGCGTGTTCAATACGCCCTGGATCAGGGTCAGGGTGACCATGTCGCCGTTCGCGACGTGGCCGATCTCGTGGCCGAGCACGGCGCCGGCCTGCTCGCGGTTCATTTGCTGCAGCAGGCCGGAACTGACCGCCACCAGCGAGCTGTTCTTGGTCATGCCGGTGGCGAACGCGTTCATTTCCGGCGCGTCGTAGATCGCCACCTCGGGCATGCCGATGCCGGCGTTCTGCGCGTGGCGGCGCACGGTGTCGACCAGCCAGCGCTCGGTCTCGTTCTGCGGCTGCTCGATCACCCGCGCGCCGGTGGACCACTTGGCGATCATCTTGGACATCGCCAGTGAAATGAACGCGCCGCCCATGCCGAACACGGCGGCGTAGGCCAGCAGGCCGCCCATCCCGCCGTAGCCGCGGGCGGCGGCCATCTGGTCGATGCCGAACAGGTGGCAGACGATGCTCAGCAGGAGCAGGACGGCAAGGTTGGTACCAATGAACAATGCAATGCGACGCATGGCTGTCTCTCTGAAGAAGGTGGCAGTCATGAAGGGGACTGTGGGGTGGTTGAAAATTCGGGGCGCGGACCGCCGCTTTCAAGGCCCGGCAAGAGCACGAACAGGCTCTAAGATGCGCCGATGAGCTATCGCGGCCGCTTCGCCCCCTCGCCCACCGGACACCTGCACTTCGGCTCGCTGGTCGCCGCGGTGGGCAGCTGGCTGTGCGCGCGGCATGCCGGCGGCGAGTGGCTGCTGCGGGTGGAAGACATCGACCCGCCGCGGGAGGTTCCCGGCTCGGCGGCGAGCATCCTGGCCGCACTGCCGGCGTTCGGCCTGGTCGCCGACGCGCCGGCGCTGTTCCAGTCGCAGCGCATCGCGGCGTACGACGCGGCGTTCGAACAACTGCGCGCGGTGCGGCGGGTGTTCCCGTGCTGGTGCAGCCGCAGCGAACTGGCCGGCAACGGCGGCATCCATCGCGACAGCCACTGCGTCGCGTCGCCGCAGGCGGATCAACCACCGGCCTGGCGGTTGCACGTGCCGGACATCACCATCGCATTCGACGATGCGCTGCAGGGCCCGCAGCGGCAGAACCTGCGCGACGAGGTGGGCGACTTCGTGATCCGCCGGGTCGATGGTTTCTATTCGTACCAGCTCGCCTGCGCGGTCGACGATGCGTACCAGGGCATCACCGAGGTGGTGCGCGGGCAGGACCTGCTCGACTCCACCGCGCGGCAGATCTGGCTGCAACGCTGCCTGGGCCTGCCCACGCCGGCCTATCGCCACCTGCCGCTGGTGCTGGATGGCGAGGGGCGCAAGTTGTCGAAGTCCGAGCAGGCCTTTCCGGTCGACCCGGCCGATCCGCTGCCGGCGCTGCAGCAGGCGCTGGCATTCCTGCGGCTGCCGCTGCCTTCTGGAGCAACCGGTGCGGGCGATCTGCTGACACGGGCGCTGGCGAATTTCGACCCGGCCGCTTTGCCGCACTGCAGCGGTCACTCTTTCGCCTGAAACGCTATAAATGTGCGGGCGCGCCGGGTCGCACGGCAACGGTTGCAACAACGACTTGCCATGTTTCGGCGCGGCAGCCCTCCGCTACACCTGCACAGGAGATTCAAGGATATGACGCAGCGCACGGCATTGGTCACAGGCGGCACCGGTGGCATCGGCAGCGCGATCGTTCGCTACCTCGCCGGACAGGGGCATCGGGTGGCCACCAATTATCGCGACCCGGACAAGGCCGAAGCCTGGCGCAAGGCGATGGCGGCGGACGGCATCGAGGTGTGCATGGTGCAGGGCGACGTCTGCGACCCGACTGCCTGCGCAGCGATGATCCGCGCGATCGAGGCCAAATGCGGGCCGGTCGACATCCTGGTCAACAACGCCGGCATCACCCGCGACACCACCTTCCACAAGATGACCTACGAGCAGTGGACCGACGTGGTGAACACCAACTTGAACGCCTGCTTCAACGTCACCCGCCCGGTGATCGAGGGCATGCGCGCGCGCAAGTGGGGCCGCATCGTGCAGATCAGCTCGATCAACGGGCAGAAGGGCCAGTACGGCCAGGCCAACTACGCCGCGGCGAAGGCCGGCATGCACGGCTTCACCATCTCGCTGGCGCAGGAGAACGCGAAGTTCGGCATCACCGTGAACACCGTGTCGCCCGGCTACGTCGGCACCGACATGGTGATGGCGGTACCCGAGGAAGTGCGCGAGAAGATCGTGGCGCAGATCCCGGTGGGCCGCCTCGGCCGGCCGGACGAAATCGCCCACGCCGTGGCGTTCTTCACCGGCGACCAGGCCAGCTGGATCACCGGCGCGAACCTGGCGATCAACGGCGGGCACTACATGGGCTGGTGACACTGCATCACCCTCTCCCCCGGGCAAAGCTCGGGGGAGAGGGTTGGGTGAGGGGGCGCTTTTGACTCATGGCTCAAGAGCAACAGGCAACAGCCTCCCCCTTACCCCAACCCTCTCCCCCAACGGCAACGCCGTTGGGGGAGAGGGAGCCGCTAACCTTCCAGCAGCTTCTCCAGCACCTTGCCCACGGCCGCGAACGCGAAGGCGCCGGTGATGTGGGTGGCCGCGCCCAGTCCGCCGCCACAGGCCAGATTCATCGCATCGCCGCCGGGCGGGCGGGTGCCGCACACGGTGCCGTCGGGTTGCGGGTACTGCACGTTCTGCAGCGAATAGACGGCTGAAACGCCGAAGTAGCGATCCGGGTTGCGCGGAAAATTGAAATCCGTGCGGAGCTTCTTGCGGATCAGGCTGAACATCGCGTCGTGCTCGGTGCGCGACAGGTCGCGCACGCGGATCTGGGTGGAATCGGTGCGTCCGCCGGCCGAACCCACGCTGACGATCGGCAGCTTGCGCCGGCGGCACCAGGCGATCGTCTCCAGCTTCACCCGGAACGCGTCGCAGGCATCCAGCACCACGTCGTAGCCGTGGTCGAGCAGTTCGTCCAGCGTGGACGGGGTGAGGAAACGTTCGATCGCCTCCAGCCGGATCGTCGGGTTGATCGCGTGTGCGCGCGCCGCCATCACGCCCACCTTGGACTTGCCGTATTCGCCGTCCAGCGCGTGCAGCTGGCGGTTGGTGTTCGACACGCAGACCTCGTCCGCGTCGATCAGGGTGAGCCGGCCCACGCCGCTGCGCGCCAGCGCCTCGACCGCCCACGAACCGACGCCGCCGATGCCGATCACGCAGACATGCGCGCGCGCCAGCGCGGCCACGCTGCCGCTGCCGTACAGGCGTTCGACGCCGGCGAAGCGTTCGGCGGGAAATATCACGTCACTCATCTCGTGCTGTCGCTTGCATCTGTATCACTGGACTGGCCTGCTGGGTCGAAGCGGCCATTTTATCGCGCCCGCGTGGCTGCAACGCGTCTGCACAGGTTATCCTTGCGGCCATCTTCATTCCTGGAATCGTGGCAATGCGCGTAGCTCTGATGATCCTGCTCGGCCTGGTGATCGGCGTGATCGGCACGGCCAACGTGATGAATGCGCTGGCCGCGCGCAACCCGATGCCGAAGGCCGTGATGGAAACCATGGGCTACCACATGGGCGAACTGAAGAACGCCATGAAGGCGAAGCAGTGCGACCCGGTCAAGGTCCAGCACCACCTGGCCCGCCTGCAGTCCACCGCCACGGACATCACCCCGGTGTTCGGCATCGACGAAAAGACCTTCACCGACGACGCCACCCAGTTGCAGAACCACCTGCAGCAGGCCGTGCAGGCCGCGCCTGCCACCTGCGAGGCGCTCGCCGCGGCGGTCAAGCCGGTCGGCGAGACCTGCAAGAGCTGCCACCAGCAGTATCGCTGAGGCGAAGAGCACCCCACCCGACCTCCCCTGCGACCGAAGGAAGTCCCTTTGGGGCATGCAGGGGAGGAGAAAAGCCCTCAGAAGCGGATCTTTCCGCGCAGCATCTGCCCGTACATCACCCAGTCGCCGGCCAGGCTGTACAGCGGGTGCTGGAACGTGGCCGGGCGGTTCTTCTCGAACACGAAATGGCCGATCCAGGCGCATCCGTAGCCAAACACCGGCGCCAGCCACAGCCAGCGCAACTGACCACTCGCCAGGGCCAGCACGATCACCGCCAGCACCAGCGTGCTGCCGATGAAGTGCAGGCGACGGCAGCTGCGGTTGCTGTGCTCGCTGAGGTAGAACGGATAGAACTCGGCAAAGCTGCTGTAGCCGGACATGTTTCTGCTCCGCGGCGAGATGGCCCGATTCTGCCACGCGGACATGCCGCCAGACTTCCGTAGGAGCGCACCCTGTGCGCGATGGCTCTTCGTCACGTGACGGAAAGGCATCGCGCACAGGGTGCGCTCCTACGGCAGCGGAATGAATTCCTTGTCGTCGCCGGGCACTTTCGGAAAGCGCCCTTCGCGCCAGTCGGCCTTGGCCTGCTCGATGCGCTCGCGCGTGCTGGCCACGAAGTTCCACCACAGGTGCCGTTCGCCATCCAGCGGCGCGCCGCCGAACAGCATCAGGCGGCTCGCTTCGTGCGCACGCAGCAGCGGCGCGGTGGGGCCGGCCTGCACCGCCATCTGTTGCGCGCCGACCTCCAGTTCACCCCAGCGGACCGCGCCTTCGACCACGTGCACGCCGCGCTCGTCGTGCTCCGGCGGCAACGCCAGTTCGGCGCCGGCAGCCAGCTGCACCTCCAGGAAAAACATCGGCGCGAACACCTTCACCGGCGAGCGCTCGCCGTAGGCTGTGCCGGCAATCAGCACGGCCTCCATGCCGGGCCGGCGGATCTGCGGCAGCGCGGCGCGGTCGTGGTGATGGAACTCCGGATCCACCTCGGCATCGGCCTGCGGCAGCGCCACCCAGACCTGGATGCCGTGCAGCAGCTGACCGCCCTGGCGCGCCTCCGGCGGCGTGCGTTCGGAGTGCACGATGCCGTGACCGGAGGTCATCCAGTTCACTTCGCCGGGGCGGATGTCGGCCAGGCTGCCCAGGCTGTCGCGATGGCGGATCACGCCATCGAACAGCCAGGTCACCGTGGCCAGGCCGATGTGCGGGTGCGGACGCACGTCCATGCCCTTGCCGGCGGCGAACGTGGCCGGCCCGATGTGGTCGAAGAACACGAACGGACCGACGTGGCGCGCCTGCAGCACCGGCAGCATGCGGCGCACCATGAAGCCGTCGCCCAGATCGTGCACGCGGGCGTCGGCAATCAACATCGGGGCAGCTTCCATCACGCTCTCCTTACCAGGCCCGGTGATATTGCGCCGGGGCGTCGATCTTCGCACCCAGTCGTTGCGCCGCCCGACGCGGAAAGTACGGGTCGCGCAGGCTTTCGCGGGCGATCAGCACCACGTCGGCGTCGCCGTTGGCGACGATCTGCGCGGCCTGTTCCGCACCGGTGATCAGGCCCACCGCACCGGTGGCGATGCCGGCCTCGCGGCGGATCTGCGCCGCGAACGGCACCTGGTAGCCCGGCGCCAGCGTGATCTTCGCGTGTGGCAGCAGGCCGCCGCTGGAGACGTCGATCAGGTCCACGCCCAACGGCTTCACCTGGCGCGCCAGTTCGACGCTCTGTCCGATATCCCAGCCGCCTTCGTCCACCCAGTCGGTGGCCGAGAGGCGCAGCCACAGCGGCAGTTCGGCCGGCCACACTTCGCGTACGGCGACGATCACCTCGCGCACCAGGCGGGTGCGGTTCTCGAAGCTGCCGCCGTAGCGATCATCGCGCCGGTTGCTCAGCGGTGACAGGAACTGGTGCAGCAGGTAGCCATGCGCCGCGTGCACCTCGATCAACTCGAAGCCGGCTGCCAGCGCGCGTTGCGCGGCGGCGCGGAAGTCCGCGATCACCGCCTGGATGCCGGCCTCGTCCAGCGCCTGCGGCGCAGGCCAGCCGGCATCGAACG
>DATCUT010000172.1:0-4537 GCA_036561785.1 Rhodanobacter sp.
TGCGCGGCGTGGTGCGGGCCAGCGGGTGCAAGGTCACGGCCATCGTCAGGATTCCAGGTGCTGATAGAGTTGCTTCATCGCATCACGGGCGGCCGACAAACGCCAGACCCGCTGATCGAGAGAATCACACGGAACGTGACAGGTAGGGTTCCTGGAAATCCATCGCCGCGGCGGGGGTGTCCTTGCCATAGACGCCACCGCGGCTGGAGGCGACGATTACCCGCTTGCCGCCGGCCAGGCCTTCGGGGCCGTTCGCGGTATAGCGGAAGGTCTTGCCGGCGACCAGGATGCGGTCGAGCCACGCCTTGAGCTGGCTGGAAATGGCGAAGTTGTACATCGGCGCGCCGATCACCACCACGTCGGCGGCAAGGAACTCTTCCAGCATCTCGGTACCCAGCACGGCAGCGGGGTCGCTGGCGTCGGCCACCGGGGTCCAGTGCGGCAGCGGTTGTGCGGCCAGATCGTGATAGTGGATGGCGAGGTCGGGCGTGGCGTGCTTCAGCTCGGTTACGATGTCGGCAGTCAGCTGGCGCGACACCGAATAACCACCCAGCGCGCTGGAGTCGATATGCAAGAGTTTCATGGAAATGTTCCTGGTCGGGCCAACAATTGGCGATGGAGTCAGGATATATTCGGAACAATGCGGCGATAAGATGGCGGTTGTCGGACTTATCGTTCTTCAATGGAAACGATCATGACAGTATTGGGCGGTGCCCTGCAGGACCTCAACGACCTGTACTTCTTCGCCGCGGTGGTCGAGCACGGCGGTTTTTCCGCGGCCGGCCGCGCGCTGGGCGTGCCGAAATCGCGCCTGAGCAAGCGCGTGGCCCAGTTGGAGGAACGACTGGGCGTGCGCCTGCTGCAACGGACCACGAGGCGCTTCGTGGTGACCGAAGTCGGTGAGCGTTTCTATGCGCATTGCCGCGCCGTGCTGGAAGAGGCGCAGGCGGCGCAGGATGCGGTGGACGAATTGCGCGCCGAGCCGCGCGGCGTGGTGCGCCTGAGCTGCCCGGTGTCGCTGGCGCAGACGGTGGTGGCGTACGTGCTGCCGGATTTCCTCGCGCTGTACCCGAAGATGCAGGTGCGCGTGCTGTCCAGCGACCGCCGGGTCGACGTGATCGGCGAGGGCTACGATCTGGCGATCCGCGTGCGCAGCAAGCTGGATACGGATGCAAACCTGGTGATCCGCACGTTCGGCCAGTCGCGTACCAAACTCGTGGCCAGCCCTGCATTGCTGAAAGCCCAGGGCCGTCCGGCCACGCCGGAGGAACTGGCCAAACTGCCCGCGCTGTCGATGCGCGAGCATGAAGGCGCGCAGGTGTGGGAACTGATCGGTGCGAACGGCGAGCAGGTCAATGTCGAGGTACAGGCGCGCCTGATCACCGGCGATTTCGCGGTGCTGCTGGAGGCGGCCCGCCGCGACATGGGCGTGGCGTTGCTGCCGGAGTTCGTCTGCGCGCCGGCGATCGCCCGCGGCGAGCTCGAGGTGGTGCTGCCGGAGTGGAGCGTGCCCGAGGGCACCATGCACTTCGTCTATCCCAGCCGGCGCGGCATGCTGCCGGGCGTGCGCGCGCTGGTCGATTTCCTGGCCGAGCGGCTGCCGGCAACGACCTTGCTGAAGCATGAGCAGTGCAAGCAGCGCCCGCTGGACGAACTTTCGTCGACGTGATGCACATGGTGGCCCCGATGCAGTACGCTGCCTGGTTTACGGACATTTATACGGCCAAATGATGATTGCTACCAAACTCCCCAAAGTCGGCACCACCATCTTCAGCGTGATGAGCCAGCTGGCGCTGGAGCACAAGGCGGTGAACCTGGGCCAGGGTTTCCCCGACTTCGAGCCGCCGCAGGAGCTGCGCGATGCGCTGAGCCGCGCCATGAACGAAGGCCGCAACCAGTACGCGCCGATGCACGGCATCGCGGCCCTGCGCGAGCAGATCGCGCTGAAGACTGAGCGGCTGTACGGCCGCAAGCTCGACGTCGATACCGACATCACGCTCACCTCCGGCGCCACCGAGGCGATCTTCGCGGCGATTGCCGCGACGGTGCGCGCGGGCGAGGAGGTGATCGTGTTCGATCCGGCCTACGACTGCTACGAGCCGGCCATCGAGCTGCAGGGCGCGCGCGCGGTGCATATCCCGCTGACCGTGCCGGCGTTCGCGATCGACTGGCAGCGTGTGCGCGACGCGGTGACGCCGAAGACGCGCATGATCATGATCAACAGCCCGCACAATCCGTCCGGCGCGGTGCTGTCGTCGGCCGATCTGGAGGAGCTGGCGGCGATCGTGCGCGATACCAATATCGTGGTGCTGTCCGACGAGGTGTACGAGCACATCGTCTACGACGGTGCGCAGCATGAGAGCGTGCTGCGCCATCCGGAGCTGGCCGGGCGCAGCATCGTGATCTCCTCGTTCGGCAAGACCTACCACTGCACCGGCTGGAAGGTAGGCTACGCGGTGGCGCCGGCCACGCTGACCGTCGAGTTCCGCAAGGTGCACCAGTACCTCACGTTCTGCACCTTCCATCCCGCGCAGGTGGCGTTCGCCGAGTTCATGGCCAGCACGCCGCAGCACTACCTCGAGTTGCCGGCGTTCTACCAGGCCAAGCGCGACCGCTTCCGCGCGCTGCTGGCGCCATCGCGCTTCAAGCTGCTCGACGTGCCGGGCGGTTACTTCCAGCTGGTCGATTATTCGGCCATCCGCGACGAGGGCGACCTGACCTTCAGCAAGTGGCTGGTCGAACACGCTGGCGTGGCGGCGATCCCGTTGTCGCCGTTTTATGAGCGCGCGCCGGATACGCGCCTGCTGCGGCTGTGTTTCGCCAAGAGCGACGCCACGATGGAAGCGGCGGCGGAACGGCTATGCCGGCTCTGATCATGCAGCCGCTAAAGGTTTCGCTGGTGCAGGGCGCCACCCGCTGGCACGACGCTCCGGCGAATCGCGACTACTACGGCGCGATGGTGCAGCAGGCCATCGGCAGCGACCTGATCGTGCTGCCGGAGACGTTCCTGTCCGGCTTCAGCAACGACACCCATGCCAGCGCCGACACCATGGATGGCGAGGGCGTGGCCTGGCTGCGCGCGCTGGCGGTCGAGGTGGGCGCGGTGATCTGCGGCAGCCTGGCGATCCGCGAAGACGGCGTCGTCTACAACCGCCTGTTGTGGGTACGGCCGGACGGCAGCTTCGAGCAGTACGACAAGCGCCACCTGTTCCGCATGGCCGGCGAACACACCCGCTACGGCGGCGGCAGCGAGCGGCTTATCGTCGAGTTGAAAGGCTGGCGCATCCTGCCGCAGGTCTGCTACGACCTGCGCTTCCCGGTGTGGCTGCGCAATCGCCGGTTGGCTTCGGCGAATGGCGGCATGGAATACGACCTGGCCCTGTTCGTGGCGAACTGGCCCACACCGCGCCGCGGCCCGTGGCGCACGCTGCTGCGCGCGCGGGCGATCGAGAACCTCGGCTACGTGGCCGGGGTGAACCGGGTCGGCGTGGACGGCAACGAGATTCCCTATGCCGGCGACAGCGCGGTGATCGATCCGGTCGGCGAGCCGCTGGTGGAACTGGGTGCGCAGGAGCAGGTGGTGACGATCACGCTGGATCCGGCGCCGCTGCTGGCGCACCGCGAACGTTTCCCGGCATGGATGGATGCCGACGCGTTTTCGCTCGATCCGGGTTGAGCCACGCTTCATCGCGGACAACAAAAAGCCGCCTCATGGGCGGCTTCTTGTCGGGGGACCCACGCCGGCTCAGAGGATCGCCAGCACCGCTTCCGGCGGTCGGCCGAGCGCGGCCTTGCCATTGGCCACGACGATCGGACGTTCGATCAGTTTCGGATGCGCCACCATTGCGGCGATCAGGGCAGCGTCATCGAGCGAAGGGCTGTCCAGACCGAGTGCCTGATACTCAGCCTCGCCGGTGCGCAGCAACTGGCGCGCGGTCATTCCCAGCTGCTTCAGCAACCGGGTCAGTTCAGCCGCGCTGGGTGGGGCGTCGAGGTAATTGATCACCTCGACCGCCGTACCGCGCTCCTCCAGCAGGGCCAGCGTGGCGCGGGACTTGGAGCAGCGGTTGTTGTGATAGATGCGCACCATCGCTCAGTGACCTCGTGTCGTCGTGCCGGGCTCAGCGATTGCCTGAGCGATTGCCGCCGCGACCCGGTGGACGGCCACTGGCGGGCCCGCCGTGACGGGCGCCGCCTTGCGGACGGTTGCCGCCCTGGCCTTGCGGCCGGCCACTACCTTGCGGGCGATTGCCGCCATGGCCTTGCGGGCGTGCCTGGTTGCCGTGCGCACGGTTGCCCTGGCCCTGGCCCTGGCCCTGGCCCTGGCCTTGTCCCTGACCCTGGCCCTGGCCCTGCGGGCGTGGACCACGATTGCCCGGTGCACGGTTGCCGCCCAAGCCGGGGCCACGCGACTCGCCACCAAAACCACTGTACGGACTGCCGGCAGCACGGCCTTCGCCGCCGCCACTGCGTGCGCCGAACGGCTTGCCGCCTGCCGGGCGACGGTTGCCGGGCGAAGCGCCGGTGTTGCCGCGCG
>DATCUT010000173.1:0-10937 GCA_036561785.1 Rhodanobacter sp.
AACTGGCCTGGCAGGCGCAGGTGCAGGCGCACGGCGAGCTGATGTCCAGCGCGCTCGGCGCGGCCTTCCTCAGCCACAGCGGCCTGCCCACGCAATGGCTGGACGCGCGCGACTGCCTGGCGGCGGTGGCGTTGCCGAACCAGAACGAGCGCACCCGGCTGCTCTCGGCGATGGTCGAGGCGAGGCCCGATCCGGCGCTGAACGCACGCCTGGCCGCGCTGGGCGACGTGTTCATCACCCAAGGCTTCATCGCGCGCGAAATGCATGGCCGCACCGTGCTGCTCGGCCGCGGCGGTTCGGATACCTCGGCGGCGTACTTCGGTGCGCAGCTGAAGGCGGCGCGGGTGGAGATCTGGACCGACGTGGCCGGCATGTTCAGCGCCAACCCGCGCCAGGTGCCGGGTGCGCGCCTGCTGCAGCGGCTGGATTACGAGGAGGCGCAGGAGATCGCCTCCACCGGTGCCAAGGTGCTGCATCCGCGCTGCCTGTCGCCACTGCGCGAACCGCGCGTGCCGTTGCTGATCAAGGACACCAACCGTCCCGAACTCGACGGCACCGTGATCGGCCCCGAAGTGCGCGCACACGCGCCCAGCGTCAAGGCGATCAGCGCGCGCAAGGGCATCACCCTGGTGTCGATGGAGTCGGTCGGCATGTGGCAGCAGGTCGGCTTCCTCGCCGACGTGTTCGCCCACTTCAAGCAGCACGGCCTGTCGGTGGATCTGATCGGTTCGGCCGAGACCAACGTCACGGTGTCGCTCGATCCCACCGAGAACCTGCTCGACTCCGACGCGATCGCCGCCTTGGCCAGCGACCTGGCCAAGGTGTGCCGGGTCAAGGTGATCGCGCCGTGCGCGGCGATCACCCTGGTCGGCCGCGGCATGCGCTCGTTGTTGCATACGTTGTCCGGCGTGCTGGCCGAGTTCGGCCAGTTGCGCGTGCACATGATTTCGCAGTCGTCGAACAACCTGAACCTCACCTTCGTGGTGGACGAGGAAGTGGTCGATGCGTTGCTGCCGCATCTGCACGATTTGCTGATCGCCGCTGGCGCGTTGCGCACCGACGACAGCGCCTTGTTCGGCCCCAGCTGGCAGGCCTTGTACGGTACCGGCGAGGTAGCCGGCGCGGTGTCGGCATGGTGGCGCGAGGCGCAGCGTCCGCGCCTGCTGGAACTGGCCGCCGAGGCCACGCCGCGCTACGTCTACCACCTGCCCACGGTGCGCCAGCAGGCGCGCGAGCTGAAGTCGCTGGGGGCGGTGGATCGGCTGCACTACGCGGTGAAGGCGAACACCCTTCCGGCGATCCTGCGCGCGCTGGCGGCGGAGGGTTTCGCGTTCGAATGCGTGTCGCCCGGTGAATTGAAAGCGGTCGCCGCGGTGGTGGCGGAATCGGTGCCGCTGTTGTTCACGCCGAACTTCGCGCCGCGCGAGGATTACGTCTACGCGCTGGGTACCCGCGCCACCATCACGCTCGACGCGCTGCATCCGCTGCAGCACTGGGGCGAACTGTTCCGCGGCCGCGAGATCGTGCTGCGGGTCGACCTGGGTCGCGGCCTGGGCCATCACGAGAAGGTGCGCACCGGTGGCAGCGGCAGCAAGTTCGGCCTGCCGCTGGATCAGCTTCCGCTGTTCCTGCAATTGGCCGAGACGCATGGCGTCAGCGTGCGCGGCCTGCATGCGCACCTGGGCTCGGGCGTGCTCGATGCCGCGCATTGGGGCGAGGTGTATGCGCAGCTGGCCAGCCTGGCCGAGCGCATCGGCAGCGTGGTGCTCCTCAATATCGGCGGCGGCCTCGGCGTGCCGGCGCACCCGGGCGAAGCGCCGCTGGACATCGCCGCGCTCGATCGTGCGCTGCGCGAGGTCAAGGCGGTCTATCCGCAGTACCAGCTGTGGATGGAGCCGGGCCGCTACCTGGTGGCCGACGCTGGCGTGCTGCTGACGCGGGTGACCCAGCAGAAGGACAAGGGCGGCTTCCGTTATCTCGGCGTGGACACCGGCATGAACAGCCTGATCCGTCCCGCGCTGTACGACGCCTGGCACAAGATCGTCAACCTCAGCCGGCTCGGCGAACCGGCCACCGCGCTGTACCAGGTGGTCGGCCCGATCTGCGAGAGCGGCGACGTGCTGGGCACCGACCGTCGCCTGCAGGAGGCGCAGGAGGGCGACGTGATCCTGATCGCGCAGGCCGGCGCCTATGGCAAGGTGATGTCCTCGCACTACAACCTGCGCGACGAGGCCGACGAGGTGGTGATCGACATCTGACTCCCTCTCCCCCAACGATGAAATCGTTGGGGGAGAGGGTTGGGGTGAGGGGGCGCTTTTCGCTTTTGGTTGTTCGTGAGGCAAGAGCTGCCCCCTCACCCATCCCTCTCTCCCGAGCGCGCTCGGAGGAGAGGGCTCGCGGCAGCTGTACCGCTCGAAGCTAGAATCAGCCTGTTCGCTCCCGTGATGCGGGCGATGGAGAAAGATGTGAGCAACACGATCCAACCGCGCCTGACCCAGGTATTCCGCTTCGTGCGTTGCAGCTACGTCGACGGCGTGGCCGAGCTGGCATACGCGTTCGACGATGGCGAGGAACTGGTCGAGCGGGTCCGTTTCCCGCATGCGCCGATGGTACCGGCCGCGCGTGCGGCGGCGTTCGATGCCGCCTTGAAACTGCTGCACCTGATCGCCGGCGTCAGCTACTACAAGGCTGGCGTACCGCCGCAAATCGAACTGGCCGATGGCCCGCTCGACGCCGCCACCGCCGAGCTGCTGGATCAGTTGTACCTGCATGGCCTGGCCGAGTTCGCCTATCGCAACGGGCTGGACCTGCGTGGGCGCATCGCGTTCCCGCGCCTTGGCACGGGAACAGGAACGGAAAGTTCGCGTGGCGGCAGCATGCCCGCGGTGGGCGCGCTGGATTTGCCGAAACGCACCCTGGTGCCGATCGGCGGCGGCAAGGATTCGCTGGTCGCGGTGGAGGCGATCAAGGCGATCGGCGGCGAGGCGACCGCGGTGTGGGTCGGCAATTCCGCCTTGATCGCCGCCTGTGCCGAACGCACCGGCCTGCCCACGCTGAATATCCAGCGCGAACTGGCACCGGCATTGTTCGAACTGAACCGGCTCGGTGCGTGGAACGGGCACATCCCGGTGACCGCGGTGAACTCGGCGATCCTCGCCGTGGCCGCGGTCCTGTACGGCTACGATTCGATCACGTTCGCCAACGAGCGTTCCGCCTCCGCCGCCACGCTGGAGTACGACGGCCAGCAGGTGAACCACCAGTGGAGCAAGAGCCTCGCGTTCGAGCGCCTGCTCGGCGACTGGTTGCACACGCACGTGGCTGCCGACCTCGACTACTGCTCGCTGCTGCGGCCGTATTCGGAACTGGCGATCACCCGCGCGTTTGCGAAGCTGACGCCGTACTTCGACGCGTTCTCCAGCTGCAACCGCAACTTCAAGCTGCTCGGCCCGAAGCCGGTCGACCGCTGGTGCGGGCAGTGCCCGAAATGCCACTTCGTGTTCCTCGCGCTGGCGCCGTTCCTGCCCAAGCCGCGGCTGCTGGCGATCTTCGGGCGCAACCTGCTGGACGACGAGACGCAGGCCGCCGGCTTCGACGCGCTGCTGGAATACCAGGACCACAAACCGTTCGAGTGCGTGGGCGAGGGCGCCGAGGCGCGCGCCGCGATGTACGCATTGAGCCAGCGGCCGGAGTGGCAGGAGGACGCGCTGGTCGAGCGCTTCCGCAACGAGATCCTGCCGCAGCTGGACGTTTCGCAGCTGGCGCTGGAGCCGTGGCTGGAGCCGTCGCCCGAACATCGCGTGCCGGTTCGGCTGCAGGCTGCGCTGGCGGCGATCGGCGGATGAAGAATTTCATCTCCCTTGTAGGAGCCCGCTTGCGGGCGATGCTCTTGATTTGGTCCGAAAGGGCATCGCCCGCAAGCGGGCTCCTACAGGATCGTGTGGTTGCTTATGCGCATCGCTGATCTGGTTGGCCGTCGCGCCGCGGTCTGGGGCTTCGGTCGCGAGGGACGGGCCGCCATTCGCGCGTTGTGCCAGCGCTGCGGCGAGCAGCCGCTCACCTTGTTCTGCAGCGCGGCCGAGGTCGACGCGGCACGCGCGTTCGATGCCGCGCTGGAAATCATCGCCGGCGAACCGGACGCCACGACGCTGGGCCGGTTCGACGTGGTGGTGAAATCGCCGGGTATCTCGGCGTACAAGCCGGCGTTGCTGGCAGCGCAGGCGCAGGGCACGCAGTTCACCTCCGGCACCGCGCTGTGGTTTGGCGAAAATCCCGATGCACGCGTGATCGCGGTTACTGGCACCAAGGGCAAGAGCACCACCAGCGCGCTGATCGCGCATCTGTCGCGCGCGCTGGGTGTACGCACCGCGCTGGCCGGCAATATCGGCCTGCCGCTGCCGGAACTGCTCGGCCAGCAGGCGGCCCTGTGGGTGATCGAGCTGTCCAGCTTCCAGACTGGCGAGGCCGGCCCGCTGGAGCTGGGCGTGATCACCAGCCTGTACGAAGAGCACCTGGACTGGCACGGTTCGCGCGAGCGCTATGTGGCCGACAAGCTGCGCCTGGCCGACGTTTCGCGCCGGCTGCTGGTCAACGCGTTGCAACCGGCATTGCTGGAACGCACGCAGGATCATCCGCAGCGGCTGCTGTTCGGCCAGCCGGAAGACTGGCATGTCAGTGACGGTTTCATCTGCCGCGGCACGCAGGCAGTTTTCCCGATCGCGCAACTGGCCGCACCCGGTCTGCACAACGCACTCAACGCCTGCGCCGCACTCGCTGCACTGGAAGCCGTCGGCATGGATGCGCTGGCGGCCGCGCCCGCGCTGGCGCGCTTCCGCCCGCTGCCGTATCGTTTGCAGCCGCTGGGCACGCACGATGGCTGGCACTGGGTCAACGATTCGATCAGCACCACGCCGCTGGCGACCCTGGCTGCGCTGGAAAGCCTGCACGGCCGAGCGGTCACGGTGCTGGTCGGCGGTCACGACCGCGGGCTGGACTGGACACCGTTCGTCGATGCCATGCGCAGCACGCCGCCGAACGCGATCGTGTGCATGGGCAGCAACGGCGCACGCATCGAAGCGGCCCTTCGCAGCGCGGAAATACCACCTTGCCCGATCGTGCGCGTCGACGACCTCGCCGGCGCCGTGGCCGAAGCGAAGACGCACACCCCGCGTGACGGCGTCATCCTGCTTTCTCCCGGCGCGCCCAGCTTCGATCAGTTCAAGGATTATGCCGAACGCGGCCGCCACTTCGCCGCGCTGGCCGGGTTAGACGCGGTAGCGATTACCGGCATCGAAGGCCTGGGCATCGGCTGATCTCGCATGAATGCACCGGGTAATACAGTGATCACCAGCGCATAGCGGACCGGCGCGGCGAAGGCCGACTTGTGATGCGTCGCCAGTTTTGGTATTCAGGCTGCTTCGATGTTCCATGGAAGCGGGCCACGGGGGTGGCGATGGCAGGGCAACGGAGTGAGCGGGACGCCGCGAGCGGGCGCAAGACGGCGGCGTTCTGGGGGAAGAAGTCTTTCTGGCGTTTTTCACGCATCGGGCAATGGCTATTGCCTGGGCTGCTTGCGTGTGCGCTGTTGTTGACGACTGCTGACGAGGCGAATGCCATGGGCAAGATGTGTCTTTTCTCGGCGGTACGCGGAGTGGTGCTCGATCACGGCAAGCCGGTCGAGGGAGCGCGAATCGAGCGCAGCTACAAATGGAGTTGGAAGAACGAGGGTGGGAGTGATCAGGCCACCACCGATGCGCAGGGGGCATTCGCGCTGCCTGCGATCTGGGGGCGCTCGCTGCTCGGGTCGCTGTTGCCGCACGAACCCTTCGTGGAACAGACGATCCTGATTCACCACGCCGGCAATACCTACAAGGCGTGGATGCTGGACAAGCGCAATTACAACGAAAACGGCGAACTCGGGGGGCGTCCGGTTTCCCTGGTCTGCCGATTGGAAGCAGAGGTCGTGCATCACGGCAAGGTTTACGGCATCTGTGAGCCGCAGTGACGCTGCGTTTACCCAACCAGGAGGGGTTTCATGAGCACACTTACACCTCATCAGGCTGCCCTGATCGCCAGTGGTGTCTATAGCCTGCGTGAACGGAGCGTCAGTCAGTCGGCGGATCGCGGCGTGAAGCTTGGCTGTGAGGACATGTTCACTGTGGACGGCAGCTCACGGTTCACCGGCCGCTCCGGCGGACTGATCTCGGTCAAACAGCTCAGTGGTTTCGGTTACATCGCGGAGGGCACCGGTTCGTACCAAAACGAGGTGCTGGTGGCCACGCGCGGCACCGAGACGATGTATGACTGGCTCAGCAATTTCAACATAGGCATGCAGCTGGGGCCCGGTGGGCAACTCGTCCATGCCGGCTTTCATGAAGTATGGAAATCGTTCTCCGTGGATGTGACCAACTTCCTGCGAGGGCGCAACCCCACGGTGATCCACTGCGTGGGCCACAGCCTGGGCGGTGCGCTGGCCACGCTCAATGCCGACTACTTCTCCAGTATCGGGGCGGCCGAGGTGAAGCTGTATACCTGCGGTTCGCCACGTGCCGGCGGAGCATTTTTCGCGCGCAGCCTGACTCGCCGGGTCGGCCGGCAGAACATGTATCGCGTGCATCATCGCTCCGATCCGGTGCCGAAGATTCCCCTGTTCCCGTTCATCCACGTGCCGACTGCGGAGCCGGGGTACCAGCTGACCGCGGGTCCGTCGGGGTTGATCAACACCGATGCGCATTCGATGGAGTTGAGCTACATCCCCGGTGTCGGCCAGGACAGCTGGCAGGCATTGGCACGCCGTGGCGTAAGCGGGGAAGACGACACGAATGCCCAGCTCTGGCTGGATCAGGTAAGCGCAGGCGGCGGCGGTATCCTGATGGGCGGTGCGTGGGGCCTGATGATGATCGGCAAGGCGCTGAACTGGCTGATGGGCAAGATCGGCACACTGGCGCTCAATGCACTCGGTCTGCACTTTACCATGGGGATGACGGTGCTCGATCAGCTGGCATGGCTGCTCGGCAAGGGGGCCGAGCTGTCCATCGAGGTCTCGACCTACGTCAGCACGATCATCACGGCGATCTTCCGTTTTCTCGGTCGTACCGCCGCGGCTGGTGCCTCGCTGACGGTGAGCTTCATCCGCTGGGTACTCGGCCTGTTGTTCAACGCTCTCATCGCAGTCGCCAATCGGGCATTCATGCTGGTGGGCTGAGCCACGGTCCGGCTGGCACCGCTGCGCCGCCACGAGACCGGAACAAAAAGGGCCGCGATCCACCAGGATCACGGCCCTGTCGTTTTTGCGCGGATACGCGACCTACCAGATCTTCACCCGATCCTTCGGTGCCAGATACAGCTTCTCGCCGGGCTTCACCTTGAACGCGGGGTACCACGGGTCGAGGTTGCGCACGGTCTGTGCGCGGAAGTCGGCGGGGGCGTGCACGTCGGTGGCGAGGCGCTGGCGCCGGGCGGCGTCGCGGATCTTCGAGCGCCAGGCCTGGCCGTAGGCGAGGAAGAAGCGCTGGTCGCCGCTGAGGCCGTCGATCACCGGCGCCGGCTTGCCGCCGAGCGACTTGTGATAGGCGAGGTAGGCGATGGTCAGGCCGGAGACGTCGGCGATGTTTTCGCCCAGCGTCTGTTCGCCGTTGACGTGCAGGCCGGGCAGCGCCTCGTACTGGTCGAACTGCTTCGCCAGCTGCTTGCCGGCGGCCTTGAAGTGGGCCAGGTCTTCCGGCGTCCACCAGTTCGCCAGGCGGCCTTCGGCATCGAATTCGGCGCCGGTGTTGTCGAAGCTGTGGCTGATCTCGTGGCCGATCACCGAGCCGATCGCGCCGTAGTTGGTGGCGGCGTCGGCGTTCGGGTCGAAGAACGGCGGCTGCAGGATGGCGGCGGGGAAGTTCAGCGCGTTCTGCAGCGGCAGGTTCACCGCGTTGACGGTCTGCGGGGTCATCCACCATTCGGCGCGATCGACCGGCTGGCCCAGCTTGGCGCGCTGGTGTTCGTATTCGAACTTTTCGGCGCGGCGCTGGTTGCCGAGCGCGTCGTCGGCGCGGATCTCCAGCGCGGCGTAGTCGCGCCAGGTATCCGGATAGCCCACGCCGACACGCACCGTGGCGAGCTTGGCCTTGGCCTTCGCGCGCGTGGCTGGAGTCATCCAGCTCAGCGTGTCGATGCGCTCGTTGAACGCGGCGAGCAGGTTCTGCACCAGTTGCTCCACTTCCGCCTTGGACGAGGCCGGGAAGTAATGTTTCACGTAGAGCTGGCCCACGGCGTCGCCGAGATCGTTGCTGGTGGCGCCCACCGCACGCTTCCAGCGCGGCCGCTGCTCGGGCGTGCCCTGCAGGGTGCGGCCGTGGAAGTCGAAGCCGAGGTCGGCGTAGGCCTTGGGCAACAGGCCGGCGCTCTGGTCCAGGGTGTGGAAGAGCAGCAG
This sequence comes from Rhodanobacter sp., assembly GCA_036561785.1. GTDB lineage: Bacteria > Pseudomonadota > Gammaproteobacteria > Xanthomonadales > Rhodanobacteraceae > Rhodanobacter. Next base: position 8,417 of record DATCUT010000173.1, read on the forward strand.
GTCCTTCCACGCCTGCAGCGGCTCGCTGGCAGTCAGCGCGGACAGTCCGGTGATCGCGCTCGGCTGCCAGACGTCGATCCGCGGCTGGCCGTCCAGGCCGGCGGCCTTGAAGTACGCGGCCCAGTCCAGCCCCGGCGCCTTCTGCGCGAAGTCGGCCATGCGCCACGGGTTGTTCGCCTTGTGCACGTCCTCGCTGTCGAGCAGGCTCGCCTGCGCCCTGGCGATCTTCGTTTCCAGGTCGAGGATGGTCGTTGCCTTTGTTTCCGCGTCGGCAATGCCGGCCTGCTTCAGCAGCGCGCCGATGTAGGTCCGGTACTTGGCGCGGGTCGCGACCATGTGCGCGTCGCCGGACAGGTAGTAGTCGCGGCTGGGCATGACCAGGCCGCCCTGCAGCAGGTAGGCGAGGTTGCGCGAGGGATCTTCCAGGCCCTGCGTCACGAACAGGCCGAACAGGTTTCCGGTGTGGTAGTTGGTGGCGTTGACCGGGTCGACGTCGGCGCGCAGGCGGCTGCCCAGCACGCGCGCCAGGTCGGTGCGCGAGGCGATCGCGTCGATCTGCGCCAGCTCCGGCTTGAGCGGCGCCAGGCCGTGCTGCTCGATCGCAGCGGTGTCCATCCAGGCGGCGTAGTAGTCGGCGATCTTGCGCGCGTTGCTGCCCGTGGCCGGGCGGCTGGCGCCCGCATTGCGGATCAGCTCGGCGGTGTTCTTCTCGGCTTGCTCGAACACCTTGAGGAAGGTGCCGGTGCTGGAGCGGTCGGCGGGAATCTGCGCCGTCTTCAGCCAGCCGCCGTTGGCGTAGCGGAAGAAGTCGTCGCCCGGTTTCACGCCATGGTCGATCCCGGCCAGGTCGATGCCGGAAGGCTGGCTCGCCGGCGTCGCCGCCCATGCCGCCGGACTGCACAGGATCGCCGCCGTCAGTACCCATCGCATGCGTTGCATGGTCGTTCCTCTGCGTTTGAAGCGCCCACGATAGTCCGCCATGCGGGCCTTGTGTGCATGACCTGTGGACTATCACCTGTGTTCGCCGTGCCGCGCAATTATTTCTCGATGCGGTAGTTGAAGCTGGCGCGGCTGAACTCGGTGGCCTGCTGCGCCTCGAAGTTCCAGCGCTTGCTGAGGCGGTAGCGCAGGGTGATCACCTCGCCCGGCTCGAACAGGCCCACGCCGTAGCTGAGGTACAGCCGCGGCGACAGGTACTTGCCCACGGTGAACGCCGAGCTGCCGCCGAGCGCCTCGTTGCTGGACACGCCGACGTCGTCCACGCCCAGCTTCGAGCCGATGCTCTTGGCCAGCAGGTCGCCGGCAGCCGAGCCGAGCGCCTGCGCGGCGGCGCCCACCATGTCGCCTTCGCCGCCCTTCACCTGCGACAACGGCTTGCCGGTGACCAGGTAGGACAACGCGTCGGACTGCTCCATCACCGGGTTGGAGAACACGGTGAGGATCGGCCGCTGCGCGGTGCCGGAAACCAGCAGGCCGACTTCCTGGCCTTCGTCGATGGTGGCGTTCGGATTGAGCTTGCGCACGGCGCGGATGTTCAGCCCCGGGTTGTCGATCGGCGTGCTGGCGAACAGCAGCTGGCCGCGCTGGATCTGCAGGTTCTGGCCGTAGGCGCGATAGGTGCCGTTCACCGCGATCTGGCCCTGGCCCGTGGTGGCGCGGCCGGGGCGCTCGACCACCGTGAGCACACCGCTGACGCGGCCGTCCAGGCCCATGCCGACGACATGCGTCTTGCGGCCGAGATCCACCTTGACCAGGGCACGGATCGGCAGCTTGCTGGCGGCTTGTTGCTGCTGGTTTTCATCGAGCACCACGACGTCGGGCGAGGCCTGGGTGGCGCCGGCACCAGGCAGCTTCTCCGCGTTCACGTCGGCGCTGTCGATGCTGAGCGCGCCGCCGATGTCGATGCCCTTGGCATCCTGCTTCACGGTCAGGTCGGGCGAGATCACCACCCTGGCGGCGGGGATATCGGCGGCGGTGAACTGGCTGCCCTTGAGCGTGAGGCTGGTCCGGGCGTCGGCGCCAAGGCCGGCGTCGCCGTCGATCGTCACGCTGCCCCTGCCCGATTGCACGCTGCCGCGGATCAGGAACTGCCGCGCGTCGGTGGTGCCGACCGTGAGCTGGCCCTCGCTCAGCTTGAGTCCCGCCGACGGCACCTCGGCGGCGAAGCCGCGCACGTTCGCCTGGCCGGTGACCGCGGGTTGCTTCAGCGTGCCGCCGAAGCGGAAGTTGCCGTCGACGCCACCCTTGACGTTGGCCACCTCGCTGCTGAACAGCTCGACGAAGGCGAGGTTGTTCAAGCGCAGGTCGAGCTGGCCACCCAGCACCTGCTGCGCGCCGCTCATCGTGACCTGGCCGTCGATGCGGCCGCCGGCGTCGAGCCCGCCATGCACGGCGATGCGCTGCCCGGCAGGCGCAAAGTCGGCGTCCACGCGCAACTGGTCGTAGCGCAGCAGCGGTGCGTCGGCGCGGTCGGTGTAGCTGACGCTGCCTTGCGCGGAGCTGAGCGAGGCGTTGCCGCCGA
>DATCUT010000174.1:0-26956 GCA_036561785.1 Rhodanobacter sp.
GGGCGCGGCGTGGCCGCGCAGCCAGCACGACTTCGACTTCCGCTTCCTCGGCCTGGTCGGCTTCGTCGATCCGCCGCGCCCCGAAGTACCGGCCGCGATCGCCGAATGCCGCAACGCCGGCGTGCGCATCATCATGCTGACCGGCGACCACCCGGCCACCGCACGTGCCATCGCCCGTCAGGTGGGGCTGAGCGAGCGCGCCGAGGTGATCACCGGCGTGGAAATGGCGACGCTGGACGACGCTGCGCTGCGCGAACGCCTGCGCCACGTCGACCTGTGCGCGCGACTCAAGCCCGAGCAGAAACTGCGACTGGTGCAGCTGCTGCGCGAGGACGGCGAGGTGGTGGCGATGACCGGCGACGGCGTCAACGACGCGCCCGCACTGAAGGCCGCCGACGTCGGTATCGCGATGGGCGAGCGCGGCACCGACGTGGCGCGCGAGGCCGCCGCGCTGGTGTTGCTGGACGACAGCTTCGCCAGCATCGTGACGGCGATCCGCCAGGGCCGGCGCATCTACGACAACATCACCAAGGCCACCCGCTTCGTCTTCGCCGTGCACATGCCGATCATCGCGCTGGCGCTGGTACCGACCCTGCTGCACTGGCCGGTGCTGCTGATGCCGGTGCACATCGTGCTGCTGGAACTGCTGATCGACCCGGCCTGCTCGGTGGTGTTCGAGGCGGAGCCCGCTGCCGACGACATCATGCGGCGGCCGCCGCGCGCACCGTCGGACTCCCCGTTCGCCGCCGCCAACCTGCGCTACGCAGTGATCCAGGGCCTCGGTTTTGCCGGCATCCTGCTGGTCGGCTACGGCCTGCTGCTCGGCCAGGAAGTGGACGCCGCGCCAAGCCGCAGCGCCGTGTTCATTGCGCTGGTGATCGGCCTGTTCCTGCTGACCCTGGCCAACCGCGACGTGTCCCGCCCGGCACTGAGCCGCATGCCGGCGCGCAACCCCTGGCTGGCGCGAATGTTCGGCGGCGTGGCGCTGATGCTGGCGATCGTGGTCGGGGTACCGTTCTTCCGCGGCGTGATGGGGCTGGCGGTGCCGGGCACGTTTACGCTGCTCGCCACCGCCGGGATGCTGGCCGCTGCCATCGCCTGGCTGGAACTCCTTCGCCGCATGACGCGCGGCAGCCTGCGCAAGGCAGCAGCGCACTGATGTCGCCGCGCACGTTCGGCGCCGCAAACACGGCAACATGCCGATATCCGTCAGCCGGAACCCGGTCGCCATTCCGTGCCATTCCGTGCCATCCCGGTCACCGGGCTCCATGCACGTTATGAGCGTGGGCGCCGCCGCCCGTCCGTCGTCCTGACAAAAATCCATCACACATGAATCCTTCGTGCCAGCTCCCGTTGACAACGGCTTTTGTCTCGATAAGATAGTAATTACTTACTTACTTATGATGGACCATCACGATGGATACCCACCGCAAACATCTGCCTGCGGACGAACGCCGCGCGGTCACGGTCGAGGCGGTTATCAAGCTGGCGGCCGAGCAGAACCCCAGCGAGATCACCACCGCGGCGATCGCCACGTCGATGAAACTGACCCAAGGCGCCCTGTTCCGCCACTTCCCGAACAAGGAGGCGATCTGGCAGGCGGTCATGGAGTGGGTGGCCGATCACCTGCTGGCGCGGGTCGAACGCGCCGCGCGGGGTGCCGCCAGCCCACTGGCCGCGCTCGAGGCGATGTTCATGGCGCACATTGCGTTCGTCGCCGAGCATGCGGGCGTGCCGCGGATGCTGTTCGGCGAACTGCAGCGGGCCGAGGACACCGCCGCCAAGCGGATGGTGCAGACCATGATCCGCCGTTACGGCGAGCGCCTGCGCGCATTGATCGAGGACGGCAAGGCCGCCGGCGAGCTGGATCCCCAACTGGACCCGACTGCGGCGGCCACGCTGTTCATCGGCAGCATCCAGGGTCTGGTGATGCAAGCCTTGCTGGCCGGTGACACCCGGCGCATGCGCCAGGAAGCCCCGGGCGCGTTTGCGATCTACCGCCGCGGCATCGCGAGCGCACGCTGATGAAACGCCCGCACCTGCAACGACGCACGCTGACCCTGCTGGCGGCACTGCTGCCGATCGCCTTGCTGTTCATTTACGTGATCTTGCGCTCGGGGCCGCTGGCGCCGGTGGCGGTGACCGCCACCACGGTAGGTACCCGGGCGATCACCCCGGCGCTGTTCGGCATCGGCACGGTCGAGGCGCGCTACACCTACCGGATCGGCCCGACCTTCGCCGGCCGTGTGCAGCAGGTCGACGTCCAGGTGGGCGACCGGGTCAAGGCCGGGCAGTTGCTGGGCATGATGGACCCGGTCGACCTGGACCAGCGCATCCAGGCGCAGTACGCCGCCGCCCGCCGTGCCGAGGCCCAGTTGCGCGAGGCGGACGCCCGCCAGCGCTATGCGCAGACCCAGGCGCGGCGCTACGAGCGGTTGCTGGCCGTACACGCGATCAGCACCGAGGCGGTGGACAGCAAGCGGCAGGAGCTGCAGGTTGCCGCTGCCGCGCGCAGTGGCGCGAGCGAGGAACTGGCACGGACGCAAGCCGATCGCGCCGCCCTGCTCGCCCAGCGCGCGAACCTGCAGTTGCTGGCACCGGTCGACGGCCTGGTGACCCGCCGCGACGCCGACCCCGGCACCACCGTAGTGGCCGGCCAGGCGGTGGTCGAAGTGATCGATCCGCACAGCCTGTGGATCGACACGCGCTTCGATCAGCTCGGTGCGCAAGGATTGGCCGCCGGGTTGCCGGCTCAAGTAACGCTACGCTCGCGCAGCGATCGGACATGGGACGCGCGGGTGCTGTGGGTCGAGCCCATGGCCGACGCAGTGACCGAGGAGACGCTGGCCAAGGTCGTGTTCGACACCTTGCCGCAGCCGCTGCCGCCGCTGGGCGAACTGGCGCAGGTGGCCGTGACGCTGCCGGCGACGACGGCGCTGCCGGTGGTGCCGAATGCGGCGATCCGGCAGGCGAATGGCGTGCGCGGCGTGTGGAAGCTGATCGATGGCGACTTGCGTTTCGCCGCGGTCGAGCCGGGCGTCGCCGACCTGGACGGCAACGTGCAGATCCGCAAGGGCGTCAAGCCCGGCGACCGGGTGGTGGTCTACAGCGAAAGCGCGCTGACCGCGCGCAGCCGCATCCACGTCGTCGAGCATATTCCCGGGGTCTCGCCATGATCAGCCTGGCCGGCCGCGACATCCTGCATGCCTGGGGCAAGTTCGTGTTCACCGGCATCGGCCTGGGCCTGCTGATCGGGGTGACGCTGACCATGGCCGGCGTCTATCGCGGCATGGTCGACGACGGCAAGGCGCTGCTCGACAACAGCGGTGCCGACCTGTGGGTGGTGCAGAAGAGCACGCTCGGGCCATACGCCGAATCGTCCAGCGTGTACGACGACCTGTGGCGCAGCATCCGGTCGATGCCGGGCGTGGCGGAGGCCGCCAACGTCACCTATCTCACCATGCAGGTGGGCCGCGGCGAACAGGACGTGCGCGCGATGGTGGTGGGCATTGCCGCCGGTGCGCCGGGCACGCCGGGCTGGCCGCCGTACCTGGTCGCCGGGCGCCAGATCACCCGCGGCCACTACGAGGCGGTGGTCGACATCGCCACCGGCTTCAAGCCCGGCGACGTGCTGCAGATTCGCCGCAACCGCTATGCCGTGGTCGGGCTGACCCGGCGCATGGTCTCCTCCAGCGGCGACCCGATGGTGTTTGTTCCGCTCAAGGATGCACAGGAGGCGCAATTCCTCAAGGACAACGACGCCATCCTGATGCAGCGCCGCCGCACCGCGGCCAACCCGGCGTTCAACCGCCCCGGCGTGCCCGGCCTGCTTGACGACGTGACCGCATCGCAAACCAGCAACAACTACGTCAACGCCATCCTGGTGCGCATCAAGCCCGGCCACACCCCGGAGGAAGTGGCGGCGCCGATCCGTCAATGGAAACGCCTGCAGGTCTACGACCGCACGCAGATGGAAGGGATCCTGGTCGGCAAGCTGATCGCCACCTCGGCCAGGCAGATCGGCATGTTCCTGGTGATCCTGGCGATCGTCAGTGCCGCCATCGTCGCGTTCATCATCTATACGCTGACCATGGACAAGATTCGCGAAATCGCCGTGCTGAAACTCATCGGCACCAAGAACCGCACGATCGCCGCGATGATCATGCAGCAGGCACTCGTGCTTGGTCTGATCGGCTTCGTGGTCGGCAAGATCACCGCCACCTGGGCCGCGCCGCTGTTCCCCAAGTACGTGCTGTTGGTCCCGCGCGACGCCGGTATGGGTTTGCTCGGGGTAATGGCGATCTGCGTGCTCGCCAGCATCGTGGCCATCCGCGCTGCACTCAAGGTCGACCCGGCCGAAGCGATCGGGGGCTGACGCATGGGCGGCAAAGGCATCCTCATCGAGGGCGTGAGCAAGCGTTACGGCAGCGGCGACACCGCCGTCGATGCGCTGAAGGACGTGAACATGCAGGTGGCGCCCGGCGAGGTGGTCGGATTGATCGGCCCCTCCGGCTCGGGCAAGAGCACCCTGCTCAAATGCCTGGGCGCGGTGATCGATCCCTCTGCCGGGCGCATGACGCTGGGCGACGAGGTGATCTACGACAACGGCTGGAAGATTCCCGATCTGCGTGCCCTGCGCCGGGACAAGATCGGCTTCGTGTTCCAGGCGCCGTACCTGATCCCGTTCCTCGACGTCACCGACAATGTCGCCTTGCTGCCGATGTTGGCCGGCGTGCCCAACGCCGAGGCGCGCCAGCGGGCCCAGGAGCTGCTCAAGGCGCTGGACGTTTCCCATCGCGCCAAGGCGATGCCATCGCAGCTTTCCGGTGGCGAACAGCAGCGCGTGGCAATCGCCCGCGGGCTGGTCAACCGGCCGCCGGTGATCCTGGCCGACGAACCTACCGCGCCGCTGGACAGTGAACGCGCGTTGGCAGTGATCCGCATCCTCAACGAAATGGCCCGCCAATTCGAGACGGCGGTCATCGTGGTCACCCACGACGAAAAAATCATCCCGACATTCAAGCGCATCTATCACATCCGCGACGGCGTCACCCACGAGGAAGTCGGCGAAGGACGGGGGTTCGAATGAAACCGTCGGCAGCCCTGATGACGCGATTCCTCCGTTCCCGGCCGATCCCGCATCTCGGCATGCTTGCCCTGCTTGTGGCCACGGCTGCGCCGGACTGGACGGCCGCTGGAACGATACCCGTCGACGGCAGCTTTCACCGGCGCGGCATCGCGGGACAGAAGCTCCAGCTCGACCACGGCCGGCCATGGCGTACCGATGCCTCGCTGCGCGAAGGCATGGAACGTATCCGTGCCGTCGTGGCCTGGATACAGCAGGCGCAGACCGACGGACCACTGAGCGCACGGCAGCACCGGGCGGCGGCCAGCTCGCTCGAAGACAGCGTGGCCACGATCGTCAGCCAGCCGCGCCGCGAACCCGGGGCCGACGCCAGCCTGCACCTCCTGCTCGGTCGCCTGCTCACCGCGGAAGGACTCCCGCAGATGCTCGACGTGCTCGAGCTGTATCCACGCTATTTCGATCATCCGGGGTGGCAGCCGATCGCTCGTGGCCAGTCCCCCGAACAATAGGTCCACCACCCAAGGAGTCCACTCATGTCGATCAGTCCCGACAGCACGGCCCGCACCGCCACCCCATGGTCCCGCGGCACCGCGATCATGACTGCCGTGCTCCTCGCCACCGGTGCGTCACTGGCGCTTGCTGCCGGTGATGACGTCGACCACCCCGCCCCGCTGGCGCTTACCACGATCATGCAAGACCTGGGCAAGGACATGCAGGGCGTCACCGATGGCATCGTGCGCGAGGACTGGCCCGCGGTGGCGAAACTGGCGGCGCGCATCGCCGATCATCCGCAGCCGCCGCTGGCGGAAAAGCTGCGCATCCTCGCCTTCGCTGGCAAGGACGCCAGCCGCTTCCGTGACCATGACCGGCAGGCCCACGACGCCGCGCAATGGCTGGCGCAGGCCGCGCAACGGCAGGATGGCGCCGCGGCGATCGCGGCGTTCGCCAACGTGCAGGGCGCCTGCCTCGGTTGTCACCAGCAATTCCGCAAACCGTTCCTGGAGCACTTCCATGGCCAGCGCTGAACTGCCCGCACGATCCCTTGCCGCCGTGCTGGCGGCGCTGCTGGCCAGCTGCTCGGCGGGCCCCGATTTCAGGCCACCGGCGGCACCTGCAACGGACGTCTATACGGCTTCCCCCGTTGCGATGCAGACCGTGGCGGCTGCCACCACCCACGGCGACGCACAGCGTTTCGTCACCGACGCCGGGGTGGGCGGCGCGTGGTGGCACGCGCTGGGCTCGCCGCGGCTGGATGCGCTGATCGTGCAGGCGTTGCAGGCCAGCCCGACCGTCGCGGCGGCTGGAGCCACGCTACGCCAGGCGCAGGAGAACCGCGCCGCGCAGGCTGGCTCGACGCGCTACCCGCAAGTGGACGCCGCACTCGCCGGGCAGCGCCAGCGCCTGAATCCGGCCGCACTCGGGCAAGCGGGAGATACGCGCGAGTTCGACGTGTACAACGCCAGCGTCGGCGTGCATTACCAGCTCGACCTGGCCGGCGGCGATCGGCGCGCACTGGAGGCGCTGACCGCGCGTGTCGACTATCAACGCCAGCAACTGGCGGGCGCGCAGCTGACCCTGGCGGCGAATGTCGTCAGTACCGCGATCGCGCAGGCGCAACTTGCCGCCCAGTTGGAGGCAACCGAAGCCATGCTGCAGGCGCAGGAGGAACAACTGGCATTGACCCGCGCGCGGGTGCGACTGGGGACCGCCGCGCCGGACGAGGCGTCGACCCTGCAGACCCAGGTTGAGCGCACCCGCGCCAGCGTGCCGCAGCTGCGCCAGCAGCTGCAGCAGCACGATCACCTGCTTGCCGTGCTGGCCGGACGTGCGCCCGGTGCCGGCGATCTGCCGTCGTTCCGTCTGGCGGAGTTCCGTCTGCCCACCCAACTGCCGGTGCTGCTGCCATCGGAACTGGTACGCCGTCGGCCCGACATCCAGGCCGCGGAGGCCTTGCTGCACGAGGCCAACGCGGATTACGGCGTCACGATCGCCAAGCTCTACCCGCAACTCGATCTCAGTGCCAATCTCGGCTCGCAAGCCTTGAGCACGGGTGCGCTGTTCGGCAACGGCTCGGCCGCATGGGCGTTGCTGGCACAACTGACGCAACCATTGTTCGACGCCGGCCTGCCGGCAAAAAAACGCGCGGCGCTGGCGGCACTCGACGCGGCCGCGGCGAACTACCAGGGCGTGGTGCTGGAGGCCTTGCGCAGCGTCGCCGACGTCCTGCGTGCGCTGGAGAACGACGCGCACATCCTGTCCGCGCAGGCGGCCGCCGAGGCGTCCGCGCAGGCATCGCTGACCGCGGTCAGCCACCGCCAGGCGCTGGGCGCCGCCAGCGACACCGAGCTGCTCATCGCGCAACAACAGCTGCAGCAGACTCGCATCGCGCTGACTGCGGCGCAGGCACAGCGCCTGATCGACAGCGTGGCGCTGTATCAGGCCATGGGTGGTGGCGATGAGCCCGCTGATGCCGCTGTCGCGCTGGCTCCCGTGGCGGGAACGCCGGGCGGTGCGCAAGCCGGCAGCGACCGTTGACGGCGAGCGTCGCGGTCATGCGGCTCTCCAAGACATCCATGCTGGATATCCGGTGTTCAGGCATAGCTTGGCGAATGCGGTGTGGCAGCCGCGGCGCGTGGAAGGCTGAAACTGACCCGTGCCCCGCCCAGCGCGGAACGGCCGAACGCCAGCTGGCCGTGGTGCAGGCTGGCGATCGCCTGCGCAATCGAAAGGCCCAGCCCGCTGCCTTCACCCACGCTGCCTTCGGGGCGATGGAAGCGTTCGCCCAGCCGCGCCGTATCGGTTGACGCAAAGCCGGCACCGCTGTCATCCATCTCGAGGGTCACCCGGTCGGCGTGGCCACCGACGCGCACGTTCACCCGGCCGTGGTCGGGCACGTGGCGCAAGGCGTTGTCGAGCAGGTTCTGCACCAGGATGCCGAGCAGGCCGCGGTTGCCCTGCACGAAGTCATTGCCATCGTGATCCAGCGACAACTCGATGGCGCGCGCCGCCGCATGCTCGCTGGCGTCGCGCAGCGCGGCTTCGGCCACGCTCGCCAGGCGCAACGGACCAGCGTCGTCCAGCTCAGTCAGTTTCTCGACGCGCGCCAGCAGCAGCAACTGGGTCACCAGCCGCTGCATGCGGTCGAGTGCATCCTGCGAGCGCTGCAGGTGCAGCGCGCGGGCAACCGCATCGTCGCTGCGCCCGGCGAGGTCCAGCTCCAGCCGCAGCACCGCCAGCGGATGGCGCAGTTCGTGGGCAGCGTCGGCGGTGAAGCGGCGCTCATGCTCCAGACTGAGCTTGAGGCGATCGACCAGCCGATCGATCGCCTCGGTGAACGGCGCCAGCTCGACCGGCACGCGTTCGTCGGTGAGCGAGGCCGTCATCGCGCTGGTTCCGGCGGACAGGCTGCGGGTCAGCTTGCGCAGCGGTTTCAGTCCGCTGCGCAAGCCGGCGAACACCATCGGCGGCACCAGCACCAGCAAGGCCAGTAGCGCCAGCAACGCCGGCGCCAGCAGTTTGCGCATCAGCTCGTCGCGTTCGTCCAGCGGTGCCGCCACCTGGATCCAGTACTCCCGCTGCGCATCCCAACGCTGGAATACCCGCCAGCGCCGTGGCCCGTAGGTGACCGAATGGAAGTGCGCGTCACCCGGATCGAAGCTCAGCGCGGGCAGCTCGGTACTGCCGATCAGCAGCTGGCCGCGGGCATCGCGCACGGTGATGGCGGGTCGATGCGCGGTGGCGTCGGAGTCCAGCACCTGCCTGTCCGGCAGGCGCACCGCGCCGAACCGCGCCGACGTGTCGGGCATCACGGCGAACACGCTGGCGGCGGTGCGCACCAGCATCTGGTCGAAGATCTCGTCGACCTCGTGCAGGCTGCGCCAGGCCAGCCAGCCGCCGGCGGCGCACCACACCAGCACGATGCCGGCCACCAGCCGCAGCACCAGCCGCCGGTTGAGCGAGGGGCGGATCATGCGGCTGGGCTACCGGGCAGGTTGATCGCGTAGCCGATGCCGCGCAAGGTGCGGATCCAGCCCGGCCCGAGCTTGTGGCGCAGGTGGTGGATGTGCACTTCCACCGCGTTGCTGGCCACTTCCTGGTCCCAGCCGTACAGGGCTTCTTCCAGCTGGTCGCGCGAATAGGCACGCCCGGGGTGGCGTACCAGGGTTTCCAGCAACTGGTATTCGCGGGCGGTCAAGTCCAGTGCCGCGCCCTCCAGCGTGGCAACGCGCGCGGCCGGGGTGACTTCGAGTTCGCCTACGCGGATCGCCGGCTCGACCTGGCCATCGGCCCGGCGCAGCAGCGCGCGCAGGCGGGCGGCGAGTTCGTCCAGATGCACCGGCTTGACCACGTAATCGTCGGCGCCCGCATCCAGCCCGGCGACCCGGTCGGAGAGCTCGTCGCGGGCGGTCAGCAGCAGCACCGGGGTGGCATCCCGGCGCCGGCGCATGCCGGCGATGATCACCGGCCCGCTGCTGCGCGGAAGATTCCAGTCCAGCACCGCGGCGGCGTAGGTCGTGTCGGCCAGCGCGGCCGCGGCCTGGCTGCCGTCGGTGATCCAGTCCACCGCATAGCCGAGCCGGCGCAGGCCGTCGGCCAGCGCCTGCCCCAGTGCCCGGTCGTCCTCGGCTAGCAGGATGCGCATGGCCGGATTCTAGTCAGCGAAGTGCCTGCCAATGTGACCTGAGGCAATTCATCGCAGGTTTTCGTCACCGGCATCGTCGTGCCCCAGTGCGCGCTTGCGGCCGTGGATCATCGCGGCGATCAGGTTCTCGCCGTAATGGACGCTTTCGCCCACCGCGGCCAGCACGTGCACGCCGACCAGCACCAGCACGCCATAGGCCAGCACCTCGTGCAGATCCTCCAGCCAGCCGACACCGAAGAAGGCATCCGTCGTCTGTAGCCAGCCGGTGACGCCCACCAGCAACACGCCGACGAGCAGGGCCAGGATCATCACCGCCGCGCCCGGGTTGTGCCCCAGCTGCCGTTGCGAGCGCCCGGCCAGGCGTCCGCGCAGATAGCTGCGCACGCGGTGCGGACCAGGTACCCAGTCGCTGAAGCGCGCGTGCCGCGTGCCGACCCAGCCCCACACGAAACGCACGGCGAGCAGGGCCAGGATGGCGTAGCCGATCCCGCGATGGACCAGCTCGCCGTCCTCGGTGAAGAAATTGGCGAGGAACAAGCCCGCCAGTGACCAGTGAAACACGCGTACCAGCGGATCCCACACCTTGATCGTGGCGTTCATGGACTTGTCCTCGCTCGGTTGGAAGTCAGCCGCCCTTCTTCTTGACGATGCGGCCGTCGGTGGGGTCGAAGTAGATCTCGACCTTGTTGCCGGCCTTGTCCTTGCCGTAGATCTCGTAGCAGTTGCCGGTGACCTGGAACACCTTGATGGTGTAGCCCTGGTCGAGGACCTTCTGCTTCATCGCCGCCTCGGTAAGCCACTGCGCACGCGGTGCGCTGGTGCATTGCGGTGCGGCGAAGGCGGACGCCGACAGCGCGGCGGCGACAAGGAACAACGGTGCGATGACGATGCGTTTCATGGTGCTTCTCCGGTCTCGGCATGATTGCCTTGGGTGGCATTGCAACCGGGACGGCTTATGCGAGTCTTAAGAACGCCGGGCATCCGGATTGACGTCGGTCAGTACGCTTGCACAAGCTTCATGCGACAGTCCGGCCGACCGCGCAACCAAGGGTAAAACCACGCATGATCATCTACAGCTGCCACGGCGCCGCCAAACAGGTCACCGGTTCCTGCCACCTCATCACCTGCAACGACCGCCGCGTGCTGATCGACTGCGGCATGTTCCAGGGCAGCGAGGAGGTCGAGCGGGCCAACGCCGAACCGTTCGGCTTCGACCCGGCCGGCATCGACGTGCTGCTGCTCACGCATGCCCACCTGGATCACTGCGGGCGGATTCCGTTGCTGGTGCGCCAGGGCTTTCGCGGCCGCATCCTCACCACCGCCGCCACCCGCGAGCTGGCGCGGGTGGTGATGCTCGATTCGGCGGGCATCCAGGAAGAGGAGGCGCGCCGGGCGCAGCGCCGCAACCGTCGCGGCGAGGTGATTGCGCCGCCGCTGTACACGCTGGACGACGCGTTGCATGCGCTGGATTTCTTCGGCCCGGATGTCGGCTACGGCGACACCGTGCCGGTCGTCGACGGCGTCACTGCGTGCTTCCTCGACGCCGGCCACATCCTCGGCTCGGCCTCGGTCCTGCTCGAACTGGACGACGGCAAGCAGCGCCGCCGCATGCTGTTCTCCGGCGACCTCGGCAACCCGGGCCGGCCGCTGCTGCGCGATCCGACGCCCGCACCGGCCGCCGACTACGTGGTGATGGAAAGCACGTACGGCGACCGTCCGCACCGCTCCGTCCCCGACTCGATCGACGAGATGTACCAGGCCATCCACGAGACCGTGACCCGCCGCGGCAACGTGGTGATTCCCACCTTTGCGCTGGAGCGCACCCAGGAGATCCTCTACTACCTGCACCGCGGCATCCGCGACGGTGCGATCCCGCCACACGTGCGGGTATTCCTGGATTCACCGATGGCGATCTCCGCCACCGAGATCTTCCGCCGCCATCCGGAATGCTTCGACGACGCCTTCCTCGCCGAACTGCAGCACGGCGACCCGTTCGCGATGCCCGGCCTGCATTTCACCCGCGAGACCAGCGAGTCGATGGCGATCAACAGCATCGACGGTGGCGCGATCATCCTGGCCGGCTCGGGCATGTGCAACGGCGGCCGCGTGCGCCACCACCTCAAGCACAACCTGTGGCGCGAGCGCAGCAGCGTGGTCTTCGTCGGCTATGCCGCCGAGGGCACGCTGGCGCGGCGGATCATCGACGGCGCGGCCAGCGTGCGCGTGTTCAACGAGGAGATTCCGGTGCGCGCGCAGGTGTGGACGATCAACGGCTTCTCCGCCCACGCCGACCAGCCATCGCTGCTGGCCTGGCTGGGCGATGCGCCACGGCGCAAGGTGTTCCTGGTGCACGGCGAATACGGCCGCGGCATGCAGGCGATGCAGGAAGTACTGGAACAGCGCGGCGTCACCTGCCAGCTACCGGGCCTGCATGAGCCGATCAAGATCGACTGATTGCCGGCGCGGGTGCGCGCATGCACCACCGGCCATGCGTGGTTGCGACGATCGCACCGGATCCACGAGCCGGCGGCCGGCACTGTCGCGGCAAGCCGACGGGAAACACACCGCCGCTTGACATGGATCAGGCGCGAAGACTTTCCCCACTCCTATATTCGGCCTGCCTGGCGCGCGGATCCCTCGGGGGAGGGATGCATTGATCCGCGACGTTTCTCGGCTGTGCTCGAACCAACCTTGGGGGAATCGCATGACGCAACGGATCACGGATCTGACGCTTTCGGTGCTGGCCTGTGTGGCAGCCGTCCTGTTGTCCTGGCCATTCTGGCGCGACTTCGAGTACTGGCCCGAATCACACCTCGCGTGGTGGATCTACTTCGCAGCCGGCTTCGTGCTGGCGGTGTACGTGTTCTACGTCTTCATCGGCAGCCTGCGCATCTTGTTCCTGCACGACACGCAGGAGCAGGCCGCAACGACCACCGACCAGGACAAACTCTCATGAGCTGCGGAACAGGCGGTAGCAGTTGCGAGACGCCGCGGCGTCGGGGTGCGTTTGTGGTATTGGCCATCCTGGCCCTGATCTTCGTCGCACTGTCGATCTTCTCTTTCCTCAAGTCGCGTGGCCAGGTGACTCCAGACACGGTTTCGTTCGGCCCTTACCAGGCTGCCGATGGCAAGCGCGTGTTCCAGGCCTATAACTGCATGGGTTGCCACACCATGGTCGGCAACGGCGCCTATCTGGGCCCGGATCTCACCGAAGAATACAAGCACGCCGGACCCGCATGGCTGGCCGCGTTCCTGCCCTCGGCCGGAGGCTGGCCAACGGCGACGGCGGTACGCGCGCAGTTGCTGGATCCGAACCAGTCAGCCGACACCGGCACCGACTCGATCGACGCCTATCTGAAGAAATTTCCGGGGGCGGCGGAACGCATCGAGCGACGCGGTGGCGGCACCACCATGATGCCGAATCTTCCGCTCAGCAAGGACGAAATCGGCCAGCTGATCGCCTATCTGAAGTACACCTCGGCGATGAACACCGAGGGCTGGCCGCCCAAGGTGGAAGTGGAAGGACTCGACCGTCGCCTGCAGCTTGCGCATGGCACCCCGGCGGCCGCTCAAGCGGCTCCTGCGCCAGCATCACCGGTGCCCGCCGGGCCCGCACTCGATCCCGCGGCACACGGCGCGCAGTTGGTCAAGGACACCGGCTGCGTGGCCTGTCATGCAAGCGACAAAAAACGGCTGGTCGGTCCGGGCTGGGGTGGCCTGTACAACGCGAAGGTCAACCTTGCCGACGGCAGCACGGTCACCGCCGATGATGCCTACCTGCAGGAATCGATCCGTCAACCCAACGCGAAGATCGTGGCGGGTTATCCGGCGAGCGTGATGCCCGCCTACGACACCCTGCTCAAGGATGACGAAGTCAACGCCATCGTGGCCTACCTCCACACCCTGGAGAAGCAGTGATGCAAATCGAATTCCAGACCCAACGGCTGAGCCTGCGTTTCTTCATGCTGATGCTGGTGCTGTTCGTCTTCCAGGTCGGTTACGGCCTGCTGCTGTCGGTGCAACAGGTCGACCCGACCGTGCTCGCGGGGGTGGTGAATTTCAACACCGCACGCGCCGAGCACCTCAACCTGGGCATCCTGTGGATCCTGTGCGGCTTCATCGGCGCGATCCTGTTCGTCGGGCCGCTATTGGCCAAACGCGAGATGGTTTCGCCGTGGCTGATCAAGCTGCTGTTCTATGCACTGATCGTGATCACCTTGTGGAACTTCTTCACCCTGCGGCTGGCCCAGACCGGCATCGCCGGGTGGTGGCAGGGGCAGCCGTGGCTGCAGCAAGGACTTGAGTATCTGGAGGCGGGCCGGATTGCCGGCGTACTCGTGCTGGTCGGCTTCGCCATTCTGGCTTACGTGGTGCTGCGCACGTTCCCGCCGGTGCGCCAGTGGAACGAGATCCATTGGGGCCTCGGCCTCGGCGTCACCGCGTTGATGCTGGTATGGGTGTTCGGCCTGTTCTACGTGGCGCGGCTCGATCTGCAGGAATACTTCCGCTGGTTTGTGGTGCACTACTGGGTCGAGGGCGTGTGGGAGGTCATCCACATCACCCTGGTCGGTTTCCTGCTGGTGCTGATGTTCAAGGTCGACATCAAGTCGGTGGGCTTTGCGGTGTTCTGGGGCGTGGCGCTGGTGTGGCTGTCCGGGCTGATCGGCAACGCGCACCACTATTTCTGGATCGGCACGCCGGAGTTCTGGCAGTTCTGGGGTTCGCTGTTCAGCGCGCTGGAACCGCTGCCGCTGGTGTTCTGCTTCTGGCACATCTATCTCGATGCGCACACGAACAGACGTCCGTTGGAAAACGCTCCCGCGTTCTACTTCATCCTGGGCTCGGTGGTGCTGGAGCAGATCGGCGCTGGCATTCTCGGCTTCACCATGACGTTCGCGCTGACCAACGTGTGGTCGCACGGCACCTGGGTGACCCCGGGGCACGCGCACCTGGCGCTGTTCGGCACCTTCGGCATGTTGGGTATCGCGGCGGCCTATTACGCGGTGCCGATCATCCGCAAGGTGCCGAATTACGACCAGCGGCTGGGCAAGCTCGGTTTCTGGCTGGTACTCACCGGCGTCCTCGGCATGGCGTTCGCCTTCGCGATTGGCGGCACGGTGCAGATCTACGTCTACCGCATCCTGGGGCTGGACTGGTTCGGCGGCGACGTCTCCCGCGCGATGGGCATGTTCAAGCTGATGCTGCCGCTGTTCGGCGTCGTCTTCGCGGTGGGTGCCGGCGTGCTGGCCTACGACCTGCTCACCCTGGGCCGTCGCGTGAGTGTGCCGGCGGGTACGGTCGCCCACGGCGATCCCGCCGCCGTCCATCCCGCCACCCGCTGGGGCCGTCCGTTGAGCGGCTTCGAAGCAGGCATCTGGCTGATGATGATGTGGATATTCGGCGCGATCATCACGCTGGGCCTGCTCAGCTTCAACCTGCCACGGGTACGCGTGGACGGCGACCCGACCCTGCCCTATCTGCTCGCCGGCGTGGGCTACCCGGGGCTGCTGCTGGTAACCCTGCTGTTCGTGTGGCGCTTCCTCGCCTCGATGGAAGCACGGGCGAACGCGGTGAATACTCCCTCGCTGTTGAGGGTGCTGCCCGCGCAAGCCTGAGAGTGAGTCTGCCCCTGGAAACGGGGTTGTGATGCAACCAGAAAAGGCCGCCGGGGAAAACCCGGCGGCCTTTTGTTTGGTCTTTGGTCGTTGAATCTCGCCTCATGCCCACAGGCGCTACTGCATCGGCATCGATCAGTACGCCGGGCTGCAGGCGGGTGTCGCCTATCGCATCGCGAAAAGCTCCTGGTGGAAACGCTGCTCCACGGCAAACCCGTGCCCGGCCAGGTCGCGCTTCAATGCGTCGCCAAAGCCCGCCGGCCCGCAGAACCAGATACTCGCCTCGCGCCATTCGGGCACGGCGGCCCGTATGCGTTCGCCCGTCAGATAGCCATCGCGCGCATCGATCAGCACGTGCAGCCGCACATCGGCGGATCTGGCGTCGCCCGCCAGCTTGTCGAGCGCTTCGTCATCGACATCCGCGGTGCTGTGGAAGAGATCGACCTGCTGGCCTTCGGGCCAATCCCGATCCTCCTTCTGCCAGGCCATGTGCTTCATGCGCCCGATGAAGGGCGTGATACCGATGCCGCCGCCGATCCAGATCTGGCGTGCGCGGTCGTCGTCGAACGTGAAGCGCCCATAGGGGCCCTCGATCTTCACCGCCTGCTCGACGTGGAGCCTCTCGCGCAGGAGTTGCGTATGGTCGCCCAGCTCCTTGACGACGAAGGTGATCCTGGGGTTTTCTTCCCGCCAACCGGACGCAATGGTGTAGGGATGCGCGCCGTCCGAAGCCTCCGCGGTGAGGAAAGCGAATTGGCCCGGCTTATGACCAGGCCAACCCTGCACCTCGGTTTCGATTTCGAGCGACTCCACGCCGGCGAAAAAGTGCAGGGAGGTGATTTTTCCCCGCACCTGCCGTCTCGTGCCTACCCGGCGCAACAGCACCACGATGGCCGCCCAGGTGCCGGAGACAAGCAGCACCGCTGTCAGCCAGCCGACCGGCGACGTCCAATAGCTGAACTTCAGCAGCACGACCGCATGGAAGACCAGAACGAGATAGCCGACGGCCAGCAGGCGGTGCGTCTTGTAGAACAAGTGGTACGGAAAACGCCGGATCAGGGCCAGGGCGATCAGCACGACGACGGCGTAGAACACCCATTCGCCCACCCCCTCCGCAGCGCCGCGCAGACTCGCCAGAAAGGCCTCGACCGGATTCTCGATCGCGACCTGCGCGCCACGCGCCGGACGCTCCAGCCAGCCCCAGCCCACCGCCCATTTCGCCCCCTGCGCCCACAGCCAATGGATGATGGCGACGACCAGTGCAGAGATACCGAGCCATTTGTGCATGCGGTACATCTTGTCGAGGCCACCCAGCCATGCCTCGGGCCAGCGCGGCCGCAGCGCCAGAACCATCGCCAGGCTCATGCACCCGATCGCGACGAAGCCGGTCAGTTGCACCATGGCCCCGCGCAGACCGAAAAAAGTGGTCGACTGGAAAACGGTGGGCTCGGCAATGAGCCACAAGAGGACAAAGAAAGCGAGCGCGCCCCAAAATGCACGCCTGAGATTACGCATGTGGCACCTTTGGACTTATCCAGGTCGGAGAAAAATCAGCACGGACAGATCCCGGTCACCGAACCCGCTTCCGCAATCGGGCAACATGCTTCGTTGCTGCGTCCCGCACGGCGACCCGGCAGCGCGATGCGGGATTGCCCGGCCGGCCGCAGATGCACCCACGCCCACCGTGTACCGTCGCGTCCCGCCACTGCTGGGGCCGGCGGCATCGGCGAACGGTCTCACGACACCTGCCTGCCGCGCCGCGGCAGCATGCGCAGCAAGGTGTCGTCGCGGTTCACGTAGTGATGCACCAGGGCAGCCGCCGCATGCAGGCCGACCAGGTAGTAGCCGATCGTGCCGATGGTCTCGTGGATTTCCTTCAGCGAATCGGCGAGTGCCTTGTCCGCCCCCACCAGCGCCGGCAACGGCAGGCCGAAGAACGGAATCGGCTTGCCCATGGCGCTGAGGGTGAGCCAGCCGAGCAGCGGCATCGCGACCAGGAAGGCGTACAGCGCCAGATGCATCAGCCCGGCCAGGCGCTCCTGCCACACCGGCGGCGCCGGCCGGATCGGCGGCGTCGCTCCCGCGGCGAAGCGGATCGCCAACCGCACGAAAACCAGCGCGAACACGCCAAGACCCAGCATGAAGTGCCAGGTCTTCAGGCCCTCGCGCAGGTCGCTGCCGCGCGGATAGAAGCCGCGCAATTCGATGCAGGCATACACCGCGACCAGCAACAGCAGCATCAGCCAGTGCATGCCGATCGACAGCGAGCCGTAACGATCCTTGGTGTTTTTCCAGTTCATGGCGATCTCTGCAGGCGAAAGTCGGGCGGCACCAGCCCAAGCGCCACCACGCGTTGGTCCGACCCGCGCCGACAGCCTGCGGCGAACGACCCGCGCACAACTTGACCGCGGTCAAGTAGACACGGAATTTTCGCCTCGCCATGCTAAGGTGCGGCCATGCGCCCCGGCCGTCACCGGATTCACAAGAGCCCATCTCAAGCCCGCGAGGACGTTGATGGACCCTGAAGCCAACGTTCTTGACTTGAACCAGCTGCGACGCAGCTGTTCGTCCTGCGCCCTGAGCGAACTGTGCCTGCCTGCCGGCATCGGCAGCGACGACCTGGAACGGCTGGACACGGCGGTCCGCGACAAGCGCACGCTGGACCGCGGCGGCGTGCTGTACCGCGATGGCGACCCTTTCGAGGCGCTCTACGTGGTGCGCTCCGGCTCGCTCAAGACCTTCGTGCAGGATGAGACCGGCGACGTGCAGGTCCTCGGTTTCCACCTGCCCGGAGAAATCATCGGTTTCGACGCGCTGGCTTCGAACCGGCATGTGAGCCAGGCCGAGGCGCTGGAACGCAGCAGCATCTGCGAGTTGCCCTATGCCCGGCTGCAACAGGTCACCAGCGAGGTGCCCGCGCTGCACCGGCAACTGATGCGGGTGATCAGCCGCGAAGTGATCGAGGAACACCGCCACCTGGTGATGATGGGCCGGCAACAGGCCCAGGAGCAGCTGGCGATCTTCCTGAAGGGCCTGGCCGACCGTTACCAGCGCCTGCAGCGCGACAGCACCGCGCTCACCTTGTCGATGTCGCGCTATGACATCGCCAACTACCTCGGTCTGGTGGTCGAGACGGTCAGTCGCCTGTTCTCGCGCCTGGAAGAGATGGGCGTGCTCGAGGTCAACCGCAAATCCGTGCGCATCTGCCGCCCCGACCTGCTCGCCGAACTCTGCCGCAGCAACACCGCGGCGGCGGCGAAACAGCGCGACGCCGGCTGAGCTGCTGTCCGCGTCATCCCGGATTGACCGAGGTCAAGTCGAACCGCTATTGGCCGGCGTAGAACTGAATCCTGCAAGGAGCCATGCCGCACTGGCCGCCCGTTTCGGCATGGGAATCGACCGCGATTCATCCGCCACCGGGAACAGACCATGTCCAACGTCCACCCTACCGACCACGATCCCACACCCGCCGCGCCGTTCGGCGCCATCGAGGGAACGCACTGGATCGAGACCCTGAATGACGGCAGCCCGGTGCTGATACGCCCGCTGCGCCCGGAGGATCGCCAGCGCGAAACGGACTTCATCAACCGCCTGTCGGAGCAGGCCTGTCGTTTCCGCTTCCTGGGCAACCTGAAGGAAGCGAGCCCGGCCCTGCTCGACCAGCTGATGGACGTCGACTACCGGGACCGGATGGCCTTCGTGGCGCTCGCCCACGACAACGGCGAGCTGCGCGAAGTCGGGATCAGCCGTTACAGCGCGAGTGGCGACGAAAAGCAATGCGAATGCGCGGTGACGGTGGCCGACGACTGGCGCCATCGCGGCCTGGGTGTGCTGCTGATGAGGCGCCTGATCGATATCGCGCGCAAGAACGGATTCCGCAGGATGTTCTCGATCGACGCCGCCGAAAACGAACCGATGCGCGAGCTGGCCGGCTACCTGGGCTTCCAGCGCCGGCTCGATCCGGATGACGCCGCGCAGGTCATCCATGCCTTCGACCTCTGACCGCCAGCGAATCCAGGACGCCGCACCATGACAGCCACCGAGCAAGCCGGCCCGCCGCCGCCCGCGACACGCCCGGGCGATGTCCTCGCGCTGGTGACTTCAACCAGCCCGTGGAGTCCCGCCGCCGAAACCGGCGTCGCGATCGCCGCGCGCTGGGGCAGCAACCTGACGGGCTGCTTCATCGACCCCGCACTGCGGAAACTCAGCGCTGCCGAAGCCGGCACCGAACCCAGCGTGCTCGCCCTGCTGCTTGAACCGCGAACCGAACTCGCCGACGAGCACGCCGCCTTCGGATCCTTCGCGCGGCAGTCCGGCGTGCGCAATACCGACTGGATCGCCGCCCGGACCGGCATCGCCCCTACCTTGCGCTGGCTCGGCGCGCGGCACGATCTGGCAGTGATCGAGCGCGACATGGTGCAGGCATCCGGCCTGCTCGACATCCTCGGCGAAGCGATACTCGGCTGCCGCGTGCCCTGCCTGATCCTGCCTCCGCGCTGGGATCGGGAAACCCGCTTCGAGCGCATCGTGATCGGCTGCAACGGCAGCATCGAGGCGATCCGTGCGATCCACGCCGCCCTGCCGTTCCTCAAGGCAGCGAAACAAGTGACCCTGGTCGACGGCGATGTGCGCGACGGCGACGACGGGCGTCCGCGCTTCGACCCGTTCGTCTACCTGCTGCGCCACGGCATCACGTCCAGGCCCAGCTACGTCCGCTCCTCCTCCGCGATGGCCGGCGAAATCCTGCTGAAGGAAGTCGCCAACATCGACGCGGACCTGCTGGTGATGGGCGCCTATGGCCGTTCGCGCATGCGCGAACGCGTGTTCGGCGGCGCCACCCGGCGCGTGCTGGAAGAAGCCACCATCCCGGTGCTGATGCAGCATTAGGCTCGCGCATCCACGCCGGCCGTGGAATCGTCATCGGTTGGCGCGTTGCGCCGGCGATATCGGGCCACGGCGGCAAGCGCCACGACGGCGACGACGCTGCCCAGCAGGGCGAGGAACATGTCCTGCTGCGCGTCCCACGGATCGCCCTGGGTGCCCAGGTAGGCCACGCCCAGATCCCCGCCGAACCACACCGCGGCAGCCCATTCGAACAATTCGTACAACGCCGAACTCGCGGTCATCAGGCTGACCGGCACGATCCAGCGCCAGGCACCGGGTGACGACGTGCGCGCGGCCACCAGTTCCACCACCGCCGGAGTCACCAGCAGGCCGTACGCGAAATGGATGGCGCGGTCGAAATGATTGCGCGAGAAGCCCAGCGCCTCGTTCAGCGAGAAGCCGCACAGCGTCGAAAACCACCGGTCCCACGGCACTTCCGAGTAGGTGTAGTGCGCGCCGACCTCATGCAGCAACAGGAACACAAACAACCCCGCATAGCTGGCATGGGAAAAACGCAGCCGGCGAAACCCCAGCACCAGCGCCGGCAGCGCCAGCACCACCAGCACGTTCTCCATCAGCCAGTCCTGGCGGTAGTGCGGCGAGATACCGAGTGCGATCGCCGCGATCACGAAGGCGGCCAGCAGTGTCACCGGCAACCGGTTCCCGTGCTGGCGCTGTCGATCGTTCATCCGTTGCCCGCAGTTCCATCCAGCCCAAATGCCTGGCGCCGATGATGCCACGAGCCTTCGGCGATCCGGCGTCCCTGATCGCCGCCTTCGGCAGAAATCACGCCGTGGCAAGGCCACCGCGACAATTCGCGCAGGGCAGCGAGGTGAACACTTGATCTGCATCAACATCCACAACATCCCCGTCAACGAGGATGCGCGCATCTTTCAGGGAGATGCACCATGAGTACCACCCGTAAACTCTGGCTGGGGCTGGCGGCGTTGCTCGTCACGTCCTTCGCCGTACTGCTGTGGGTCGGCAAGGAGGTCCACCAGCAGGCTCCGCCGTTACCTGCCGCGGTTGTCACCACGGATGGCCAGACGCTGTATACCAAGGCCGACATGGAAGAGGGCCGTCAGGTCTGGCAAAGCATCGGCGGCCAGCAACTGGGCTCGATCTGGGGCCACGGCGCCTTGCTGGCGCCCGACTGGAGTGCGGACTGGCTGCATCGCGAAAGTCTGGCCATGCTGGACCTGCTCGCTCGTGACTCTGGCCTGGGCCCGTACGACACACTGACGGCGCAGCAGCAGGCGCCGTTCAAGGCGCGGGTGCAAGAGGAACTGCGCACCAACACCTACGACGCCGCCAGCAACACCATCACCGTATCCACTCTGCGCGCGCATGCGATGGACGCCGTCGCCGCGCACTACATGAGCCTGTTCGGCAATGACCCAGCCACGCACACGCTGCGCGAAGGCTATGCCATGCGCGAGAACACCGTAGCCGAGATGGAACATCGGCGCGAGGTCACCGCGTTCTTCTGGTGGACCAGTTGGGCCGCGGCCACCCAGCGTCCGAATGAAACCATGAGCTACACCCAGAACTGGCCGTACGAGCCGCTGGCCGGCAACACCCCGACCTCGACCAGCTTCCTGTGGTCGGTCTTCAGCATCCTGTTCATGATCTTCGGCATCGGCCTGCTGGCCTGGCATCATGCCCGCCAGGTCAATCACGAACCGCTGCCGACCGTTCCCACACGCGACCCGTTGACCGAGTTCAAGGCCACGCCTTCGATGAAGGCCACCGGCAAATATTTCTGGACCGTGCTGGGCCTGTTCCTCGCACAAATTCTGCTGGGTGCCACCACCGCGCACTACCAGGTGGAAGGTCAGCAAGCGTATGGCTTCGCGCTGGCCAACTACCTGCCCTACAGCCTCACCCGCACCTGGCATACCGAACTGGCGGTGCTGTGGATCGCCACCGCATGGCTGGCCACCGGCCTGTACATCGCGCCGCTGATCTCCGGGCATGAGCCGAAGTTCCAGCGCCTCGGGGTGAACTTCCTGTGGGTGTGCCTGCTGGTCATCGTGATCGGATCCTTCGCCGGCCAGTGGTTCGCGGTGATGGACAAGATGGGCCTGCAGTACAACTTCTGGTTCGGTCATCAGGGCTGGGAATACACCGACATCGGCCGCTTCTGGCAGATCTTCCTGTTCGTCGGCCTGATGCTGTGGCTGTTCCTGGTCGGCCGCGCCTTGTGGCCGGCGATGAACCGCAACAAGGAAGGCGCCTCGATCGTGGGCCTGCTGTTCCTGTCCACCGTGGCGATCGGCCTGCTCTACGGCGCCGGCCTGATGTGGGGCGAGCACACCCACATCGCGATGGTCGAATACTGGCGCTGGTGGGTGGTGCACCTGTGGGTGGAAGGCTTCTTCGAAGTGTTTGCCACCGCGGTGATCAGCTACCTGTTCGTGCGCCTGGGCCTGCTGCGCGTAACCACGGCCACCACCAACGTGCTGTTTGCCACCATCGTGTTCATGGCTGGCGGCGTGCTCGGCACCTTGCATCACTTGTATTTCAGCGGCACCACCACCGCGGTGATCGCACTGGGCGCCAGCTTCTCGGCACTGGAAGTGGTGCCGCTGGCCCTGATCGGCATGGAAGCCTACGACACCTGGAAGAAGCAGCACGAAGCGCCGTGGATGGCCCGCTACCGCTGGCCGATCATGTTCTTCGTGGCGGTGAGTTTCTGGAACCTGGTCGGCGCTGGCCTGCTCGGCTTCCTGGTCAACACGCCGATCGCGCTGTACTACATGCAAGGCCTCAACCTCACCGCCACGCACGGCCACACCGCCCTGTTCGGCGTGTACGGCATGCTCGGCCTGGGCCTGATGCTGTTCTGCCTGCGTGGCATCAAACCGGAGGCCGAGTGGCGCGAAGGCTTGCTGAAGAGTTCGTTCTGGATGCTCAACATCGGCCTGTCGATGATGGCTGCGCTGACTCTGTTGCCGCTGGGCATCCTGCAGCTCAAGGCTGTGCTGGAACACGGTTACTGGTTCGCCCGTTCGGCCGAGTTCATGGATCGTCCGCTGATCCACATGCTGGTGTGGATGCGCGTACCGGGCGACACCCTGTTCGCCATCGGTGCGCTGCTGATCTCGGTCTTCGTTGCGGCACTGTGGCTATGGCCGAAACGCCGGTCGGCAAGCCTGCCGTTGCCGCAGGCCGCATCCGAGAATGCGTGACCAACCGCTTGCATGACTTACATCAGGGCGCGCCGCAAGGTGCGCCCTGATCCTTTTCCCGAATCCCTTTTCCCGAATCCCGAATGTTCGAGTTCTATCCACAGATCAAATGGGTGCACATCGCCTGCGTGCTGGCCAGCGGTGCGCTGTTCGCGTTGCGCGGGCTGCTGGTGCAGGCCGGCCACGCCGGCGCCGCGCAATGGACACCCGTACGCTGGCTCAGCTACGCGATCGACACCACCCTGCTCACCGCCGCGCTGATGCTGCTCTCCATCCTGCCCGGCGCGCTGTTCGCCAACGGCTGGCTCACCACCAAGCTGGTGCTGCTGGTGGTCTACGTGGTGCTCGCCATGCTGGCATTGAAACGGGCGCGCACGCCGCGCGCGCGACTGGCCTTCTACGTGGCCGCGCTGGCCACCTACGTCTACATGCTCGGCGTCGCCCGCATGCATCATCCGCTGGGCTGGCTGCATGGGTGGCTGGCATGAGCGCGGCACAACCCTTCCCCGCGGAAGAACCGCGCGACCATGCGCTGGATGCCTGCTTCCTCGGCCCCTACGGCGAGAACGACACGCTGCTGGAAAAGCTGCTGGTCGAATTCCTGCGCGACCACGTGTACTGGCGGCGCAACTTCCACCCGGAGGATCCGCCGGCGATCGCCACCGCCGCCGCGCATCATCCGGACTACCTCGCCTTCGAATCGCGCATGCGCCGCGAGCTGCACCAGCTCTCCGCCGCGCTGAAGAAGTCGGTACCGTTCCACAGCCCGCGCTACATCGGCCACATGGCCTCCGACCTGCTGCTGCCGGGGCTGGCCGCGCAGATGCTTACGCTGCCGTACAACCCCAACAACGTCAGCGAGGACGCCGCGCCGGTCACGGTCGACATGGAGGTGCAGGCCGGCCTGCAGCTGGCGCGCATGCTCGGCTATCCGCACGACCCGGCGCAGGATGCCTGCGCGTTCGGCCATCTCACCTCCGGCGGCACCCTGGCGAACTACCAGGCGCTGCGCCTGGCGCTGGCACTGAAGGCGTTCCCGGTCGCGCTGCGCGCAGCCGGCGTGCCGGAACGGGTGCTGCCGGCGGACGACTGGGCCGCCTTCAATCTTTCCACCGCCGACGGCATCGCACTGCTGGACACATGGCAATCCTGGCTGGCCGCGCAGGCGCCGGCCGAACGGGCGTACTGGCTGGAACGGGTGGAGGACGAACGCATCGAGCAGCGCGGCCTGGCCGGCTTCTTCGCCGCGCACCCGTCGTTGCGCGTGCCGCTGGTGCTGGCACCGGTCACCGCGCACTACTCGTGGAGCAAGGGGCTGAAGCTGCTCGGCCTCGGCCGCGACCAGCTGGAACTGCTGCCCACCGACGGCATGCGGCTGGATCCCGCCGCCTTGCGCGACACGCTGGAACGCTGCGCGCGCGAGCGTCAACCCGTGCTGATGTGCGTGGCCGTGCTCGGCGGCACCGAGTACGGCACCATCGACCCGATCGACGCCGTGCTCGCCGCACGCAATGAATCGCGCCGGCACGGACTGGACTTCGCCGTGCACGTCGATGCCGCCTGGGGCGGCTACCTGGCCACGCTGTTCCGCCACGAAGACGGCTCGCTGCGCACCCGCGACGAAGTGGCCGCCGACTACGTGCAATTTCCCACGCCCGCGGTACACGCGGCGTTCGCCGCGTTGGGCGACACCGACTCGGTCACCGTCGACCCGCACAAGCTCGGCTACCTGCCCTACGGCAGCGGCGCCTTCATCTGTCGCGACCACCGCGCGATGGCGCTGCTGGCCGAGCGCGCCGACTACGTGTTCCACGCCGCCACGCCGGCCGGCTACCTGGCGCGCTACCGCAGCCTCGGCCAGTTCATCCCGGAAGGTTCCAAGTCCGGCGCGGCGGCGGCCGCGGTGTACGTGACGCACAAGGTGCTGCCGCTGGACCACGCCCACTTCGGCCGGCTGCCGCGCGCCACCGTGCGCGCGGCCGAGACCTTCCACGCACGTGCGCAACGCTTCGCGCTGGAACTGGCCGGCTGCGTGCAGGCGCTGGTGCCGTTCGCGCCGGACAGCAACCTGGTCTGCCTCGCGCTCAACCCCAGCGGCAACACTTCGGTGGCGGCAGCGAACGCGTTCGTGCGCGCACTGCACGACGAACTGCGCTGCGACCCGCAGCAGCCGCTGCAGCTGAAAGAGTTCTTCGGCTCGGTGACCAGCCTGCGACCGGAGATGCTGGGCCCGGCGCAGACCGCGCGCATCTTCGCCGCGTTGGGCCTGGACACGGCCAGCCTCGACCCCGATGAAGACCGCCTGCTGATCCTGCGCCACACCTTGATGAACCCGTACCTGATCGACCACGAGAACGGCATCAGCTACATCGACCGCTACTTCGACTTCCTCGGCCGTCGCGTGCGCGTCCTGCACAGCACCGCCGGTTTCCACCCATGATCACGGAGCCTCCGATGGACAGCGTCCTGCGACTGGTCAACCCGCAACGCGAGACCGACCGCCGCTGGGTGCACACCGCGCTGGCGAAGCTGGCGCAGGAAGCGGCGCGTTCGGCCGACACCCACCTGCTCAAGCTGAACTTCCCCGGCTTCCACGGCATCGACTTCTACTTCAAGGACGAGGCCGCGCATCCCAGCGGCAGCCTGAAACATCGCCTCGCGCGCTCGCTGTTCCTGTACGCGCTGTGCAACGGCCGGCTGCGCGGCGGGCAGGCCGTGGTGGATGCCTCCTCCGGCAGCACGGCGATCTCGGAGGCGTGGTTCGCGCGCCTGCTGGGCCTGCCGTTCATCGCGGTGATGCCGGCCTGCACCGCACCGGGCAAGATCCGCGACGTGCAGGCGCTGGGCGGCGAGTGCGACCTGGTCGACGATCCCGCGCAGGTGCACGCGCGCGCCGCCGAACACGCCGCGCGCGGTGCCTGCCATCTGGACCAGTTCGGCCTGGCCGAACGCGCCACCGACTGGCGCGGCAACAACAACATCGCCGAATCGATCATCGGCCAGCTTGCGCTGGAAGCCGAACCCGAGCCGGCCTGGATCGTCTGCGGCGCCGGCACTGGCGGCACCTCGGCCACCATCGGCCGCTACCTGCGCTACCGCCGGCTGCACACGCAACTGTGCGTGGCCGAGCCGGCCGGCAGCGGCTACGTGCACGGCTGGCGCAACCGCGACGCACAGGCGGTGGCCAGCCAGCCCACCCTGATCGAAGGCATCGGCCGGCCGCGGGTGGAACCGGGCTTTTTGTTCGACGTGGTCGACCGGGTAGTCGAGGTGCCTGACGATGCCTCGATCGCCGCCGCCTGGCTGCTGGAGGAACTGTTCGGCCACCGCTACGGCGGCTCGTCCGGCACCAACCTCGTCGCCTGCCTGCAGCTGGCCGCCTCGATGCGTGCCCGCGGCGAGCGCGGCAGCATCGTCAGCCTGCTGTGCGACCGCGGCGAACGCTACGCGCAGACGCTGTTCGATCACGACTGGCTGGCCGCGCGCGGCATCGACCTCGCACCGTGGAGCGCCGCGCTGCGCACCAGCCTGGCCAGCG
>DATCUT010000175.1:0-23608 GCA_036561785.1 Rhodanobacter sp.
GGATCAGCTTCGTGGCGCTCTACTGGGCGCGCGCGGAGCAGCCGGCGATCCAGCACCTGGGCGAGTTGTCGGCGGCGCTGGACGACACGACGCAGCGCGCGGCGATCGAAACCCTGCAGCAACGCCACTACGCTGCCGCGCCGTCACACGATGCCGGCGCGAACCTGGCCGAAGCGTTCAAGCGCGGCTTCGCCTGGCGTGCCGCTGTTGCCGGCGAGGAGCCCGGGCTGGCGCCGCTATACCCGTTCAAGCTGCACTGAGCGGCTCGCGCCGTAGGGCGGGCACTGCCCGCCGGCTTTTGCCGGTGCGATCGGGGACGGCGGGCAGTGCCCGCCCTACGCCATCAATACTTGCTGGAACACCGCGCGCATGCCTTCGCTGAAACAGCACAGCGTCACATCGATGTCATCTGTGGTGGCCAGTTCGTCGCGCAACGTGGCCACCGCCACCGCGGCGGCCTGCGCGGCGGGATAGCCGTAGGCGCCGCAGCTGATTGCCGGGAACGCGATCGCATGCAGCCGCTGCCCGCGCAGCAGTTGCATCGAGTTGCGATGGCAACGCTCCAGCAACTGCGCCTCGTCCCGGGTACCGCCATGCCAGACCGGCCCGACCGTGTGGATCACCCAGCGTGCGGGCAGGGCGAAGCCGGGCGTGATGCGCGCCTCGCCGGTGGGGCAGCGCACGCCGGGAGCGATCTCCGGCAGCGCGCGGCAGGCTTGCAGCAGGGCTGGTCCGGCGGCGCGGTGGATCGCGCCGTCCACGCCGCCGCCGCCGAGCAGGCCGGGATTCGCCGCATTGACGATGGCGTCCACCGTCAGGCGGGTGATGTCGGCGTGGATGACCTGGATGGGCATGGGGTGGCGGCTTACCTTATGCTTCAGGCAGGCATTCGAGCGCGGCGGGGTGGCGACAGGTCATGGCGAAAACGGAAGACATTTCCTTCGGCTATCTGCTCAGCGACGTGACCTTGCTGTTCCGCAAGCACTTCGACCGGCGCGCGGTGAAATTCGGGCTGACCCGCGCGCAATGGCGTGCGACCAAGGTGTTGTACCACCGCGAAGGCCTGCGGCAAACCGAGCTGGCCGAGTTCCTGGAAATGGAGCCGATCGCGGTGGGCCGGGTGATCGACCGGCTGCAGGCGGCCGGCTTCGTCGAGCGCCGGCCGGACCCGAAGGACCGGCGCGCCTGGCGGCTGTACGTCACCGAGCAGGCGCGGGTGATCGTGGGCGACATGGAGATCATCGCGCGCGAGCTGCGCAAGGATGCCACCCACGGCATCGGCCACGACGAGCTGCAGCAGGCATTGGCGGTGATCGGCCGGATCAAGGACAACCTGCAGGCGCTGGAGCAAGGCGACGGCGGCACGCCTTGATCCGCGCATGCGGTAGCACTGACCAGTGCCATAGGTCGGGGTCGTCCGCAGCGGAATCCGCGGCATAGTGGGAACCTGGCGTGTCTTCCGGCGGGTCAACCTGAAGCCGCCACACGCGTTGTAACGAGCTTGGTGCATGGTCACCGGCCCTGCGGTTCTCCCGACCGCGCAAGAACCCCGCCATCGCCACCGCGCGTGGCGCGAAGATCGAGAAGCCCCCGCGCATGTCCTGGAAAAAAATCGTCCTCGTGGTGGCTGTCCTGCTGGCGATCGCCCTGGCCATGCACTTCGGGCGCGGCGCCGGCGACAGCAGCAAGGCCGCCAAGGCACCGGCAGCGGTGCCGGTCGAAGTGGCCAGCGCCAGCCAGGGCGACGTCGAGCTGTCGCTGAAGCTGGTCGGCCGGGTCGAGGCGTGGTCGACGGTGAGCCTGCGCGCGCGGGTCTCCGGCCAGCTCCAGTTGCTGTCGTTCACGCCCGGCGCGCTGGTGCGCAAGGGCAGCGTGCTGGCGCAGATCGACCCGCGCCTGCTGCAGGCGCAACTGGACCAGGCGCGCGGCAGCGTGGCGCGCGACCAGGCGCTGTTGCAGAAGGCGCAGGCCGACCAGCGGCGTTATGCCGACATGCTGGCCAGGGGTTTCGTCTCGAAGGCGGACTACGACCTGTACCAAGCCAACCTGGCGGTGGCCAAGGCCACGTTGCAGAGCGACCGGGCCGCGCAGGAACTGGCGCAGACCCAGCTCGACTATGCGCGCATCGTCGCCCCGTTCGACGGCATCGCCGGCGCGCCGCTGGTGTGGCCGGGTGCGCAGATCAGCGCCGACAGCACCGACATCGTGGTGCTCAACCAGGTCGAGCCGGTGCGCGTGGCGTTCAACATTCCCGAGGACAGCCTGCCGGCCGTGCGCGCCGCGCTGGCCAACGGCGCCATCGCCGTGCAGGTGACCGTCTCCGGCGACAGGGGCACGCCGCTGGCCGGCGCGCTGGAATTCATCGACAACGCGGTCGACGCCACGACCGGCACCATCGTGCTGAAGGCGCGCTTCGACAACGCCGAGCACCGGCTCACTCCCGGCCAGTTCGTGCAGGTGAGCCTGCCCACCACGCGCCTGGCCGACGTGGTCAGCGTGCCGGTGCAGGCGCTGCAGAATTCCAGCGGCGGCAGCTTCGTGTTCGTGCTCGGTGCCGACGGCAAGGTACAGCAGCGCTACGTCACGCCCGGCCCGACCAGCGCCGGGCGTACCGTCATCGACAAGGGCCTGAAGGCCGGCGAGCAGGTGGTCACCGAGGGCCAGATGCTGCTGGTCGACGGCAGCGCCGCCGTCGTCAAGGGGTGATCGGATGAACATTCCGGAGCTCTGCATCCGCCGCCCGGTGATGACCACGCTGCTGATGACGGCGCTGCTGGTGTTCGGCATCGTCGCCTATCCGCAGTTGCCGGTGAACGAGCTGCCGAACGTCGACTTCCCCACCATCAGCATCAGCGCCAGCCTGCCCGGCGCCTCGCCGGAGACGATGGCATCGGCGGTGGCCACGCCGCTGGAAGGCCGGTTGTCGACCATTGCCGGGATCAGCTCGATGAGCTCGACCAGCGCGCTCGGCTCCACCTCGATCACGCTGAGCTTCGAGCTGGACCGCAACATCGACGCGGCGGCGCAGGACGTGCAGTCGGCGATTTCCTCGGCGCTGCGCCAGCTGCCGAAGGAGATGACCACGCCGCCCACGTTCCGCAAGGTCAACCCGGCCGACGCGGCGATCCTGTACCTGGCGATGAGCTCGTCGACGCTGCCGCTGACCCAGGTCGACGAGTACGCCGAGACCGAGCTGGCGCAGCAGCTGTCGATGATCGACGGCGTGGCCCAGGTGAACGTC
Source organism: Rhodanobacter sp. (assembly GCA_036561785.1). Taxonomy (GTDB): domain Bacteria; phylum Pseudomonadota; class Gammaproteobacteria; order Xanthomonadales; family Rhodanobacteraceae; genus Rhodanobacter. Next base: position 3,242 of record DATCUT010000175.1, read on the forward strand.
TACGGCTCGCAGAAATACGCGGTGCGGATCAGCGTGGACCCGGACCGGCTGGCTGCCAGCGGCATCGGCATCGACCAGGTGCAGAACGCCATCGCCGACGCCAACGTGAACCAGTCCACCGGCTCGCTCTACGGCAAGCGCCAGCAGCTGCCGATCCGCAGCGACGGCCAGCTGCTGCGCGCGGCCGCCTACAACGACGTGGTGGTGGCGTACCGCAACGGCGCGCCGGTGCACGTGGGCGACATCGGCCAGGCGCGCGACAGCGTGCAGGACGACCAGCGCGTCAGCTCGTACAACGGCAAGCAGGCGATCGTGCTGGCGATCCAGCGCCAGCCGGGCGCGAACACCGTGGCCACGGTGGACCGGATCAAGGCGGTGCTGCCCAGCTTCCGCGCCGGGCTGCCGCCGTCGATCACGCTGGACACGCTGTACGACCGCTCGCAGTCGATCCGCGACTCGGTCGACGACGTGCAGTTCACCCTGCTGCTGGCCGGCGCGCTGGTGGTGTTCGTGATCTACCTGTTCCTCGGCAACCTGTCCGCCACGCTGATCCCGGCGGTGGCGCTGCCGATCTCGGTGCTGGGCACGTTCGGCGTGATGTACGCGCTGGGCTACAGCCTGGACAACCTCTCGCTGCTGGCGCTGACCCTGGCGGTCGGTTTCGTGGTGGACGACGCGATCGTGATGCTGGAGAACATCGTGCGCCACATGGAGGCGGGCGTGCCGCCGTACGAGGCGGCGCTGCAGGGCGCCGGCGAGGTCGGCTTCACCATCTTCTCGATGACGCTGTCGCTGATCGCGGTGTTCATCCCGGTGATGTTCATGGGCGGCATCGTGGGCCGGCTGTTCCATGAATTCGCGGTGGTGATCAGCGTGGCGATCCTGATCTCCGGCATCGTCGCGATCACGCTGACGCCGATGCTGTGCAGCCGCTTCGTCAAGGCGCACGACCCTCAGAAGAAGAACTGGCTGATCGCCGGTTTCGACTGCGGCTTCAGCGCCGTTCAGCGCGGCTACGCGAGCAGCCTGCGCTGGTGCATGGACCGCCCGCGCCTGGTGCTGGCCGGTTTCGGCGTGAGCCTGCTGGCCACCGCGCTGCTGTTCTACGTGACGCCGAAGGATTTCATCCCGGCCGGCGACAACGGCCAGCTGCGCGTCAACACGGAAGGGCCGGAGGATGTGTCGTTCGAAGGCATGCTGGGGCGCCAGCAGAAGTTGGTCGACATCGTGGCGAAGGACCCGAACATCGCCGGCTACATGTCCACCGTGGGCGCCGGCGGCGCGCGCAGCACGATCAACAACGGTTCGATCCTGCTGCTGCTGAAGCCGGCGCACGAACGCAAGCTCGGTCCGGACGGCATCATCCAGGAGTTGCGGCCGAAACTGGCGACGGTGGCGGGCATCCGCAGCTACATCCAGAATGCGCCGGCGATCCAGATCGGCGGGCGGCAATCCAAGGCGCAATACCAGTACACGCTGCAGTCGGTGAACCTCGACCAGCTGTACGAGTGGAGCGGCAAGGTGACCCGGGCGTTCGCCGCGCTGCCTGGTTTCGAGGACGTCACCAACGACCTCGACCTCAACAGCCCGTCGATCATGGTCAAGGTCGACCGCGCCAAACTGGCACCGCTCGGCCTCACCATGGCGCAGGTGCAGACCGCGCTGGGCATCGGCTTCGGCGAGAACCAGGTTTCCACCATCTACGGTTCGGCCACGCAGTACTGGGTGATCCTGCAGGTCGAACGCAAGCTGCAGGACGACCCGGCGGTACTGTCGCAGCTGTACGTCACCTCGAACAGCGGCAGCCTGGTACCGCTCAGCGCGGTGGCCAGTTTCGCCCGCGAGCCGCAGGCGCTGACCGTGAACCACCAGGGCCAGCTGCCGGCGGTGACGGTGTCGTTCAACCTGGCGCCCGGCGTGCCGCTCAGCGATGCGGTGACCAGCATCGACGGCGCGATGGGCAAGCTGGGCCTGCCGGCGACCATCAGCGGCAGCGTGCAGGGCACCGCGCAGGCGTTCCAGCAATCCATGCAGGGCATGGGCATGCTGTTGCTGCTGGCGGTGTTCGTGATCTACCTGGTGCTGGGCATCCTGTACGAGAGCTTCATCCATCCGCTGACGATCCTGTCCGGCCTGCCGGCGGCCGCGGTGGGCGCGCTGTTGACCCTGGTGATCTTCCACGCCTCGCTGGACCTGTTCGCCTTCGTCGGCATCGTGATGCTGATCGGCATCGTCAAGAAGAACGCGATCATGCTGATCGACTTCGCGCTGGAACGGCAGCGCGAGGAAGGCATGTCGCCGGCGCAGGCGATCTCCGACGCCTGCCGCATACGTTTCCGCCCGATCATGATGACCACGATGGCGGCGATGGCCGGCACCCTGCCGATCGCGCTGGGCATCGGCGCCGGCGCGGAGGTGCGCCGCTCGCTGGGCCTGGCCGTGGTCGGCGGCCTGGTGTTCTCGCAGATCCTCACGCTGTACCTGACGCCGGTGATCTACATCGCCATGGACCGGCTGCAGCAACGCTTCCAGCGATCGGGCAGGACATCGCCGGCGCGGTAGCTTGCGGCGTTCAGCCGTCCGCGACTAGGCTGGCCGCTCCGTCATCGAGGGAGCGGACATGCGCAGCCTGACATCGGTCGTCACCGTATTCGCCGCCATCGCCGGCATGGCCATCGGTGCCACCGCCTGCGCCGGCACCCCCGCGCAGATGGACACCGCCGCCCTGCAGGCCTGGGCCGGCAAGCCGTGGAACAAGGCCGCGCTGATGAACACCACGGTGGAACTGGGCCGCTACCGCAACGTGCCGGTGGTCGCCGAATTCCCCTGTTCGGACGTCTGCCCGCAATACACCGTGCGCATCATCCACTACCAGCTGCCGCCGGAGGCCTCGTGCGCCGGCGTAGGCGGCGTCGAGAAGGAAGTGCTGGTGCCGATCGCGATCACCGTACGGCCGAAGACGTTCTGTGTCCCGGAACCGCTGGTGGCGTCGGGGCTGTACTACGCGAAGTGAGAGGTGAGTGGAGATGAGTGAGAAACGAGTACGAGCAGAGCGGTGGGCAGTGCCCGCCCTACGAAGCCGCCCCTTGTAGGGCTGGCACTGCCCGCCGGCTCTTGCCGAAGACACGGGCGAAGAGGGATGAGGAACGACTGTGGCTTCCACTCATCTCCCACTCCTCTCCGCTCACTTTCCCGAGAAGGCCTCAGTCGCCGGCGCCGTCCTCCGCGAATGCACCCGGCGCGGAACCGAAGTCGCCGTTGGCCTGGGCGGCCATGTACGAGAACGCCGCGTACACCGCCACGTTCTGCGCCAGCTCGGCGGGATCGATCTTGTCCAGCGTGTCGTTCGGGGTGTGGTGCCAGTCGAAGTACTTCGTGCCGTCCTGGGTCAGTGACAGCGCGGCCATGCCCTTGGCGTGCATCTGCGACAGGTCCGAACCGCCGCCGCCGGGACGCGTGGCGTCGTAGGCCACGCCGACCGGCTCCAGCACCTTGGCGATCTGGCCGATCGCATCGCGTGCCTCGGGCTTCACGCTGGCGCTCATGCGCCAGATCTTGCCGGCGCCGAAATCGGACTCGGTGCCGAGCTGGAACTTCGCCACCTCGCCCGCGTGCTTCTCGGCGTAGGCGCGGCCGCCCCACAGGCCCATCTCCTCGTTCGCGAACGCGATCACCCGGATCGTGCGGTCGGGCCGCCGCGGCAGGTCGCGGATCAGCTTGCCGGCGGCCATCGCGATCGCCACGCCGGCACCGTCGTCGATCGCGCCGGTGCCCAGGTCCCACGAGTCGAGGTGGCCGCCGATCGCCACCACCTGGTCGGGGTGCTTGCGACCGGTGATCTCGCCGATCACGTTGGCGCCGGTGTATTCGCCGACCACGCCGCAATCGAGATCGAGCTTCAGCGTGACCGGCTTGCGGTAGGCCAGCACGCGCTCGAGCTGGTCGGCGTCGGGGTTGGTCAGCGCGGCAGCGGGGATGGCCTTGGCCGGATCGCGGAAACCGGTGACGCCGGTATGCGCAGCGCGCTGCTGCGCGTCGGTGCCGACCGAACGCAGCAGGTAGCCGGCGGCACCCTTGGCCTGGGCGATCACCGCGCCCATCGTGCGCACGGCCGAGCCCATGCCGTAGCCGTGGCCGTCCTTTGCGCGCTCCATGCGGTAACCGACGTAGACGATCTTGCCCTTGATGCTGGCCGGGTCGGCCGCCTTCAGCGCATCCAGCGTGTCGAATTTCACCACCTCGGCGGTCAGCCCGCCCTTCGGCGTGCCGGCCGAATAGCCCAGCGCGGTCAGCACCAGCGGCTGCGGGAACGGCACCACGATCGCGGCATGCTCGCTGCGGCGCACCCACAGCGGATAGGTCACCGCTTCGGTGTAGACCTTGTCGTAGCCCAGTTCCTTGAACTTCGCCACGGCCCAGTCGACCGCGCGCCGGTCGGCCTCGCTGCCAGCCATGCGCGCGCCGACCTCGGTGGTCAGTGACGCGGTGACCTTGTACGCGGTGTCGTCGTGCAGCGCCTGGTCGCGCAGCTGTTCGGCCGTCTTTACGGCCGTGGCGGGAATCGTGGTGTTGGCGGCGCTGGCGATGCCGCTGGCCAGCAGGCCGGCGGCGAGCAGGGTGAAGGGAAGACGGCGCATCGGGGGACTCCGCGTGGGAAACCCCGATTATGGCGTTGTTGCCGGTTGCCGCTTAGGCCAGAAGTCATGGGTGGCCGAATGCATCTGTAGGAGCGCACCCTGTGCGCGATGCCCTGATGCCGATCGGAACGAAGAGCATCGCGCACAGGGTGCGCTCCTACATGAAGCTATGGCTTGTTCTTCAGCAAATCGCGGATCTCGGTCAGCAGGGCCACGTCGGCCGGCGGAGCGGCAGGCGCCTCTTCCTGCTTGCGGCTGAGCTTGTTGATCCCCTTGATCACCATGAAGATCGCGAACGCGATGATGATGAACTGGATCAGCGTGTTGATGAAGGCGCCGTACTGGATCGCCACTTCGGCCACCTTGTGCGCCGGGTCGGTGACGTCGGCTGGCTTGAGCACCCACTTCAGCTGGCTGAAGTCGATGCCGCCGGTGAGCCAGCCGATCGGCGGCATGATGATCTGGTCGACCAGGGAGCTGACGATCTTGCCGAAGGCGCCGCCGATGACCACACCGACCGCCAGGTCGATGACATTGCCGCGCATGGCAAAGGCCTTGAATTCGCTGATCATGCTCATGCTGCTGGTACTCCCTTGGTTGGGCCGGATGGCGCATCGAATGTAGCGCGACAAGGTAGGCGCGAACAGATGAAGGCTTCGTGGAAGATCAGACGATTTGGCCGTGCAGCTCCGCCACGCCGACCAGTTCGGCATGGAAGCGGTCGCCGCGCTGCAACGCAGCAACACCGGCCGGCGTACCGGTGAAGACCAGGTCGCCGGCCTTCAGCTCGAACAGCGTGGACAGCGCCGCGAGGATGTGCGGCACGTCGTGCACCATCTCGCCCAGCGTGCTCTGCTGGCGCAGCTCGCCGTTCACGCTGAGCCGCAGCACGGTCTGCGCGTCCACCGGTGCCGCGTCGGCCGGGCGCAGCGCGGACACCGGCGCGGAGTGGTCGAACGCCTTGGCCACGTCCCACGGGTGGCCCTTCGCCTTGGCCTGCGCCTGCAGGTCGCGGCGGGTCAGGTCCAGTCCCACGCCATAACCCCAGACCAGGGCGGCGGTTTGGTCGGCGCTGAGGTCGCGGCCGCCGGCGCCCAGCGCCACCACCATTTCCACTTCGTGGTGCAGGTCGGCCGTGGCCGGCGGGTACGGCACGTCGGCGCCGTCGGCGACCACCGCGTCGGCCGGCTTGCAGAAGAACATCGGCGTGGACTTGTCCACCGTGGCGCCCATCTCACGCACGTGCTCGGCGTAGTTGCGGCCGATGCAGAATACCCGGCGGATCGGGAAACGCCGGTCGGAGCCGATGATCGGCAGGCTGGGGATGGCAGGCGGGGCGATGGTGTAGTTCATGGGTGCTAGCGTAGCAAAGCCCAGGTTGCAGTAGGCTTCGGGTCAGCGCGAATGACAGCTGTCACCGACGATGGCTGATCCTGCACCCTGATCGCGCGGCTTTCGATCAGCCAATCTTGTACTCATCAGACAGCCGGCAGCGCCGGGCGGGGAGCACGAGTGGATAACGCAGAACTGCTGAAAGAACTGCGCATCGAACGCCACCAGCGCGAGGACCACGGGCGCAACCCGGGGCGCTGGCTGTGGATCGGCGGCGCGATCGTCGTGCTGCTGTTGCTGTTCGGCGGCGCCGCGCAGCTGTTCTTCGGCCATCGCGCGGTGACCGTGCAGACCGCCACCGCGGTGGTGCCCAGTGCCGGCAGCGAGGCGGGTGCGGTGCTGCAGGCGACCGGCTACATCACCGCGCGGCGCCAGGCCACGGTGTCGGCGCAGATCACCGGCACGCTGACCGCGGTGCTGATCGAGGAAGGCGACCACGTCAGCGCCGGCCAGGTGCTGGCGCGGCTGGACGACAGCGGCTACAAGGCCCAGCTCGAAGCGGCGAAGGCGCAGGCCGACTCGGCGCACGCGCAGGTGGCGCAGATCCAGACGCAGCTGACGCAGGGCATCCACGACGCCGCGCGGCTGGAGTCGCTGGTCGCCCGCGGGCTGGTGTCGAAGCAGGCCGCCGAGCAGGCGCGCACCCAGGTCGACAGCCTGCGCGCACAGCTCAACGCGCAGCAGCAACAGGCCAAGGCGGCCGACGCCCAGGCCGCGGTGGCCCAGGTCAACTTCGACTATTGCGTGGTGCGCGCGCCGTTCAGCGGCGTGGTCACCACCAAGGACGCGCAGGTCGGCGAAATCATCTCGCCGCTGTCCGCCGGCGGCGGCTTCACCCGCACCGGCGTGGGCACCATCGTCGACATGGACTCGCTGGAGATCGACGTCGACGTCAACGAGGCCTACATCGGCCGGATCAAGCCGGACATGCCGGCCGACGCGGTGCTGGACGCGTATCCGGACTGGAAGATTCCCGCCCACGTGGTCGCCATCGTGCCCACCGCCGACCGCGGCAAGGCCACCATCAAGGTGCGCGTGGCGCTGGAAAAGAAGGACGCGCGCGTGGTGCCCGACATGGGCGCGCGGGTGTCGTTCCTCGAAGAAAAGCCGAAGGCCAGTGCCAGCCTGCCGCAAGGCGTGCTGGTGCCGGCGACGGCGATCGTGCAGCGCGACGGCCACAGCGTGGTGTTCGTGCTCGACGGCAGCCAGGTGCGCCAGCGCACGGTGAACCCCGCCGCGCAGTCCTATGGCGATTTGCGCCTGCTGCCCGCCGCGGTGAAGCCGGGCGACAGCGTGGTGGTGTCGCCGCCGGCCGGGCTGCGCGACGGTTCGGACGTCCAGATAAAAGCCGCCACACCATAAGCAAATGTAGGAGCGCACCCTGTGCGCGAATGGCGTTTCGCAAAGAGCATCGCGCACAGGGTGCGCTCCTACACAGACCGTCAGACTCATCGGAGAACGTCATGGCCACATTGATCGATATCCAGAACCTGGCCAAGACCTATGAGCGCGGCAAGCAGAAGGTCGAGGTGCTGCATCACGTCAACCTGGCGATCGCCGAGGGTGACTTCCTCGCGCTGATGGGTCCGTCCGGCTCGGGCAAGACCACCTTGCTCAACCTGATCGGCGGTCTCGACACGCCGAGCGCCGGCAGCATCAGCGTGGGCGGCCAGCGCATCGACCAGCTCGGCGGCGGCGCGCTGGCGAAGTGGCGCGCCTCGAACGTGGGCTTCATTTTCCAGTTCTACAACCTCATGCCGATGCTGTCGGCGCAGCGCAACGTGGAGTTGCCGCTGCTGCTGACCAAGTTGTCGGCGGCGCAGCGCAAGAAGAACGCGGCCATCGCGCTGCAGCTGGTCGGCCTGGCCGATCGCGGCAGCCACAAGCCGGGCGAGCTGTCCGGCGGCCAGCAGCAGCGCGTGGCGATCGCCCGCGCGATCGTCTCCGACCCCGAGCTGCTGGTCTGCGACGAGCCCACCGGCGATCTCGACCGGCAGTCCGCCGAGGACGTGCTCGGCCTGCTGCAGCAACTCAACCGCGAACACGGCAAGACCATCGTGATGGTCACCCACGATCCGAAGGCGGCCGAATACGCCAGCCATACGCTGCACCTGGACAAGGGCACGCTCGTCGAGCAGGCGCTGGCCTGAGGAGCACTCCCATGAAATACCTCCACCTGATCTGGGCCGCGCTGTTCCGGCGCAAGACCCGCACGATACTCACGCTGGTGTCGATCATCGCCGCGTTCCTGCTGTTCGGCATGCTCGACGCGGTGCGCACCGCGTTCGACTCCGGCAGCCAGAGCATTGCCGGTGTGGACCGGCTGGTCACCTCGTCGCGCTACTCGATCATCCAGCCCTTGCCGGAATCGCTGAAGACGCGCATCGCCGCGATCCCCGGCGTGCGCGACGTCGGCCACGCGAACTGGTTCGGCGGCATCTACCAGGACCCGAAGAACTTCGTGTTCAGCTATGCGGTGAGCCCGAATTACATCGACCTGTATCCGGAAATCCACCTGCCGGCCGGGCAGCGCAAGGCCTTCGACGACAACCGCACCGGCGCGGTGATCGGCGACAAGCTGGCGCAGAAGTACGGCTGGAAGGTGGGCGACAAGATCCCGCTACAGTCGACCATCTTCCCGCAGAAGAACGGCTCCAAGACCTGGACCTTCGACATCGAGGGCATCTTCACCGTCGAGAAGGGCGCGGCCAACGGGCTCGACCAGATGTTCATGCTGCACTGGAAATATTTCGACGAGGCCAATGCCTTCGGCAACGGCACGGTCGGCTGGTACATCGACCGGCTGACCGACCCGGCGCTGGGCGACCGCGTGGCGCATGCGATCGACGCGCTGTCGGCCAACTCCGACCATGAAACCAAGACCCAGACCGAGCAGGCCTTCAGCGCCTCGTTCGCCAAGCAGCTGGGCGACATCGGCCTGATCGTCGGCTCGATCATGGGCGCGGTGTTCTTCACCCTGATCCTGCTGACCGCCAACACCATGGCGCAGGCGGTGCGCGAACGCACGTCCGAACTGGCGGTGCTCAAGACGATTGGTTTTTCCAGCCGCAGCGTGCTGGCGCTGGTGCTGGCCGAATCGGTGCTGCTGTTGCTGATCGGCGGCGTGATCGGACTGGGCCTGGCCGCCGTGCTGGCGCCTGCTATCGGCAAGGGCAGCGGCGGCATGATCAACCTGCCGCCGGTGGGCACCGGCAGCTGGGCGGTGGGCCTCGGCCTGATGGTGCTGATCGGCCTGGTGGTGGGTGCGTTGCCGGCGTGGCGGGCGATGCGGTTGAACATCGTCGATGCACTGGCTGGCCGCTGAGGAGAATCGGACATGCGCAAATTCAAGTCGTTCCTGCGCGGCCTCGGCCTGGTCGCCATCGTGATCGCGGGTCTGGTCATCTGGTCCAGATTGCCGTGGCCCGCCGTGCTGTTGCTGGTGGTGTTGCTGGCACTGTGGCTGGTGCTGACCCGGCGTGGCCGGCAAACGCTCTCGATCACCGGCGTGGGCATCAGCACGTTGCGCCAACGCATCGGCTCCTCGCTGGTGGTGGTGGTCGGCATCGCCGGCGTGGTCGGCGTGCTGGTGGCGATGCTGGCGATGGGTGAAGGTTTCCAGAGCACCTTGCAGCAGACCGGCTCGGACGACACGGCGATCGTGCTGCGCGGCGGCTCCAACGCCGAGCTGAACTCGGTACTCGACCGCGACAGCGTCAATGTGGTCATCCAGGCGCCCGGCGTGGCGCGCAGTGCCGACGGCAAGCCGGTGGCCTCGGCCGAACAATCGGTGGTTGCCAACCTGCCCAAGCGCAACGATCCCAGCGTGGAGGCGAATGTGCCGATCCGCGGCGTCGGCGACGAAGCGTGGACCTTGCGGCCGAACGTGAAGATCGTGCAGGGCCGCCGCTTCAAGCCCGGCCTGCGCGAGCTGGTGGTGGGGCAGGGCGCGATGCGCCAGTTCGCCGGGCTGGACGTGGGCAGGCAACTGCGCCTGGCCGGGCAGGAATGGTCCATCGTGGGCGAGTTCACTTCCGGCGATTCGCACGACTCGGAACTGTGGGGCGACGCGCAGACGGTGGCCTCGGCCTATCGCCGCGGCAGCAGCGTGCAATCCGTGACTGTGCGGCTGACCTCGCCGCAGGCGTTCGATGCGTTCAAGGCCGCGCTGTCCAGCGACCCGCGATTGAAGGTCGACGTCAGCACCACCCGCGAGTACTTCAGCAAGCAGTCCGAAAACCTGACCAAGGTGATCCGCGTCGTCGGCATCACCGTGGGCGTGATCATGGCGATCGGCGCGATCTTCGGCGCACTCAACACCATGTTCGCCGCGATCGCCGCGCGTGCCCGCGAGATCGCCACCTTGCGCGCGATCGGCTTCCGCGGCCTGCCGGTGGTGGTCTCGGTGCTGATGGAGACCATGCTGCTGGCCCTGCTCGGCGGCGTGCTCGGCGGACTGATCAGCTGGCTGATCTTCAACGGCTACACCGCGTCCACCCTCGGTGCGAACTTCAGCCAGGTGGTGTTCCAGTTCAAGGTCTCGCCGGAACTGCTGTGGCTGGGCATCAAGTGGGCGATGGCGATCGGTTTCGTCGGCGGCCTGTTCCCCGCCGTGCGCGCCGCAAGGCTGCCGGTGACCACGGCCTTGCGCGAACTGTAAAGCTGTGGGAGCGCACCCTGTGCGCGATGCCTTTCGTCACGTCACCGAAAAGCATCGCGCACAGGGTGCGCTCCTACGCATGTTTCAGGGCATCACCGGCGGCACGTAGGTCAGCGTCAGTCCCAGCAGCCACAGCATGCCCAGTACCAGCGGTACGTGCACCACCAGCTGCATGAAGGTGTAGCCGACCACATCGCGCGCCTTCAGTCCCAGCACGCCGAGCAGGGGCAGCATCCAGAACGGATTGATCAGGTTCGGCAGCGCCTCGGCCGCGTTGTACACCTGCACCGCCCAGCCCAGGTGCACGTGCAGGTCGTTCGCCGCCTGCATCACGTACGGCGCCTCGACCAGCCACTTGCCGCCGCCGGACGGCACGAAGAAGCCCAGCACCGCCGAGTACGCGCCCATCACCGCGGGGAAGCTCTCGGTGCCGGCCACCTGCACGAACAGGTTCGACAGCCGGTGCGCCAGGGTGGCGCCATCGGCGCCGGGCACGTGGGTGAGCAGTGCGGCGATGCCGCCGTACAGCGGAAACTGGATGAGCACGCCGGAGGTGCTCGGCACCGCGCGGCTCACCGCATCGAGGAAGCTGCGCGGGCGCCAGTGCAGCAGAATGCCCAGGGTGAGGAACAGGAAGTTGTAGGTATTGAGGTTCGCGATCGCGGTGACCGCCGGCTTGCTGGCGAACTCGTGGCCGAGCCAGCCCAGGCCCAGCAGGCCGATCGCCAGCGACAGCAGCGGGCTGTATTCCAGCCACTCGCCTGGGCGCATGCGCGGCGGCAGCGCCGGCGTCGAGGTTTCGCTGATGTCGAAATCCTTCGAGGTGCGCGCGTTGGCATCCGATGGCGCGGTGGTCCAGCAGATCAGCAACGACACCACGATCAGCACCGCGGTCAGCACGATCGACTGCCACAGGAAGATGGTCTGGCTGAAAGGCAGCACGCCGGTGATCGCCAGCAGCCCGGGCGGCATGCTGGCCGGGTTCGCCTGCAGCTGCGCCGCCGATGACGACAGGCCCATCGCCCAGATCGCGCCCAGGCCGAGATACGCCGCCGCTCCGGCTGCGCGGTAATCCATGCGCAGATCATTACGCCGCGCCAGCGCACGCACCAGCAGCCCGCCGAACACCAGCGAGAAACCCCAGCTGAGCAGCGACGCCAGCATGCTGACCAGCGCGATGTACACGATTGCGCCGCGCCCCGTGCGTGGCGCGCGCGCCAGCAGGTCGATGAAGCGCGCCACCACCGGCGCAGTGGCCAGTACGTAGCCGCCGATCACCACGAACGCCATCTGCATGGTGAACGGGATCAGGCTCCAGAAGCCGTCGCCGAACGCGTTGACCGTCGCCGTCGGCGTGGCGCCAAAGCTGAAGGCCGCCAGCGCCACCACCACCACGCCCAGCGCGGCAAACACCCACGCATCCGGAAACCAGCGCTCTGCCCACGCCGCGCTGCGCAACGCCGCGCGCGCCATCCATCCGTCCTGCCTTGCGTTCATGCTGCCTCCGCCGGTGATCGCGACATCGTCGCGCCACAGTGGATACGCAGGCAAGCCGACCATGGTCGACCCCGCTCCATTGGAGTGAAACCGCGCCGCCAGGCGCCGCCACGTTTGCCCCTGCAAGGCCAGGGGAGGTTGGATGGGGGTGGCTTTTGACTTTGCGACGAAGAGCGACCCCACCCCAGCCCTCTCCTGCAAGCAGGGGAGGGAGCGAAGCCGCTCTGCTCCTCCCCCTGCTTGCAGGGGGAGGTTGGCGACCGCAGGGAGTCCTTTAGGTGAGGGGGTAAGGCTTCTGACCTACCGCCGCCGCTTCGCCAGCGTGATGACCGCCACGCCGAACAGGATGATCGCCATGCCGGCGAGGTCGTAGGGCCCCACGTGCTCGCCGGCCAGCAGTACGCCGAACAGCACCGCTACCGGCGGGTTCACATAGGCGTAGCTGGTGGCCAGTGCGGGCCGCGTGCGCTTGAGCACGTACAGGTACGCGCTGAACGCGATGATCGAACCGAACACCGCCAGATAGGCGATCGCCAATGTGGAACGCAGGCTTGGATGCGCCGGCAGCTGCTCGCCGCTGAGCAGGGCGAAGCCGAGCAGTGCGATGCTCCCGCAGATCATCTGCGCCGCGGTGTTCATCGGGCCGGGCGGCATTTCGCGGCGTCGGCTCCACGCCGATCCGAAGGCCCATGCGGCGGCCGCAGCCAGCAGCGCCAGCGCGCCCAGCCGAGAGCCGGACAGGCTGCTGCCGAGGTTCAGCACGATCACGCCGGCAAAGCCGACCACCAGGCCGACGCTTTCGTGCCGGTTCGGCCACTCGCCGTACATGCCGGTGAACAGCGCGGCGAACAGCGGCATGCTGGCCACCGCCACGGCGGCGATGCCTGAGCTCACTTGCTGTTCGGCAAAACACACCAGGCCGTTGCCGAGGCCAAGCAGAAACACGCTGGTGAACGCGGCGTTGCGCCACTGCAGTGGCGTCGGCGGGGCGACCCCGCGCAAGCGCAGAAAGCCGTACAGCACCACGCCGGCGCACAGGAAACGCACGCCGGCGAGCAGGAACGGCGGGTAGCTTTCCAGCGCGAAACGGATACCCAGGTAGGTCGAACCCCAGATCACGTACAGCGCGAGCAGCGCCAGCGGGATCAGGAAGCGGGGATCAGTCAGGCTGCGCGGCGTTTCGACCGCGACGGAGGCAGGGATGTCGGACATGGGGGTGGATCGTGTGGGGACGGCGCATTATCCGCGCGTCCGTACCGGTTGTCCGCAGCGGGTTGCCGAAAAACGCGATCAGTGCGCGACGGGGCGCCCCTGGCGGATCACCACGAACTCGCCTTCCAGCACGGCCGGCTGTGCGTTGGGCGCCGTCGGCTTCGCCGGCGCGCGGCCCTGCTTCCACTGGCGCACGGCCAGCAGCACGACGCCGCCGACCAGCAGCACGCCGGCCACCACCAGCCCGAACACCAGCAGCACGCCAAGCACCGCCACGCCGAGCAGCAGCGACAGGGCACGGGCCAGCGGATGGCGGGGACGACGCATGGAAGGCATGGCGAAATACATGTGTTAAAAATCCGTGTGGTAAAATCAACGACTTACGCCACAACCATGGGGCCATCCGGCCTACGAGGCAAGTGCCGATGGATACATTTACCCCCGTCGAATCGCTGGACCGGCAGTCGCTGTGCCGGCTGGACGAGATCCCCGACGGCGGCGCCACCGCCGTCGATGCCAGCCTGGCCGACGGCGACGAAAGCCTGATCCTGCTGCGCCGCGGCGACCAGGTGCGCAGCTACCTCAACGTCTGCCCGCACGCGGGCCGTCGCCTCGACTATGCCCCGGGCAAATTCCTGCTGAAGAACGACACCCTGATCTGCGCCGTGCACGGCGCCACCTTCAATCGGGACGATGGCTTGTGCATCGCCGGCCCGTGCCGCGGCGAACATCTGCGCGCGGTGGCGGTGCAGGTGGAAGCAGGCGAGGTAAGGCTGGCGCAGGAAGCATGATGCGAGTGGATGACCGCAAGCACGCCTCCCCATTCAAGCCGACCGTGCAGGATGCAGCGGGTTGGCCCTACAGTCGTCCGTCGACAGCGGCAATGGGCAGCAGACTCTTGATGTCGAACACGGCGCAGTTCTCGCGGCCGTAGCGGCGGATGTCTGCGTCGCCGCGGCCGAGGAAGTCCCGGTGCGCCACGGCCAGCACGATGGCGTCGTAAGCGTGTTCGGCGGGCGTATCGACCAGGGTGACGCCGAGCTTCTGCCGGGCCTCGAGCGGATCGGCCCAGGGGTCGTACACGTCCACCTGGGCGTGCGTGGCTTCGAGTTCGCGGACGATTTCCACCACACGGGTGTTGCGCAGGTCGGGGCAGTTTTCCTTGAAGGCCAGGCCCAGCATCAGGATGCGCGAGCCGACCACGTGGATGCGCTTGTTCGCCATCAGGCGGATCACCTGGTGCGCCACGTACAGCCCCATGCGGCTGTTGATGCGGCGCGCGGCGAGGATCAGCTCGGGGTGGTAGCCGAGGATGGTGGCCTTGTGCGTGAGGTAGTACGGGTCCACGCCGATGCAGTGGCCGCCGACCAGGCCGGGCTTGAACGGCAGGAAGTTCCACTTGGTGGCGGCGGCGTCCAGCACGTCCTGGGTGTCGATGCCCATGGTGTTGAAGATCATCGCCAGCTCGTTGACCAGCGCGATGTTGACGTCGCGCTGGGTGTTCTCGATGACCTTGGCCGCCTCGGCCACCTTGATGCTGGACGCCTTGTGCGTGCCCGCGGTGATGATGCGGCGGTACAGCGCGTCGACGAAGTCGGCGGTTTCGGGCGTGGAGCCGGAGGTGATCTTGGTGATCGTGGGCAGCCGGTGCTGCTTGTCGCCGGGATTGATCCGCTCCGGGCTGTAGCCGCAGCTGAAATCGTGGTTGAAGCGCATCCCCGAGACCCGTTCCAGCACCGGCACGCAGATCTCCTCGGTGGTGCCGGGGTAGACGGTGGATTCGTAGATCACGATGTCGCCACGCTTGAGTACCGTGCCGATGCTGGCGCTGGCGCTTTCCAGCGGATGCATGTCCGGCCGGTTCGCTTCGTCGACCGGGGTGGGAACGGTGACGATGAAGACGTTGCACCCGGCGAGGTCGTCGATGTCGGTGGTGAAGCGCAGCTGGCTGGCAGCAGCCAGTTCCTCCGGCGGGGTTTCCTGCGTGTGGTCGCGCCCCGCGCGCAGCTCGTCGACGCGCTCGCTGCTGATGTCGAAGCCGGTGGTATCGAACTGCCTGCCGAATTCCACCGCCAGCGGCAGTCCCACATAGCCGAGCCCGACAACCGCGATTTTCGTGGATGGCAACGTAGGTATCTGCATGAGCCTGTCTGACTTCCCCCGGGTGGTCGCCAGTCTAATGGGCCGGCGTGGATTGCATATAGCGCGCCGTGCTCCCGCAAACTTTGCTCCCTCCCCTGCAGGGCAGGGGAGGGTTGGGCGACCGAAGGGAGTCCTTTAGGTGAGGGGGGCTCTTGACTCGCCTCAGCCCTCGATCAACGCCGCGATCTCGGCCGTGCGTTCCTGCATCAATGCGCTGTCGCCGCGCGACTCCACGTTGAGCCGCAGCAGCGGTTCGGTGTTGGAGCTGCGCAGGTTGAAGCGCCAGTGGCCGAAGTCGGCGCTGATGCCGTCGGTGTGGTCGAGTGCGGGGGCGAGGTGGGCGTAGTGCGCCAGCACGCGTTCGGTGGCGGCGCGGGCGTCGGCGACCTTGAAGTTGATTTCGCCGCTGCACGGGAAGGCGCGCATGCGGTCTTCCACCATCTCGGCCAGCGACAGTCCGCTGGCCGAGATCAGGTCGGCGATCAGCAACCACGGGATCATGCCGGAGTCGCAGTAGGCGAAGTCGCGGAAGTAATGGTGGGCGCTCATCTCGCCGCCGTAGATGGCATTCTCGGCGCGCATGCGTTCCTTGATGAAGGCGTGGCCGGTCTTGCTCAGCACCGGGATGCCGCCGGCTTCGCGCACCATCTCGATGGTGTTCCAGACAAGCCGCGGGTCGTGGATGATCTTGCCGCCCGGGTGCCGCGCCAGCAGCGCCCTGGCCAGCAGGCCGACCAGGTAGTAGCCCTCGATGAAGCGGCCGTCGGCGTCGAAGAAGAAGCAGCGGTCGAAGTCGCCGTCCCAGGCCACGCCGAAGTCGGCGCCATGCGCGCGCACTGCGTCGGCGGTGGCGGCGCGGCATTCGGGCAGCAGCGGGTTGGGTATGCCGTTGGGGAAATGGCCGTCCGCTTCGTGCTGGATGCGGATGAACCGGAACGGCAGGTGCGGGGCGAGCTGGTCGACCACGAGGCCGGCGCCGCCGTTGCCGGCGTTGACCACGATCTTCAGCGGCTGCAGCCGGTCGCGATCGACGTAGCCAAGCAGGTGCGCGATGTAGGCGGACTTGTCCGTCATCACACGCGGCGTGGCGGTGGCGGTCGGGATCGGCGCGTCGTGGCTGGCGGCGAAATCGCGGATCGCGAACAGTCCGCTGTCGCCGCTGATCGGCCGGGAGCCCTCGCGCACCAGCTTCATGCCGTTGTAGTCCATCGGGTTGTGGCTGGCCGTGACCATCACGCCGCCGGCTGCGCGGAGATGGTCGGTCTGGAAATAGACTTCCTCGGTGCCGCCCATGCCGATGTCGATCACCTCGCGTCCGGCCGCCTGAAAGCCTTCGGTCAACGCTGCCTGCAGTGCGGGGCTGCTCAGGCGTACGTCACGTCCCACTACTACTGGCCCCGGGCCGAGCAGGCCGGCCATGCCCAGGCCGATCCTGCGCGCCAATGTTTCGTCAAGTTCGTCGGGCACGCGCCCGCGAATGTCATAGGCCTTGAAGCAGGGGAGCGGGGGCATCGGGGTGTTCCTGGTTTATGTGGTAAACCGTGAATGATAGCGGGCAAGCCGGGATCAAAAGCCTTGCCCCCTCCTGACCTTCCCCTGCTGCGCAGGGGGAGGAACCGAACTGAAGCCGCATGCCTTGCTCCCTCCCCTGCAAAGCAGGGGAGGGTTGGGCGACTGAAAGGAGTCCTTATAGGTGAGGGGTCGCTCTTCGCTTCAACGGAACATCAAGTTGATCGCGAGCAGGGTGACGACGAGGACCAGGAAGGTCAGCGGCAGGCCCACGCGCAGGAAGTCCTTGCCCTTGTAGCCGCCGGGACCCGTGACCATCATCAGCGCGGGGTGGCCGGAGCTGAGCAGGAAGGTGTTGGAGGAGGACACCGCCACGATCAGCGCGTAGGCCGACGGATTGCCGCCGGTGGCGATGGCCACGCTGATCGCGATCGGCACCATCATCACGGTGGCGCCGACGTTGGACATCACCTGCGAGAACAGCAGGGTGAGCACCGCCAGTACCAGTTGCAGCAGGTAGGGCGAGGAGTTGCCCAGGTAGTGCAGCACCTGTTGCGCCAGCCACGCGGCGGTGCCGGTGGCGTCCATCGACCAGCCCAGCGGGATCAGGCAGGCGATCACGAAGACGGTTTTCCAGTTCACCGCCTTGTATGCCTCGTCCATGTTCAGCACGCCGGTCAGCAGCATGGCGATGGCGCCGGTCATCATCGCGACCGCCAGGTCGAGGTTGGTGAACAACGCCAGACACTGGGCCATCAGGAAGAAGCCCACCGCCTGCCAGATCTTGCCGGGGCGCTGATGCTCCTTCGGGATGTCGGTGACGACCACCAGGTCCTTGTCTTCCGCGGCCAGCGCGAGGTCGCGCCAGTTGCTGTGCAGCACCACGGTGTCGCCGGCGCGCAGGCTGACCGCGCGTACGTCGTCGCGGAACACGTGTTCGCCGCGGGTCACCGCCAGCACCGAGATGCCGAAGCGCTTGCGCAGGCGCAGCTCGGCTACGGTGTGCTTGATGAAGCGCGACACTGGCGGGATCACCACTTCGGAAATGCCGGCGCGGGTGGGGTTGAACAGCTCGCCAAGCTGGCGCATGCGCGAGGACAGCCGGCACAGCTGGTTGTTGGCGAACTGCGCCAGTTGCTCGCGTGGGCCGAACACGCCCAGCACCGAGCCGACCCAGATCACGTGATCGGCCGGTGGCGCCATGCGCGCGTCGTTGCCGCTCTTGATCGCCAGGATCAGCGGCGCTTCGTGCAGTTGCTCGACCTCGCCGATGCTCATGCCGACCAGCGGGCTTTCCGCGGTGACGGTGAGCTCGGCCGTCTCGCCGCTGATACCGTAGGTTTCGGCGAAATAGCTTTCGGTGCGACCCGGTGTCACCTTCAGTCGCTCGTCCTCGTGCCCGGGCAGCAGCTTGCGGCCGAAGAAGTAAAAGTAGCCCACGCCGACCAGCGCCAGCGCCAGCCCGATCGGTGTCACGCTGAACAGGCCGAACTTGGGGATGGTGTGCGCGCCCGGCAGCAGGTTGGCGTTGGCGCTGGCGATCAGGTCGTTCAGCACGATCAGCGAGGAGTTGGCGATCAGCGTGGTGTTGGTGGCGGTGAGGATGCAGAACGCCATCGGCAGCAGCAGCTTCGACAACGGCACGCCGGTGCGCGCGGCCAGCCGGCTGCTGACCGGGATCATCAGCGCGGCCAGCGCCTGGCTGGGGATCACCGAACTGAACAGGCTGGCGACCAGGTTGATCACCACGCCCAGGCGCGATTCCGCGCCGCGCGACATGCGCACCACGAAATGTGCGGTGGCATTGAGCACGCCGGCACGGTCCAGCCCCTCGCCCATGATCATGATCGCGATGATCGCGATCACCGCGTTGCCGGCGAAGCCGTTGAACACGCGCTCGGACGGGATCAGCCCGGTCAGCCCGATCACCACCACCACCAGCAGCGCCACCATGTCGGCGCGGATCCACTCCAGCACCAGCATCAGCATGGTGAAGCCCACCAGCCCGAGTACCAGGATCATTTCGGGGGTGAGCGAGAGTGCCATTAGCTGACGTCCCTGCGGAGCAGCCGGCTGCGGTGGATACGATGGGGCAGTGGAAGCTTCACGCTGCGACGATTCGTCCCTGGGTGGATGCCGTGAGTATAAGCGGGGTGGTGCGATTGCTGGTGAACCGCAGGCCAAGAGCAACCCCTCCCAACCATCCCCTGCGAGCAGGGGAGGGAGAAAGCTTGCAGCTTTTTGCTCCTCCCCCTGCCAGCAGGGGGAGGGGCAAAACCGGCTGTGTGACCTTGCCCTCACCTGCGAAGTAGGGGAGGGTTGGGGTGGGGTCGCTCTTCGCTCAAGTCCTGCGGTAAAGCAAATCCCACACCCCATGCCCCAGCTTCAACCCGCGCCGCTCGAAGTGCGTCTCGATGCGCCACTCCGGCTTCTCGGCGTACTGCCCGGGACCGAGCTGGTTGCGCCAGGCGGGGGCGGCCTCCATCACTTCGAGCATGTGCTCGGCGTAGGGCTGCCAGTCGGTGGCCAGGTGCAGCAGGCCGTTCGGAGCCATGCGCGAGGCGAGCAGGGCAGCGAACTCGGGCTGGATCAGGCGGCGCTTGTTGTGGCGCTTCTTGTGCCACGGATCGGGGAACCAGATGCGCGCTTCGGACAAGGCGGCAGGGGCGATCTCGTGTTGCAGCACTTCCACCGCGTCGTGCTTGTACAGCCGCACGTTGCCGGCGTCGCGTGCGGCCAGCGCATTCATCAGCCGGCCCACGCCGGGGCCGTGCACTTCGACGCCGATGAAGTCGCGCGCCTGGTCGTGCTCGCTGGCCCAGGCCAGCGCCTCGCCGTTGCCGAAGCCGATCTCCAGCACCAGTGGTGCCGATCGGCCGAAGCTCGCCGCGAAGTCGTGCGGCGTGCCCTGGTAGTCGATGCCGAAGTGCGACCACAGCGTGTCGAACGCGCGCTGCTGCGCCGGCGTCATGCGTCCTTCGCGCAGCACGAAGCTGCGGATGCGGCGCATGTATTCGGGGGCGGTGTGGTCGGGGGAATCGGGCGTGGGCATCCGCGCATTGTAGAGCTTTACCCCACCCAGCCCTCCCCTGCGCGCAGGGGAGGGCTGGGGTGGGGTCAGGCTCTCGCCTTAGTGCTGCCCCTGGTCCTCCCGCACCTGCTTGCGGTTGGACGGCCGCGATTCGCTGCGCTGCGGCCGTGGCGCTTCGGCGCGCGGTTGCTGCGGCGCAGTGCGCTGCGGCGGTTGGTACTGCGGTTGCGGACGAGGTTGCGACACCGGCTCGCGCTGCATCGGTGCGGGCATCGGGCGCGGCTGCT
>DATCUT010000176.1:0-18165 GCA_036561785.1 Rhodanobacter sp.
CGCAGCCGCGACGGCAGCTGCCGCCGGCGCATTCGGTGGGTCGAGCAGGATGGCGTACTCGCGCACGCTCTTGCCGGCCTTGCCGTTCACTTCGATCAGGAGGTCGAGGAAAGGATCGTCCACCGGCGTGCTGCTGGTGATGCGGATGACCGGATGACCGGCACCGGCATTCGCCACGCTGAATTGCAGCGGGATCGAGGTGCGCCCGCCGACGACGCCGGCGCGAGCAAACTCCTCGCTGGAGGCCAGCTGGACGGTGAGCCCTTGCAACTCCGCCGGGCTATCGGGATGCAGGGGAATCTCGGCCAGCAGCGGTTGTCCCAGCGCCGACTTGACCTGGATCTGACCAAGTTCCATGGCCATGACCTGGCTGCCGCCCAGTGCCAGCGCGATCAGCATCGACAATTTCAACGAACGATTCATTGCGTGTTCCCCCGAACGATCCTGGCGCAACTCTTATTTATTTATGGCGTTGCCGCAATGGCGACCACGGCCCCAAACGAGGTGCCACTTTAGTTATATGCAGGCCAATCAACAATAGCTGCGGCGAATACTTGCAGTACATTGCTGCGGTGTGTTCTCACCGCAGCGATACTTTCTAACGCGAGTCCGAGGCCGACCTGACCTGCAGTTCATGCAGCTGCTTTTGCAGCTCGGCGATGGCCTGATCCTGCTGCTGCAGACGCTCACTGGCCCGCTTGCTGTCCGATTCCTGCCGACTGAGGTCCCGCTCCAGCCGTTTCACCTCGGCCTGGTGGCTGACCAGCTGCCGCTGGGTGGTCGCCGGTGATTTCACCGTTGCAGCCGCCGACGGCGATGTCACCTGGTCACTGGCCCAAGCCGTCGAAATAATCATAAACCCAATGATGACAACGAGTTGCGTCAAACGCATCTTAGAGATAATCCTCGATCAACAATTCGGCGATCTGCACCGCATTCAGCGCCGCGCCCTTGCGGATATTGTCCGAGACGATCCACAGATCCAGCCCGCGCTCGTGCGAGATGTCCTCGCGGATGCGCCCCACGTACACCGCATCGGTGCCGGCCGCCTCGCCCACCGGGGTCGGATAGCCGCCCGGCTTGCGCTCGTCCACCAGCACCACGCCCGGCGCCTGCCGCAGCAGTTCGCGGGCCTGTTCGGCGGTGATCTTCTCGCTGGTCTCGATGTGCACTGCCTCGGAATGGCCATAGAACACCGGCACGCGCACCGCGGTCGGGTTCACCTGGATCGACTCGTCTTCCAGAATCTTGCGGGTCTCCCACACCAGCTTCATTTCCTCCTTGGTGTAGCCGTTCGGCTGGAAATCGTCGATCTGCGGGATCACATTGAACGCGATCTGGGCCGGGAATTTCTTGCCCGGCTCCACGCTTTGGAAGTTCAGCAAGGCCGCGGTTTCCCGGCCCAGCTCTTCCATGCCGCTGCGGCCGGCACCGGAAACCGACTGGTAGGTGGCCACGTTGATCCGCTCGATCTGCACCGCGCGGTGGATCGGCGCCAGCGCCACCAGCATCTGCATGGTCGAGCAGTTCGGGTTGGCGATGATGCCGCGGCTGGTGTACTGGGCGATCGCGTGCGGATTGACCTCGCTGATCACCAGCGGGATGTCGTCCTGGTAGCGGAACTCCGAAGTGTTGTCGATCACCACCGCACCGGCTGCCGCCGCGCGCGGCGCGTACTCCCGGCTGACCGAGCCGCCGGCCGAGAAGAACGCTATGTCCACGCCGGCGAAATCGTAGGTGTCCAGCAACTGCACGGTGATGTCCTTGCCAGCGAAGCTGACCTTGCCACCGGCCGACCGCTCGCTCGCCAGCGGCACCAGCTCGCTGATCGGGAACTCGCGCTCGGCGAGAATCGCCAGCACGGTTTCGCCGACCGCGCCGGTGGCGCCGACCATGGCGACCTTGTAACTGCTTTTCTGACTCATGGGGGTTGTCTGCTCAGGGATGGATGGCTGCGCCGGTCACTTGTCCAGCACGTGGGGGTTGAGGATGGTCGGCGGCCGCCCCGCATGCGGGCCATGGCCGAACAACGCCAGCACATTGTCGACCGCCAGCGCGGTCATCGCGCGGCGGGTTTCGGTGCTGGCGCTGGCGATGTGCGGGCTGAGCACGACGTTGTCCAGTTCGAGCAGATCCGGATACACCGCCGGCTCGCCTTCGAACACGTCCAGCGCGGCCCCGGCCAGCCGTCGCTCGCGCAAGGCCGTGGCCAGCGCCTTGTCGTCCACGATGCCACCGCGGGCCACGTTCACCAGTATCGCGGTCGGCTTCATCAGCGCCAGCTCGGGCGCGCCGATCGCATGCCGGGTCTGTACCGTCAGTGGCAGCGTCAGCATCAGGAAGTCGGACTCGCGCAGCAGCCGCTGTTTGTCGACGAAGCGCGCGTTGCAGGCGCGCTCGGCCTCCTCGGGCAGTGGCGAACGGTTGTGGTACAGCACCGGCATGCCGAAGCCGACCGCACGATGCGCGATCGCCTGGCCAATGCGGCCCATGCCAAGGATGCCCAGCGTGCGGCCACGCACGTCGGTGCCCAGCCATGCCGTGAATTCACTGCCATGCCAGTGGCCGGCGCGCAGCCAGCGCTCGGCCGCGCTCATCCGCCGCGCGGCACCAAGCATCAGCGCCCAGGCGTAGTCGGCCACGCTCTCGTTGAGCACGTCGGCGGTGTTCGAGGCAGCGATGCCGGCCGCGCTGAGCGCATCCAGGTCGAGGTTGTCGTAACCGACGCCGAGGTTGGCGACGATGCGCAGTCGCGTCGCATGGGCAATTTCCGCAGCGCCGATGCGCTCCTTCAGACCCACGATCACGGCGTCCTGCCCGGCCAGCTTCGCCGCCAGTTCGGACGGGCTGAACTTGCGCTCCTCCGGCTCGACCGTCACCTCGAAGTGCGGATCCAGCCGGGCAATGATTCCCGGGAAGGTGGGGCGGGAAACCCAGACGCGTGGCTTGTCAGTCATGGACCTGTTCCGGCGGTGGTGTGCAATCTGTCACGGGATACGTGGCGCCACCGCACCCACGTCGCCGCACTGGGCGCGGTGGCGCAGCGCGTGATCGATCAGCACCAGCGCCACCATCGCCTCGGCGATCGGAGTGGCGCGGATGCCGACGCAGGGATCGTGGCGGCCCTTGGTCACCACCTCGACCGGCTCGCCGGCGAGGTTCACGCTGTGGCCGGGGATCAGGATGCTGGAAGTAGGCTTCAACGCGATCGAGGCGACCACCGGCTGGCCGCTGCTGATGCCGCCGAGAATGCCGCCGGCGTGATTGGACGCAAAGCCGTCCATGCTCATCTCGTCGCGGTGCTCGCTGCCGCGCTGGGCGACCGCGGCGAAGCCGTCGCCGATCTCCACGCCCTTGACCGCGTTGATCGACATCAGCGCGCTGGCCAGGTCGCCATCGAGCTTGCCGTAGATCGGCTCGCCCCAACCCGGCGGCACGCCGTCGGCGACCACGTTGACGCGCGCGCCGACCGAGTCGCCGGACTTGCGCAGCGCGTTGATGTAGCTCTCCAGCACCGGCACCTGGGCCGCATCGGGCCAGAAGAACGGGTTCTGCTCCACCGCGTCCCAGCCGAACGCATTCGGCACGACGTCGCCGATCTGCGCCAGGTAACCGCGCACGCGCACGCCGTGATGCTCGGCCAGCCACTTCTTGGCGACCACCGCGGCAGCCACGCGCATGGTGGTCTCGCGCGCCGAGGAACGCCCGCCGCCGCGCGGATCGCGGATGCCGTACTTCTGCCAGTAGGTGTAGTCGGCGTGGCCGGGGCGGAAGCTCGACGAGATGTCGCCGTAGTCCTTGCTGCGCTGGTCGGTGTTGCGGATCAGCAGCGCGATCGGCGTGCCGGTGGTCCTGCCCTCGTATACGCCTGAAAGGATCTCCACCTCGTCGGCCTCATGCCGCTGCGAGGTGTAGCGGCTGCGCCCGGTGGCGCGACGATCGAGGTCGCTGCGGAATTCCTCGGTGCTGATCGCCAGTCCCGGCGGGCAGCCGTCGATCACGCAGCCGATCGCCGGCCCGTGGCTTTCGCCGAAGGTGGTGACGGTGAACAGTTTGCCGAAGGAATTGCTGGACACGGGGTTTGGACGTCTATTGGGTAATCGCCACAGCTTAACCGCGATGGCGCTGCGCTGCCCGCCATTCCGGCTGCAACATGGCGAAGATCACGTCGTCGGCCCACTCGCCGCGCAACCACAGGCTCTCGCGATGATGCGCCTCCTGGCGCATGCCCAGGCCGCGCAGCATGGCCATGCTGGCGAGGTTGCGCGGGTCGACCGAGGCATGGATGCGATGCAGGCCGAACGGGCCGAACACCTGATCGAACACGGCGCGCACGGCCTCGCTGGCGTAGCCCTTGCCCTGATGGGCCGGCGCGATGCTGACCCCGAATTCCACCGGGCCCTCGGCATCTTCCGGCAGGCTCACACCGAGATCGCCGATCAAGCCGTTCTCGCCGCGCAGGCGGATCGCGCGCTGGAACCAGCCGACAGGCTTCGGCTCCGACGGTTGCGCTTCGATGAACCCGCGCACTTCGGCGAGATCCGCCGGGCACCAGCCCTGGAACCGGGTCACCACCGGATCGGCGCGATACGCGAACAGCGCCTCGGCGTCCCCGGGACGCAGTGCATCGAGCCGCAAACGCGCCGTGACCAGCTCCATCGCTCAGCCCGGACGACGCGCCGCAGCCGCCGCACGGATCGCCGCGGCATGCTCGACCAGGTCACGCCGCTCCAGCGCAAATATGCCCATCGGACCGACCTTGAACTCGATCCAGATGAACGGCACTTGCGGCAGCAACGCGGCCAGCGCGTGTTCGCTCTCGCCCACCTCGACGATCAGCAGGCCGTCGTCGGTGAGATGGCCGGCGGCCTCATCCAGCATGCGCAGGCACAGGTCCAGGCCATCGGCGCCGGAGGTGAGGCCCAGTTTCGGCTCGTGCGCGTATTCGCCGGGCAGCGCGGCGTATTCGTCCTCGGTGACGTACGGCGGGTTGGAGACGATCAGGTCGTACTTGCGCCCGACCACGCCGGCGAACAGGTCGGACTGGATCGCCTCGACGCGGCCCTCCACGTGCTGGAACACGATGTTCTCGCGCGCCAGCGACAGCGCCTCGCCGCTGATGTCGACGATGTCGACCTGCCAGTCCGGGTTGTACTCGGCCATCGCGATGCCGATGCAACCCGAGCCGGTGCACAGGTCCAGCGCGCGCCCGATGCGGCGCTCGTCCAGCCACGGCGCGAAGCCCGACTCGATCAGCTCGGCGATCGGCGAACGCGGCACCAGCGCGCGGCGGTCGCTCTTGAACTTCAGCCCGGCAAACCAGGTTTCACCGACCAGGTAAGCCACCGGCAAGCGCTCGCCGACGCGGCGCTCGATCAGCGCCAGCACGTTCGCGCGCTCGGTCGTGGTGAGCCGGCCGGCGCCGTACGCCGGCGGGATGTCCGGCGGCAGGTGCAGGCTGGCCAGCACGAGATGGGTGGCCTCGTCGATCGGGTTGTCGTGGCTGTGGCCGAAAGTCAGCCCGGCGGCCGAGAAGCGGCTGGCGCCATAACGGATGAAGTCGATGATGGTGGCGAGCTCGGCGGTCACGGCGATCCAGGGTGCGGCGGATTGGCCGGCCATTATAAGGCCTGCAGCGGCGCCCACCCCGTATACTGGGCGGATGACTTTCAACGTATTCCTGCAGTACATCCTGCCGCACCGCGCCCTGTCGCGGGTGGTCTACTGGGCCACGCGCTGGACCTTCGCGCCGTGGAAGAACTGGCTGATCGCCACCATCGTGCGCAACTACAACGTCAACATGGCCGAGGCAGCGCAGCCCGATCCGCTGACCTACCAGCATTTCAATGCGTTCTTCACGCGCAAGCTGAAACCCGGCGCACGCCAGGCCGACGCCGACCCGACCACCCTGCTCTCGCCGGCTGACGGCCGCATCAGCCAGGCCGGCACGATCGTCGACGGCCGCATCTTCCAGGCGAAGGGGCAGGAATACACCGCCGCCGAATTGCTCGGCGGTGACGCGGCTGCCGCCGCGCCGTACCGCAACGGCCGCTTCGCCACCGTCTACCTGTCGCCGCGCGACTACCACCGCGTGCACATGCCGCTGAAAGGCACGCTGATGGAAACCGTGCACGTGCCCGGCCGCATCTTCAGCGTGGCGCCGTTCGCGGTCGAGGCGATCCCGCGGCTGTTCGCGCGCAACGAACGGCTGGTCTGCCACTTCGAGGGCGAACACGGCCCGTTCGTGGTGGTGATGGTGGGCGCGATCCTGGTTTCGTCAGTGGCCACGGTGTGGGACGGCCTGGTGATCCCGCCGTACGCGTCGTCGATCCGGCGCAAGTCGTTCGCCGGCCAGAACATCACGCTGGAGCGCTTTGCCGAGATGGCGCGCTTCAACATGGGCTCCACCGTGATCCTGCTGCTGCCTGAGGGCGCGGCCGAGCTGGACGCCCTGCAACCACAACAGGCCGTGCTGGTGGGCCAACGGCTTGGGCGCGGCTGAGAATCCGTACTTCCACCCATCCCGGGAACTGACGCGGAAGGTCATTTTGTGACGCCCTAGGCGCTATTCCGATGCTCGCTTCGCTACGCTCGTGACTTCGCCGCGCGTCTTGCGCGCCGTCGCATTCCAGCGCCGAGGGGGTCTCATGCAAATACTCACGCCACTCCTTGTGATGATGCGCGCGCGCCAGCTTGGCCGCCAATTCCGCGACATCGAACGCAGCGTGCGGGCGTTGCCCAAGCGCAACCGCGAACGCCTGAGCACGCTGACCTTGCGCGAGATCGGGCAGGCCTCGCGCAGCGATTTCCCGCACCTGTACGGCACCGCGCCGGAAGCGCGCTACCTGCCCTGGGGCCAGGGCACCGAGGCGGGTTACGAGCGCGCCTGCTCGAACAACGCCGAAGTGGCGTTGCGCGGCATCGCGCTATGGCTGGCCGTGGCCTACCACGAAACCAAGAACTCCCCGCATGCCAGCCTGCAGCCGCAGCACCGCCAGCTGATGCAGCTGCTGCGCGAACTGAAGGAAGTGCACGGCGGAGGCGGTACCGCCAACAGCTGGGTGCAGGAAAGCGCGGTCGCCTGATACCCGGCCACCGCGGCAACAGTTCAGCGGCAGACCGGCAGTTTCAACGTCTGCCCGATGCTGATGTGGTGGTGCTTCAACCCGTTCATTTCGGCAACTTCCTGCACGCTGGAGCAATGCAGCTTGCGCACGATGCTGATCAATGTATCGCCACGGCGCACCTTGTAGCGGCTGGTCACCTTTGTCGCTGGCGCCTGCACCACCGGCGCCTGCACCACCGGCACCACCGCCCGATGCAGGTCGCCGGCGAGAATCGGCCACGGGCCATCGACGCAACGCGCCGCGTAGGCCTGCTCCAGCAACTTCGGCAATTGCAGCGGCGTGCCCGCCGGCTGAGTCACCTGGGGATCAAGCCGTGGATTGAGATTACGCAGGGTGCGGAACCAGCCGTCGCCCATGCCACCGGCCGAACCCAGGCATACGGTCAGCTCCGACAGTGAGGCTGGCCGCTGCAGGGTGACCGTGCCGGGCGCGCCGTCGATCTTCGGGAAACGCAGGTTGTAGCTGTCCGGGTGCTGGAACAACCATGCCGCGGCAAGTACCGCCGGCACGTAGTCACGGGTTTCCTGCGACAGCTGGTCGTAGATGCGCGGATCGTAGAAACTCACCGAGGTATCGTCGCCGACCGTGCGCCGCATGCGCCCCTCGCCGCCGTTGTAGGCACCGAGGGTGAGCTCGAGGTTGTTGTTGAAGATCCGCAGCTGCTCGTTGATGTATTCGGCATTCGCCCGCGCCGATGCCGCCGGATCGAAGCGCAGGTCGAAACCGCTGTCGCTGACCAGGCCAAAGCGCATGCCGGTGGAATACATGAATTGCAGGGGACCCGACGCGCCCGAGCGCGAGACGGCATGCACCTTGCCGCCGGATTCCTTGGCCATGATGCCGAACAGCAAGGCCTCGGGCAGATCCGCCTTTTCGTACTGCGGCCACATCTGATAGCGCAGGTACTGGTAATTGACCCAGGCGTCCATCAACTGCGGGCGCCACTGGGTCAGCCACATCTCCAGCGCCGCCTTCACCGGGCCGTTCATCGCGATCAGCTGCGACAGCTTCTGTCCGTGCAGCAGGGTCACGCTGCGCTGCGCCTGCGGCAAGCTGGCCGCACCGGTATTGCCGGCGGCAAGCGCCGCCTGCGACAGGTCGACATCGCTACCCAGGTTCTGCCCGTCGTCGAAATCGCCATCCTTCAGACGCAACAGGCGATCGAACACCGAGAAGAACCGCTGCGGATCGCAGCCGGGCGTCGTGCCACAGCGCGCCGAGGCTTCCTTCAGACGATTCAGCGACTGGGTCAGGGTGAGCTGTGAAGCCTGCTGGTTGCCTTCGCGCGATTGCTGCAGAGCGGTCTCGTAGCCCTTGCTGGCCAGGTCGAGCTGGCTGTACAGCGCATCCACCCGGGTCGAGGGTTTGCCGCCGCCGGTACTGGCACAGGCACCGAGCAGGCTGATCGCCACGGCAAACGGCACCAGGCGCATGGAGCGAACCACCGGACACAACGACATCACGAACTTCACCCGCGGAAAACGTCCACCATAGCGGGCGCGGGGTTTCGACTCAACGCGCCACATCACGCCACGACAGCCTCGCCGTCTTGGCTACAATCGCTCGACCAGCAACGGACGGAACGCCATGACTGAGATCCTGATCGGCCGCAACGACAGCACCAGCGTCAGCCTCGACCCGCATTACGGCAACCGCCACGGCATGATCGCCGGCGCCACCGGCACCGGCAAATCCGTTTCGCTGATGGTGCTGGCCGAAGGTTTCTCGCGACTGGGCGTGCCGTGTTTCCTGGCCGACGCCAAGGGCGACCTGGCCGGCCTGGCGATGGCCGCCGGCGAACCGGGCGACAAGCTCAAGGCGCGCCTGGAGAAACTCAAGCTCACCGACTGGAAGGCGCAGGCGAACCCAGTGGTGTTCTGGGACATCTACGGCAAGCTCGGCCACCCGGTGCGCGCCACCATCAGCGAAATGGGCCCCACCCTGCTCGGCCGCGTGCTCGAACTGAACGACACCCAGGAAGGCGTGCTCGAGGTGATCTTCAAGGCGGCCGACGACCAGGGCTGGCTGCTGCTCGACCTGGCCGACCTGCGCGCGCTGCTCACTTATGCCGCCGACAACGCCAAAGCCATCTCGACCCAGTACGGACTGATCAGCACCACCAGCATCGCGGCGATCCAGCGCGCGATCCTGAAACTCGAAGGCGACGGCGCCGACCAGTTCTTCGGCGAGCCTGCGCTGGAACTGGCCGACCTGATGCGCCAGGACATGAGCGGGCGCGGCATCATCAACGTGCTCGCCGCCGACCAGCTGATCATGAAGCCGCGGCTGTACTCCACCTTCCTGCTGTGGCTGCTGTCCGAGCTGTTCGAGCAGCTGCCCGAAGTGGGCGACCTCGACCAGCCGAAGATGGTGTTCTTTTTCGACGAGGCGCACCTGCTGTTCGACGACGCTTCGCCGGCGCTGCAGCAGCGGGTCGAACAGGTGGTACGGCTGATCCGCTCCAAGGGCGTCGGCGTGTATTTCTGTTCGCAGAATCCGGACGACGTGCCGGGCGTGATCCTCGGCCAGCTCGGCAACCGCATCCAGCACGCGCTGCGCGCGTTCACCCCGCGCGACCAGAAGGCGGTGAAGGCGGCGGCGGAAACCTTCGTGGCCAACCCGAAGCTCGACGTCACCGAGGCGATCACCAGGCTTGCCGTGGGCGAGGCGCTGGCCTCCACCCTGGCCAACGGCGGCGTGCCGACACCGGTGGAACAGGTCCTGGTGACCACGCCGTGCTGCCGCATCGGCGCGATCACCGATGCCGAACGCGCCACCATCCGCCAGCGCTCGCCGGTGGGCGGCAAGTACGACACCACCGTCAATCGCGAATCGGCTGCCGAGATGCTGGCCAAACGCGCCAGCGACAAGGCCGTCGATGCGGCCACCGTGGCCGCCGACGCCCCCGCCAAAGGCACCGCCAAGGATGCCGAGGCGGGCTGGGGCGGTGCCGTGCACGATGCGCTGTTCGGCACCAAGCGCCGCCAGGGCATGATCGAGACGATGGGCAAGCAGATGGTACGCACGGCGGGCAGCCAGCTCGGCCGACAGATCCTGCGCGGCGTGCTGGGCGGCATCTTCGGCGGCAAGCGCTGAGAGCCTGCTCCATGCCACGCGTCGAAGTCGTCGCCGCCGACACGCCGTTCGCGCAACGCCTGCAGGCCGGCTTCGGCTATCCGCTGCGCGGCGCCGCGCTGCCCACCTGCGTGATGCTGGCGCTGATCCACTACGTCGGCCTGCTGCCTTCCTGGACCGGCGCCCTGGCCAGCGCGCTGGTGTGGGCCGCGACCTGGCGTTACGCCGCCGACTGCCTGCTGCATACGGCCCATGGCTACGCCGATCCGCCCGACGTCGGCAGCGATGGCAACGATGCCAGCGGTTGGGGACTGACCGCGATCCATCTGCTGCTCGTCGCGCTGTGCGTGATCGCCATCGTGTTCTTTCCGCATCTGCTGTGGCCGGTGCTGATCGTGTCTGCACTGGCGCTGCCGGCTATCGACATGTCACTGGCGTTCGACGGCAACCTGGCGCTGGCACTCAACCCGTTCAATTGGAAGCGCGTGATCGGCAGCTTCGGCGCGGCCTATCTGATTCCCGTGGCGATCAACCTGCTGCTGGGCGTGCTGATCGTGCTTGCCTCGATCAGCACCGCGCTGCTGCCGCGGCTGCTGGCGTTGCCGCTGTTTGCCTTCGCCTATACCTACCTGATCGTGCTTGCCTTCCACCTGATGGGTGCGATGATCCACCAGCGCCACGAGCGTTTCGGCATCGAACCGGAGGCCGAGAAACTCGTCGCAGCCTCCAACCAGGATGCCGACAGCCGCCTGCTCGACGAGGCGCGCCGGCTTGCCATCGACGACCCGGTGGCGGCGCTTCGGCAGCTGGCCGCCCGCCTGCAGGAACGCACCGCACCGGCGTCCGTGCACCTGCTGTATCGCGAGCTGCTGCACCGGCAAGGCTTGCGCAACGACCTGCTGGTGCACGGCCAGGTCTGGATCGCCGCGCTGATCGCCCAGGGCGAACCGCGCCGGGCGCTCGGCGTGCTGCAGGAATGCGGCGGCATCGACGCCGGGTTCGTTCCGGACGACCCGCGCACCTGTGGCGAGCTGGCCGACCTGGCCGCACGGCTGGGCATGAGCCGGCTCGCGATCCACCTGTGCCGCGGCTATCTCGCGCACTGGCCGCGCGATCCGCAGGCGCCGCACTACGGCCTGCTGGCCGCGCGCCAGCTCGCTGCACACGCCGACCAACACGCCGAGGCGACGGCATTGCTGGACCGGCTCGCGGCTGCCTGGCCCGAGCACCCGCTGCGTGCCGAAATCGATGCGCAACGGCGACAGCTGGCCGGCCCCGCATGAGTCGCTGGCGACCGCCCTCGCCCGGTTCCACCGCGATCATCACCCGCGAAGGTTTCGAGCGGCTGAAGGCCGAACTCGACCACCTGTGGCACGTGCTGCGTCCGGAAGTGGTGAAGGCGCTCGCCGCGGCCGCCGCCGAGGGCGATCGCTCGGAAAACGCCGAGTACACCTACCGCAAGAAGCAGCTCGGCGAAATCGACCGGCGCGCGCGTTACCTCAGCAAGCGGATTCCATCGCTGAAGGTGGCCGAAGGCGCGCCGGGCGACCGCAGCATGGTGTTCTTCGGCGCCCGCATCGAACTGGAGAACGCCGACACCGGCGAGATCCACCGCTACCGCATCGTCGGCCCCGACGAGACCGACGCGAAACGCGGCTGGATCAGCATCGACTCGCCGCTGGCGCGGGCGGTGCTGAAGCGGCGCGTCGATGACGAGTTCACCGCCGAACTGCCGGGCGGGCCGGCGGAATTTGCCGTGCTTGCGGTGGATTACCAGGCGGACTAACAGGCTGTTGAAAAAGGGCAATCCTGCCCTTTTTCAACGCGCCGAGTCCGGCACATGTCCGTACTCGGCTACGTCAAATCAGGCACTTGCAGTGCCTGATTTGCGGCGAGCCATCCATGGCTCGCATTAGCAGGGTGCTTTTCAACACCCTGCTAATGCGGTGACAGCAGTTGCAGGGCGTGCCGACGGTCCTGCTCGATTTGCGCCAGCCGGGCCTGTCGTGCCTGCTGCGTGACCCACTGGCCGTGCTCGGCCTGCTGCCGCAGCAGCGTGTACTGCATGTCCACGAAGGGCTCCAGTACGCGATTGTCCTCCGGCGCGAATCCGCCGAGGTCGGGGACGCGGGCCAGCTTCGCTCGCTCGCGCGCACCGTTTTCGCCGTGAGCCTTGCCGTAGCCGAGCAGGAACGCGGTCAACTTCTGGCGCAGCGACCGGGGCATGCCGTCACGGATCACCAGCACCCCGGAAGGAATCAGGGACGAGCGCCAGATCACCCGGAGCTGCTCCGCCTCGTGCGGGAAGTTGCGGCGGAACAGGTCCATGTCCGGGTTGTTGCTGCTGACCACGTCCGCCTCGCGGTTGACCACCGCCAACAGGTTGCTCTGATGGTCGCCCACCCGCACGCTGTTGAAGAACGTGTCGGAATTGAGGCCGTGCGGCGCGAACACATAAGCCTCTGGCGCGGTGTAACCGGTGACCGACAGGTGTTCGCTGCGGGCGTAGCGCCAACCGCTGCCCGGTGTGGCCAGCAGGTCGTCCAGATTGCGGATGCTGCTGTCGGAGCGCACCACCAGCATGGCCACGTTGCCCTTGGCGCCGTCGTTGCGTACGAACTGGGCGAATACCTGCATGTGCTGGTACGTCACTGCCTCGACCGCCAGCTTGCCGGAGAGGAAGGCGATGTCCACCCGCTGCGCGCCGATCGCATTGGACAGGCTGGCGTAGCTGCCCACCGATACCGTGGTCACCGGGCGCCCCAGTCGCTTCTGCAGGTCGTCCAGCAGCGGGCGCCACTGCTCCAGCGATTCGGCCGCACTGCCGATCGGCAGGATGCCGAAGCGGACCGGCGTTGCCTGGTCAAGTCCCTTGCTTCCCGCCAGCGCGCTGCCGGCGCACAGCAACGCAGCCGACAGCCCCGCGGCGATCACCGCCAGGCAACGATTGCGACGTCCATGGCGCCACCGAGACCTTGCGATGTCCAATGTCCGTGCTCCCTGACTCGCGCCGATGTCACTTATATAGTCGTGATCGCAGGCCGGGGCAAGGTCCGGCCTGTCCGCTCAGGAAGCCGGGGATGGCGGCGGGTATTCACGTCCGGCGCGGCGCGGCTGGTAGCAGACGGCACTGCGATGGAAGGCCTCGTCGGCGTTGTCGGGATGCCAGCCCGGCATGCCCGACAACGGCAGCGGACGCAGTTCCAGTGGATCGAGCAGCACGCGGCCCGCGCCGATCGCGGCGGCACAGCGCGCCGGCAGGCCGGCATCTCCCTTCGTATGGAACACCAGCGCCTTGCCCACCAGCAGCTTGCCCGGATTCAAGGCCAGCTCCAGCAGGGCATGCCCAAACAGTTCCAGCCGGATCGAGCCGTCCAGCCACGCCTGCCGCCGGCGCCAGAACAGCCCATGCCAGTCGTGCGCATCCCACAGCGCCAGCAGCGCGGGGTCGCTCAGGCCGACGATCACGCCGGCCTCGTCGAAGTGGGTCAGTGCGTACTGCGCGCGCGAGCGCAGCTTCGGTCCCATATGGGCGATCCCGGCCATCTGGCGCCGGTTCAGTGCCTGCTTCAACGCCGGATGGCGCAGCCACGCCAGCGCATTCAGCAGGTCGTGCCAGTTGCCTGCGCGGGTGGCGATCTCGCCGCAGTCGGCAATGCGCTGCTCATAGTGCCGGCCATCGGCCAGCAGGGCCGGCGTCTGCGCCACGAAGCGCTGGCTCATGCCTATGGGCAAGCGACGGTTGAGCTCGTCGATCGACGGCCATGCCGCACCTTCGAGCAGGTCGGCGTACTCGCGCCACGCCGCCAGCGGCGGCCGGCCGAACACCGTCGGGTCGACCGTACCGCGGGCCGGCGCGACGTAGCGCATGGACGCCTACACCACCTTGAGCTGCGGATGGGCCAGCCGTGCGAGCAGGTCGTGCTCGCTGGCGGATTCGACCACCACTTCGACGAACTGGCCCGGCTTCAGCGATTGGCCGTCGGCGATCAGCACACTGCCGTCGATCTCCGGCGCATCGGCGGCCGAACGCGCCACCGCGCCATCGGCACAGGCCTCGTCAACCAGCACCTTGATCGTGCGGCCGATCTTGCGCTGCAGTTTCGCCGCGGAGATTTCCGCCTGCACCGCCATGAACTGTTCGAGGCGGTCCTCCTTCAATTCCTCGGAGACCGGATCGGGCAGCTCGTTCGCCTTCGCGCCGTCCACCGGCGAATAGGCGAATGCACCGACGCGATCGAGTTCAGCCTCGCGCAAGAAATCCAGCAGTTCCTCGAACTCCGCATCGGTCTCGCCGGGGAAACCGACGATGAAGGTGCTGCGGATGGTCAGGTCCGGCACTTGCCTGCGCCAGTTCTGGATGCGCTCCAGCGTCTTGTCGATGTTGCCCGGCCGCTTCATCAGCTTGAGGATACGCGGGCTGGCGTGCTGGAACGGAATGTCGAGGTACGGCAGCAGCCTGGGCATGCCGTTATGGGTCTGGGCCATCAGCGGCATCACCTCGTCCACATGAGGGTACGGGTAGACGTAGTGCAGCCGCGTCCACACGCCGAGTTCGGACAGGCCCTCGCACAGCTCGGTCATGCGCGTGCGGTACGACCTGCCGCGCCACTCGCGTTCGGCATATTTCATGTCGACGCCGTAGGCGCTGGTGTCCTGCGAGATCACCAGCAGCTCCTTCACGCCGCCCTTGACCAGCCGTTCGGCTTCCAGCAGCACCTCGTCGACCGGGCGCGACACCAGGTTGCCGCGCATCGACGGGATGATGCAGAAGCTGCAGCGGTGGTTGCAGCCTTCGGAAATCTTCAGGTAGGCGTAGTGCTTCGGGGTCAGCTTGACGCCCGTATCCGGCACGATGTCCAGGAAGCGGTTGCGCTGCGGCGGCAGTGCGGCGTGCACCGCGCTCATCACGCTGGCGTAGTCCTGCGGGCCGCTGATCGACAGCACGTCGGGGTAGGCCTCGCGGATCAGCGCCTCGCGCTTGCCCAGGCAGCCGGTGACGATCACCTTGCCGTTCTCGTGCAGGGCGGTGCCGATCGAGTCCAGCGACTCCTGCACCGCCGCGTCGATGAAGCCGCAGGTATTCACCACCACGGCATCGGCTGCGCCGTAGCTGGGCACGATTTCGTAGCCCTCGACCTTGAGCTGGGTGAGGATGCGCTCGGAGTCGACCAGCGCCTTGGGGCAGCCGAGGCTGACGAAGCCGATCTTGTGTGCGGTCTGGGACATGCGGGGCGCTACCGGAAACATGCGGAGTAACCGGCGATTATACGGCAGTGCGGCCCGGCCACCGGCACGGCTAGACTTCAGCCATCCCCTCGCCGGAGCCAGCCATGGGCCAGCACATCAACATTCCCACCACCCGCACCCAGTGCATCGGCGGCTACCTCGCCCAGCCGCAGGGCAAGCCGAAAGGCGGCATCGTGGTGATCCAGGAAATCTTCGGCGTCACCTCGCACATCCGCCACGTGGCCGACCGCTTCGCCGAACACGGCTATACCGCGATCGCGCCGGCGTTCTTCGATCACCTGGAAAGCGGCGTGGAACTGGGCTACGACCAGGTCGGCGTCAACAAGGGCAAGCAGCTGGTCGCGGAACTGGGGCTGGAGCGCGCCCTCGAGGACGTCGCCAGCGCCGCCGAGTCGATCGCGTCGGCCGGAAAGATCGGCACCGTCGGCTACTGCTGGGGCGGCACCGTGGCCCTGCTCGCCGCGTTGCGCCTGGGCCTGCCCTCGGTGAGCTACTACGGCGCGCGCAACCTGCCGTTCCTGCACGAGACGCCGCAGGCGCCGGTGATGTTCCACTTCGGCGAAAAGGACCACAGCATTCCGCCGGAAATGGTGGCGAAGCATCGCGAGGCGCTGCCGCAGATGGAAGTCTTCACCTACCCGGCCGACCACGCCTTCAACCGTGACGGCAGCACCCCCTACGACGAAGCCAGCGCGAACCTGGCGCTGCAGCGCACGCTGGCCTTCTTCGATCGCCACCTGGCCGGCGCATGAGCGAGGCCGGCTTCGCGCTCGATCCCCGACTCGCGGCGGATACCCGCCCGGTCGCGTCGCTGCCGCTGTGCGACGTGCGGCTGATGAACGACGCGCGCTATCCGTGGCTGATCCTGGTGCCGCGCCGTGCCGGACTGGTCGAGATCACCGACCTGAGTGCCAGCGAGCAGCACACCCTTTGGCAGGAAGTGAACCGGGCCAGCGCGGCGCTACGCACCGTGGCGCCTTGCGACAAGCTCAACCTGGGCGCACTCGGCAATATAGTGCGCCAACTGCACCTGCATTTGATCGCGCGTCGCATCGGCGATGCCGCGTGGCCAGGACCGGTATGGGGTTATGGCCGTGCGGTGGCCC
The DNA here is from genome assembly GCA_036561785.1 of Rhodanobacter sp. Taxonomy (GTDB): domain Bacteria; phylum Pseudomonadota; class Gammaproteobacteria; order Xanthomonadales; family Rhodanobacteraceae; genus Rhodanobacter. The sequence goes on from DATCUT010000176.1 coordinate 16,559, forward strand.
ATGACAGTACGCAGCTAGGTTCGCTGATCGCATCACTGCGTCAGGCGCTCGCCGATTGATCGCAGTGATCGCACGGTAAAGGGCCGTAGTGCGAACTGCGGCCCTTTACCGGAGTCGAACGAAGTCAATACTGCTGCTGTTGCTGGGACGGATCAAACCCGCCACTGCTCGCTTCCTTGCCTTGCTGCCGGTCCGGCAAGGGCAACGGCGCGTGATGATCCTCGAGCGCCCGGGCCTTCATATCCACCGGATTGATCTTCGTCAGCGTGCCGCCATCGTCGTAATACACGATGAAGCCGTAGTCCATCTGCATGCGGGCCATGTATTCCAGGTGCCGCTTGCGGATCTTCGACTCGTCGCTGCGCTCGAGCAGGACGGTCTTCGGCAACTTGCCCTGATCCTTCAGGTAAGCGAAATGGCTGCCCACGTCGAGTGCGGAAAGCACTGCGCCATCCAGCACGAACTGGCCATCCTTGTAAGCCTGGAGCGTGGCATCGAACTGCCCCTTCATCGAAGCCGCGCTGACCTCATTTTTGGTGCTGCCGGAATGGCAGCCCGCAAGCACGAGCAGGCTGCCCAGCATGATCGCGGCCGTGGCGCGCGTCAGCAAAGTTGAAAAACGAATCATGCGGGTCTCCTGGCAATCGAACGACTGAATCGGTGGAAGTGTAACGCGGCTTGAAGCGGCGGCGTGGGTCGCCAATCCGCCGTTCAGCTCGCGTATTCAGGTACGCGGCAAGGTCACGCCCTGCTGGCCCTGGTACTTGCCGCCACGGTCTTTGTAGCTGGTTTCGCATTCCTCGTCGGATTCGAGGAACAGCATCTGCGCCACACCCTCGTTGGCGTAGATTTTTGCGGGCAGCGGCGTGGTGTTGGAGAATTCCAGCGTCACGTGGCCCTCCCACTCCGGCTCCAGCGGCGTCACGTTGACGATGATGCCGCAGCGCGCATAGGTGCTCTTGCCGAGGCAAATGGTGAGCACCTTGCGCGGGATACGGAAGTACTCGACCGTGCGCGCCAGCGCGAACGAGTTCGGCGGGATGATGCATACGTCCGCCTCGACATCGACGAAGCTCGACGGGTCGAACGCCTTCGGGTCGACGATGGTGGAGTTGATGTTGGTGAAGATCTTGAACTCGCGCGCGCAACGCACGTCGTAGCCGTAGCTGGAGGTGCCGTAGGAAATCAGCTTGGTGTCGTCGCGCAACTTCACCTGGCCCGGCTCGAACGGCTCGATCATGCCGTGGCTCTCGGCCATGCGACGAATCCACTTGTCGGGTTTGATGCTCACGTGAACTCCGGTCGGTAGCGGTACGGCCCGGTCGGGCCAGGCGCAAAGCAACAAAAATACATGGTCGGAGCATCCCCGCGCCAGCCGACCAGGCCACCGCCACCCGTAGGAGCCCGCTCGCGGGCGATGCCTCCCGATTCCCGCAAGATAAAGTGTCGCCCGCGAGCGGGCTCCTACGGGCGGGGTGGAAGGTCGGCCAGGACAGCCAGCGCCACACGCAATTCCGCGCAACTTTCCGCGCTGGCCAGCACTTGCGCCGCCGCGCAGCCGGCGCCCGGCAGCGTCACCGGCACGCACTGCGCGCCATCGCCGTCAT
>DATCUT010000177.1:0-2346 GCA_036561785.1 Rhodanobacter sp.
CCGCGTGCCGCCGTGGCCGTCCGGCAGCCGGCTTGCGCCGGCGGCGCGGCGATCGCGATAGATGCGCGACGGCATGCCCAGACGCAGCAGCATGCGCTGCACCGCTTCCAGCCGCGGCAGGTCCGACTGCGCCAGGCGCACGGACACGCCCTTGGCCTGGCTGCCCTGCACCGAACCGTCGGCGTCGAAGAAGCCGCGCAGGAAACCGCGGTAGGCCTCGCTCGATGCCTGTTCCAGCGCCGGCGTGATCGCCTTGTCGCCCATGCTCATGCCGAACTCGAAGGCGAGATCGCGCAGCGCGGCGGACTTCATGCGGAATTCGCCGCGACCGGCCACTTCCGACCAGCCGGCGAAGTCGGCACGGTGCGGCAGCGTCTGCGCGCAGCGCAGGGTCTCGGCCATCAGGGCACGGGCACCGCCATTCACCGAGCCGTTGACGACAGCGGCCTGCGGCCACACCGACAACACCGCGGCTTCGTGCTTGAGCGTGCCGTCACCGACCAGCAGGCCGAGCAGGTAACCCTGCTCCGCGGTCAGCGCGCCGGGCCACTGCGCGTTGGCGCGGTGGTCGTTGAGCAGCACGCGGTCGCCCGGCTGCAGCGCGCCGGCGGCGCACCACTCGGTGTCCACGCTCCAGCGGGTCAGGCGCGAGACGCGGCGCACGCGATGGTCTTCGGTCAGGCGCAGGCGGTGACCTTCTTCGGTCTGCAAGGCCAGCACCGGCTTGGTCGCGGTGCGGAAGAAACCCTCGGCACCGCTGGCGTGGTCCTGGCCGTCCACCCGCGCCATGAAGCCGTGGCCGAGCAGGTCGCCGACCTGGCGCGGGCCTTCGGCGGTCTGCACCCAGGTGTCGGCGGTGACGCAGGGGTTGGTGGCGCGGATGTGCTCGCACCACCAGTTGTTGTTCATCTCGTTGACCTTGTCGATCAGGATGAAACCGGGCTCGGCGTAGTCGTACGTCGAGACCATGATCATGTCCCACAGGTGCCGCGCGCGGATGTGGCCGTAGATCTTGCAGGCGACCAGGCCGTCCTCGCGGTCGACGTAGTTCTCGTGGGTGGGCCACTCGCGCCAGACCACCTGGGCCGGGTCGGCCAGGTCGACTTCGTCGCGTTCCTTCACGTGCACCGGGAACACCAGCGGCCAGTCGTGGTCGTGCTCGACCGCGTCCATGAAGCCGTCGGTGATCAGCAGGCTGAGGTTGAACTGGCGCAGCCGGCCGTCCTCGCGCTTGGCGCGGATGAATTCCTTGGCGTCGGGATGGCTGATGTCGAACGTGCCCATCTGCGCGCCGCGGCGGCCGCCGGCGCTGGACACGGTGAAGCACATCTTGTCGTAGATATCCATGAACGACAGCGGGCCCGAAGTGTACGCACCGGCGCCGGACACGTACGCGCCGCGCGGGCGCAGCGTGGAGAACTCGTAGCCGATGCCGCAGCCGGCCTTCAGGGTGAGGCCGGCCTCGTGCACCTTCTCCAGGATGTCGTCCATCGAGTCGCGGATGGTGCCGGAGACGGTGCAGTTGATGGTGGAGGTGGCCGGCTTGTGCGCCAGCGCGCCGGCGTTCGAGGTGATGCGGCCGGCCGGGATCGCGCCGCGGCGCAGCGCCCACAGAAATTTTTCGTACCAGAGGCCGCGCAGCTCATCGCTGGCCTCGACGTCGGACAACGCGCGCGCCACGCGCTGATAGGTCTCGTCGATGGTGGCGTCGACCGGCTCGCCGGACTTCGCCTTCAGACGATACTTCTTGTCCCAGATGTCGTAGGACGCCGGTTGCAGCGGAATTTCCACGGCGGCATCACGGTTGGCGGCTGGATTCATGGTTGAACTTGGGTTCGCGCTGGGGGCTGAACTTGTGGCTGGCGCACGCACTGTGCTCATCGGCTTCCTGACCTCTCGCTGCGACCTTGCGGCCGGCGTTGTTTTTTTATTCGATACGGCAATGTCGTTCACAACTTACGTCAGCGGCAACGTGACGGGCCATCGAGGATTGCCCTCCAGCCCGTGTGCCAGCTGATTCCCGACGACAACGACTCCCCCTCAAGAGTGCGACGGTCGACACCAGTGCTTGTCTTGGCGCCGGTTCGTGAACACAAGATGTTGTGGTTGATATCGGGTAGGCAAGTTAACCCCCACATCGCTGGTTGTAAAGTCCCACGACAGCATTTGGCCGGACGGAACCGTGGCGCCGCGCTCCGGTCGAAGCAGCGCCGCTTTCACCGCTTTCAGGAGGACTCCATGTCGCAGCTGCCTTCCCGCCTCGTGCCCTGGCTGACCGGCCTGCTGGTCGTGGCCGTCGTCGCCATCGGCAGCGTGCCGGCCGGCAGCCGCGCGGCGGCCTTGCCG
>DATCUT010000178.1:0-33131 GCA_036561785.1 Rhodanobacter sp.
ACTGCGCGCCGTGGCGCCGGCGGCGTGGGACCAGTGGTTCGAGCGCCTCAAGCCGTTGCTGCCGAAGCGCTGGCACCTGGCCACGCCGGGCGACAAGGCACAGAAGCTGGCGGACGTGCTCACGCTGTCGAGCGGCCAGGCATTCTTCCTCAACCTCGCCAGCCAGTGGCAGGATCCGGCCAGCATCGTGCTCGGCGCGCAGGAACCACCGACCCTGCTGACCGACCCCGGGGCGTGGCCGCATGCCGGCAGCCTGGCGCAGTGGATGATGGCGATGGACGCGCAGACCTACCTGCCCGACGACATCCTGGTGAAGGTCGACCGCGCCGCGATGGCCAACAGCCTGGAGACCCGCGTGCCGATGCTCGACCATCGCGTGGTGGAGCTGGCCTGGCGCGTGCCGCTGCAGCAGAAGATCCGCGACGGGCAAGGAAAATGGCTGCTGCGCCAGGTGCTGTATCGGCATGTGCCGAGAGAACTGGTCGAGCGGCCCAAGATGGGTTTCGGCATTCCGCTGGACAGCTGGCTGCGCGGCCCCTTGCGCGACTGGGCAGAAGCCCTGCTCGATGAGAGCCGCCTGCGCCAGGAGGGTTATTTCCAGCCAGCCGCGATCCGGCAGAAGTGGAAGGAGCACCTGAGCGGCCGGCGCAACTGGCAGCATCAACTGTGGACGGTGCTGATGTTCCAGGCATGGCTGGAGGAAAACCGGAGGGCATCGGCATGACGACGGCTGGTGCCCATGGTCATGCACCCATGGCTGCGCACGGGGTGTGCTCATGAAAGCCGTCCTGTTCGCCAACACCGACTGGTACCTCTACAACTTCCGGCGCGCGCTGGCGACGTCGCTGCAACGGGCCGGGTACGATGTGCTGCTGATTTCTCCACCCGGGCCGTATGGCGACAAGCTGCGTGCCCTGGGCCTGCGTTGGGAGTCGTTGCCGATGCAGCGGCGCAGCCTCAACCCGCTGCGCGAGCTGGCGTTGCTGTGGCACCTGACGCGCCTGCTGCGGCGCGAGCGGCCCACGCTGGTCCATGGCTTCACCATCAAGTGCGCCGTGTACGGCTCGCTGGCGGCGCGGCTGGCCGGCATTCCCGCCAGGGTGAATGCCGTGGCGGGGATGGGCTACGTATTCACCAGTTCGCACTTGAAGGCGCGGCTGTTGCGGCCGGTGGTGCGCGGCTCGCTGCGGCTGGCACTCGGCGGCCGTGACGCACGGCTGATCCTGCAGAATGCGGACGACGTCGAACTGTTCCGGCGGGCCGGCCTGGTCGACCCGGCGCATATCCGCCTGATTCGCGGCTCCGGCGTGGATTGCGCGCAATTCGCCGGAATATCCCGGCAGGCACCCGACGATGGATGCCCGCGCATCCTGCTGGCCAGCCGCCTGCTCTGGGACAAGGGCGTCGGTGAATACGTCGCTGCCATCCGGCAGCTGCGCAGCCAGGGCCGCACGCTCCATGCCCTGCTCGCCGGCACGCCGGATCCGGGCAACCCCGCCGCGGTGCCGGAACCGACGATACGGGGATGGGTCGACGAAGGCCTGCTGACCTGGCTCGGCCACGTCGACGACATGGCCGGCCTGCTTGGATCGGTCGATATCGTGGTGCTGCCGAGCTACCGCGAGGGATTGCCGCGGACGCTGGTCGAGGCGGCCGCTTGCGGGCTTCCCTTGATCACCACGGACGTGCCGGGCTGTCGCGAAGTGGTGTCCGACGGCATTGATGGGCTGCTGGTTCCGATGGGAAACAGCGACGCGCTGGCGCAGGCAATCGCGCGGCTGCGGGATCACCCGGAATTCGCGCGTCAACTGGGCGAAGCGGCGCGCCGAAAGGCACGGACGCAGTTCGATGAACGCATCGTCATCCGGCGCACCATGGCGGTTTATGCGGAGCTGTGCGACCTGACGTCCGCATCCGTCGAACCATCCATTTAGACGTCCATATGCTGCAGCGTTCCAGGCTTGGCCGTGATGCAAGTCATGTGTGGTTCAGAGCCCAAACTTCTCTCGCAGTAGACTCGACCGAGGGCTCCGCTGGAGCCATCGCTCCCGTGACAGAAGTCCTGCACAACCGGAGGCTGTGCCATGCCATCCTCGTTGCAAGAGGCAAATGTACTGGATTTCATTCCCGCGTCGGAACATGCCGCCATCCGTGCCGGCCACAGCACGTACGACTGCACAGGCGGCATCCAGGCCGCGATTGCCGCTGCCGGCAAGGTGTTTGTGCCCGCCGGGGTCTATCCCGTGAAACAACTGAACCTCAAGTCCGGCTTCGAGCTGTACGGCGAGGGACATGCCAGCGAGCTGAAGGCATACGACCGGTCGCTGGCCAGCGAGTTCATGCTCGTCACGCACATACGCGACGGTGGCAGCCGCCGTGTCGCGGACAACATGCGCAACATCCATCTGCACGATCTGAAACTCAACGGACGGGTGGCCGAATTCGGCTACGAGCAGTACTTCTACCTGCTCGCCGTCAACGCCACCTCGGACCTGACCGTCGAGCGGGTGGCGTTTCACGGCTTTCGCGGGGACGGCATGTATGTCGGCTCGGGGACGCTCGCAAGCACCGAACGCCACAACCAGCGCATCGCCGTGCGCGACTGCGTGTTCGACGGCGCGGTCAAGGACAACCGCAACGGGTTGTCCATCATCGATTGCGACGGGCTGACGGTGGAGAACTGCGTCTTCCGGAATATCGGCAACGCGAAACTATCCCGCTCGGTGGGCGGCATCGATTTCGAGCCCGACCACAACTGGAGCGTGTACCGCCACGTGACCATCGCCCATTGCCGGTTCGTCGACATCGACTCCGTGAACACGGCCGGCATCACGTTCTTCAATGGGCATCAAGCCGGCGACAACATCCATGACTGGGTCGTGTCGGACTGCCAGTTCACGAACTGCTACTGGGGCATCGACTCCTCGACCAAGGCCAAGACCGTCGCCAGCAGGCCGGACAATCTCAGCGTACTCAACTGCCACTTCCTCAACTCGGTGCGCGTCGACGTGGCGGTCAAGGGCTTGAGCGGTACGCAGATCAGTGGCTGCACCTTTCAGCGCTCGCCGCCGGGGTCCGGGCCAGGCGGCGATGCGGTACGCCTCGGTGCCATCGCCTCCCGAACCAGCCGGAATGCCATCAACACGGTGATCACCGGCAACACGTTCACCGGCATACGCCCGCAGATGGGCGTGATCGGCGTGCTGGGCGCGAACGGCCTGGTATGCGCGGGCAACGTGTTCACCGACATTCACGGAACCTGCATCAACTTCGCCGAGGACAAAGCCCCGGACAACGCGAGAGACATCGATCGGGTGATCATTTCCGGAAACGTGGTGAAGCACGGCGCAGGTTCAGCGTTGCGTGCTTCTGCCATGTCGTTCCTGAGCACGAGCGACGAGATGCGCATCAGCAAGGGCCACCTGGTGCTCGAACACTCTTTCGAATACACCAACGACGTCGAGAACGGCGTGACGAAGGTTGCCAATGGCGCGACGGTCCAGTTCGGGGGAGTCAGGCGGACCCGGTCCTGAGACCTGCGAACCACCCTCTCGGGAGTAACGTGCCTACCGTGGATTTTCCCGCCGTGGGTCAACGGCGGGAAAATCGTCGCGCTGAACCGCATGCCCCGGTTTTGTCGTTCGCCTCAACCACAAACTCACGCCTCTGTCTGGCAAGTTCACGCGGATCGGATTTCTGGACTGCGCCCGATGAAATGACGCTCGCGTCAGCGGCACGTTGCGGATCGGGCGCCCCATGCTGGCGCGCTTCCTGACGCAGCCACACATGCGTGACCACCACGACGTACGCGCCCATGGCCAGGCAGAACGTTGTCAGGTTCGTACCCGCCGAGTGGGCCGCGCTGCTGATGAATGCCCCGATGAGCGCAAGGCCGGCAGCGAGTGCAATGAGTGCGGCCAGGGTCGCGCGAGGCCCAAAGCCCGCTCCAAGCAGGATATGGTGGATGTGCCCGCGGTCCGGCTTGAACGGCGACTTGCCCTGGCGCATGCGCCGGTACATCACCGCAAAAGTGTCGAAGACCGGCAGCGCCACGCACCACAGCACATTGACAGGTGACAATTGCGTCTGGGGTATCTGGCTCATGCGGATAAGCGCCCATGCCAGCAGATAGCCGATCAACATGCTTCCGGCATCGCCCAGGAAGATTTTTCTGCCCATGAAACCCTGGTTGGCAACGAGGTAAGGCAACGACGCGGCGGCCAGCACGGCCAGCAACGCGATGACGCCATGCAAGGGCGTGGGATCGGCAAACAGGATGATGGCGGCAATGCTGACCAGCTCCAGGCTGCCGGCGAGGCCGTCGATGCCGTCCATCATGTTGAACGCATTCACCAGACCGATGACGGCAATCACCGTCAGCGGAACGCCGATCCAGCCCAATGTCACTTCATGGCCAAAGATGGTTCCCAGCGTGTGGATGTAAACGCCGGTGCTGGCAACGACCGTCAGAATGACGATGGTCTGAATCAGCAGACGATCCCGTACGCTGAGGTCGAAGCGATCATCCAGCGCACCGAGCAGGACAAGCACGGCGGCGGTGCCGAGCAGGACCATCTCGAATCCCTGGAATTGACCATGGATAACCGCCCCTGCGGCCACTCCCATGAAAATTGCGAGCCCGCCCACCAGCGGCACGTCACCAATATGCTGCTTGCGCTGATCGGGGTGATCCACCAGCCCCAGCGAGACGGCGAACCGGCGCAGCACGACAATGGCTAGCGCCGATGTGCATGCAGCAACCAGACAATCAATGACTAGCCGTGGTTCGTGCATGGCATCTCTACCTCCGACCAATCTCGAATGGATCCCCCTGGTCCAGCCGAGCTCAAGTTGTGAGTGGTGCAAACCACCGAGTGGCGAAAAATCCCGATGGTGTACGTCTATGGATCGATGATCTGGCGAATTTCTGCTTTACCTGGCGGGAAACGATTTGAAGCCCATGGATAATCCGACAATCATTGCGCGGAAAACGGACCTGACGCGGATGTCAGGCTTATGAACCTACCATCTTTGGGTATCGATGCTTACATGGTGCAAATCACTTATTCAGCCCTGCATGCCTTAGATGATGATTTTGTCAATCAATCGTTTATATTATGTTTTAACGATATATCGGTGATTTGCAGAAACTGAACAGATTCTGTCCCTGCCCTGAATAGCCATCCAAACGGCCATGACTCTCTGACGTCAGGAAAACCAGACGAAACGGAGCCCGCACGGACGCGTGCCACGCACCGAGAACGACAAGGGAGATACGCTGCCAATGCGATCGGTCTGACCCAGTAGCAACGGCCGGGGTCGCAATTGCGGACGGACGACATTGCACATCCATCCGGCTGCGGGCCGCTCACACGCCATCGACCGACAGCGCACACTCGCTGCCGGTCGATGGCTCGCCTCACCCGTGAATGACTGAATCGCCTCAGTGGGTCGCGCTGTAGTTTGCAGCGGCGGCACTGCTGAGCAGGGTGGCCGATGGCAACAACTGGCTCAACACGCGGTTCCAGCGAGTCACGCCAGCCGCACCGACAAACACCACGTCGCCAGGTTTTACCCTGAACTGGTCACCGAGCGCGAACGCTGCGGGTGAGCGGGCATCAAGCTGAAAGACCTTGGCCGGGGCATTTTCCAGATTCTTCGCACCACGAATGACGTAGACCTCCTTGCCATCGGAAGTGACGGGATTGAGGCCACCGGCGCGACCCAGGGCCTGCGTCAGCGAGATGTCGGCAACGCTCCTGAACGTGACCGCCAGGGGATGCAACACCTCCCCCATCACGTACACCTCCTGGGTGTCGTTGAAGGGGAGCAACAGGCGATCTCCCGGCTTCAGGTAAATACTCTGCGCAATGCCATGGCCGTTGCCCAAGGCAGTCAGGTCCAGATGGTAATCCTGTCCGTCGCGAGTCAATATCAGATCGGACATGTTGGCCTGATCGGCATTGACCGCTGCCGTGCCAAGCGCCTGCCCCAGGGTCAGCGGAACCGTCGTGATCGGCTGTGGATCGGTCTTCCTGAAAGCACCCTGCAACAGCACGTGCTGGCTGTTATAGCCGACGACGCCGACATCCACCTGCGGCCTCTCCACATATTTGGCGATCTTCGTGCTGATGTCCTGGCGCACCTGTTCGATCGTCATTCCTGCAACTTTCACGGAACCCACGTACGGATAAAACATCGTGCCATCCGAACGAACCAGGCGGCCATTGGCTGCCGTTTGCTGCTGCGAACCGGCCGGCGACGTCAGTTCCGGGTGGTCCCAGACGGTAATGTAGAGCGTGTCGCCGGGACCAACGCGGTAAGGCTCCGGTTGGTACGACAACAGCGCCTGTGGCACCGTGGCGCTCAACACTGCTGCGTTGTCCTCCGTCAACAGTTGCGGAGTGATCGTCACCAGCTGGATCTGGCTGCTGTCCGCTGGTGTACCGCGAACCAGCCCTTCGCCGGACATGCGTTGTCCCGGCGCCAACACGCAACCGTTAACGAACAACGCGAAACTCAGAATGATAAAGGCGCGACTTTTTTTCATGGTTAATAGGCCTCGAAGATTACAATCCACTAGGCATCCTGGAACTGTCATTAAACAACGTGCAACGCAGTAAATTCATGCTTTTCGGCCAGGCAGTCGTGGCCTGGTAAAGCGCAAATTCATTTTTCTGCGAGTGGCTTCCCGAACCCCGGAGTTCAATATCCGGATCGGAAATCAGCCATCAAAAAGGGGGATATCTGATGCCACATATCGTGTGAAGAAAACATCACGGATGATCGGATATATGGCGGCACTGGTATGGATCAGACGGCCAAACGCCGTGGCCCGAGAAGATGCACCGGCAAGTGGAGTCGGCACGACCTGGCAGCATCCGATGCAGGGTCAACGCTATTTGGTCTTTCCAGTCGTCACATTGCAAGTGTGATCGAACGCCACCACAACACCATGACGCGGAAGGCCATGCGCGAAGGTGGCGAAGAAGGCCATCGGCCCACGAAGAATCACGGCGATCTCTGGTGGCGCTTGTCAAGCAGGCGCCGACTGAAGAGCAACCAACGACCGGCTGTTTCTCGCGCAGCGCTCAAGCCGACTTGGAGCAGTCGCGGACCAGATCCGCCGCGACCACTTGGGTCGCGTTCGTGGTTGTCCCTTCTTCGCCCGGACAAGGGTCCGATGCCTTAGCAGCCGCCGCGACACCCGCTGACGGGCGAAGCAGGAATTCATCACACCGCGCTACGTGCGGTCGAGAGGCATGGCCGAAGTCACATACGCATGCTCAAGGAACAATGCACCCACCGCTCTACTTCTCGCGGCCCGATCTGTGCAGAAAGCGCTGAGTCGCTACACTGTACGCAGACCAAAACGCCCTGCCGCGTACCGTCTCGCTTTGGCAGCGGAATCAAACTGCGGTATCCATCGCAAATCGGTACCTGGAATCGCCATATTCAACGTCCAACAGCGTCTGCACCTTGGTTTGGCATGATACTAGCCCTCGTTAGCAACCATCCACGTCGTGTTCGGCTGCCACCTGTCTGGTGCAAAAAAAACATGGGAAACGACAAGAAAAAGCCTGCCTGGGAGAAAAATTCCCGAGGATTCTGGCTCACTGTCTGTTTGGTGCTAAGTGCATTGGCCGGTTGGCTGATGTTCCATTTGAACATTCTGCACTGACACCTGGGACGATCCGGCCGTAGAACACCTGCCGGCCGGGTTTTACCTCGGCGCGGGCACTGCCTCTTCGCCGTACATTTCCCGTGATTGCGCTCGCCGCGCCGAGTCAACTTCAGCCAACCCGGCGGCAACGTGACGTGAGCCACCCGCGATGCTTCGGGCATCCGCCGTCATTCGTTTCGATCCGAGACAGCCGCGTATCTGCGGCCCAGGAACGTGCACGGCATGTGCACGCCATACCTTGGCATAGTCAGCGGTGCGTTGGTGCAAACGCAAAGGTGAGCCTGCGTCGAAACGCTGGCTCACGCTGCATGCGCAGGGCAATTCGGCCTGCGCGCGGTCGTGACGATATGCGGACATAGAGTCGCCCGCGAACAAGACTTCGGTGCGCCGGCCGACAGAAATTCGCTGCGATTCATCAGCGGCGAGCGACCGGCGCACGAGGCAGGCTTTCACTGCCGTTCAGGCTGTCGGCGCGTAACTGGCATTTTTGATTCGCGAATGCGGCCAGATCAGGATTTGCGTCCGCCCGAACACCATGCACATCCATGGTGGCCATCCAAATCAACTCGGGATGACTGTATGCGAAAACTGGAAAACACCAAGCTCGCCATTGTGGGTCTCGGTTATGTCGGCCTGCCGCTCGCAGTGGAATTCGGCAAGCGCTACGACACCGTTGGCTTCGACATCAACAAGGCTCGAATCGATGAGTTGGCTGCCGGTCGCGACAATACGCTGGAAGTCGACGCCGCGGAGCTTGCCGACGCCACGCATCTTCGTTTCAGCGCCGAACTTGAAGACTTGCGGGATCGCAACTTCTACATCGTCACGGTGCCCACCCCGATCGACATCGCCAAGCGTCCGGATCTGACACCACTGATCAAGGCCAGCGAAACCCTGTCCAGGGTACTCAAGCCCGGCGACGTGGTGGTGTACGAGTCCACCGTGTATCCCGGTTGTACGGAAGAGGTATGCATCCCGATCCTAGAAAAAGGCTCCGGCCTGGTCTACAACCGCGATTTCTTCGCCGGCTACAGTCCCGAGCGTATCAATCCGGGCGACAAGCAGCATCGTGTCACCAGTATCCGGAAAGTCACCTCCGGTTCCACGCCGGAGACGGCCGATTTTGTCGACCGGCTGTATGGCTCGGTGATCGCCGCGGGCACGTACAAGGCCAGTTCGCTGAAGGTGGCCGAGGCTGCCAAGGTCATCGAGAACACCCAGCGCGATCTCAACATCGCCCTGGTCAACGATCTGGCCATCCTGTTCAACAAGTTGGGCATCGACACGCTGGAAGTGCTGCAGGCCGCCGGCACCAAGTGGAACTTCCTGCCGTTCCGCCCGGGCCTGGTAGGCGGTCACTGCATCAGCGTGGATCCGTATTACCTCACGCACAAGGCGCAGGCGGTGGGCCACCATTCGGACGTGATCCTGGCGGGCCGCCGCACCAACGACGGCATGGGTCCGTATATCGCCAGCGAAGTGATCCGCCTGATGGTGCGCAAGGGCATCAATCCGGTGCACGCGCGCGTGCTGATTCTGGGCCTGGCGTTCAAGGAGAACTGCCCGGATCTGCGCAACACCCGCGTGGTCGACATCGTGCTGGCACTGCGTGGTTACAACGCCGATGTCGACGTCCACGATCCGTGGATCAATGCCGCCGAGGCCGAGCACGAATATGCCATCACGCCCGTCGCGCAGCCGCAAGCCGACAGCTACGACGCCGTGATCGTCGCCGTCGGCCATCAGCAATTTGTCGACATGGGTCCTTCCGGCATCCGCGCGCTCGGCAAGGCTGCCTCGGTGATCTACGACGTGAAATGTCTGTTGCCGCGCGAGGCGGTCGACGGTCGTCTTTGAACGGGGTTTCAGGCCATGAAAGTGCTGGTTACCGGCACCGCCGGTTTCATCGGTTCACACGTCGCGCTGCAACTGCTCGAACGCGGCGATGAGGTCGTCGGTTTCGACAGCCTCAATGACTACTACGACGTCAACCTGAAGAAGGCACGGCTCGCGCGTTTCATGGCACACCCTGGTTATACGCATATCCACGCCGACCTGGCCGATCGCACGGCGGTGGAAAGCGCCTTCGCCACGCACCAGCCACGGCGCGTGATCAACCTCGCTGCGCAGGCCGGCGTGCGCTATGCGGCCGAAAACCCGCACATCTACGTGGCCAGCAACGTCACCGGGTTTCTGCACATCCTGGAAGGTTGCCGCCAGCATGATGTGGAGCATCTGGTGTTCGCCTCCACCAGTTCGGTGTACGGCGCCAACACCGCCATGCCGTTTTCCGAGCACCAGCCCACCGAGCACCCGCTTACCCTCTACGCCGCCTCCAAGAAAGCCAACGAGCAGATGGCGCACAGTTATGCGCATCTGTACGGCATCCCGTGCACGGGGCTGCGCTTCTTCACGGTCTATGGCCCGTGGGGACGTCCGGACATGGCGCTGTTCCTGTTCACCAGGGCGATTCTGGCCGGCGAACCGATCAAGGTGTTCAACCATGGCCGACACAAGCGCAGTTTCACCTACGTGGATGACATCGTGGAAGGCGTGATCCGCACGCTGGATACGCTGCCGGGCAAGGACAACGACTGGAATGGAAATCTTCCCGACCCGGCCAGCAGCGGCGTCGCACCCTACCGGCTGTACAACATCGGCAATGCGGAGCCGGTGGAATTGTTGCGCTACATCGCGGTGCTGGAGCAGTGCCTCGGACGCAAGGCGCAAATGGAGATGCTGCCCTTGCAGGCGGGCGACGTGCCCGATACCGAGGCGGACGTGTCGGAACTTGTCCGGGCGGTCGGGTATGCACCGAAGGTCTCGGTAGGCACGGGCATTGCCAACTTCGTGAGCTGGTACCGGGAGTACTACGGCGTGTAGCTGAAGGCGCGCAGGGCGATGCACGGACCTGGATCGGATCAGGTACCCAAACTGCGTTTGGCGGTCCGAAGGCCTTGCGCAAGTAGCAGGCTCCCGAGAATTGGCGGAGAGAGTGGGATTCGAACCCACGGTAGGCTTGCACCTACGGCAGTTTTCAAGACTGCTGCCTTAAACCACTCGGCCATCTCTCCGTAAACTTTTGTCTGCGGCAAGGCGCGCGTCGCGCGCCACTACGGCAGTTTTGTTCCGGGCATCCTGCCCTCCACCCCTTCGGGGCCAGCGGCTGCGCCGCTGTCCGCTTTGGCATCCTGCCTACGCGTCAAGCTCCTGCTGCCTTAAACCGCTCGGCCATCTCTCCATAACTTGTTTCGCCAATCGTTCGGCCTGACGAAATGGGAAGGTTGCCCTTCGACTTCGCTGCGCTACGCTCAGGGCGAACGGTTGCGGGACGTGCAATGCGAAGGCTGCAATCCTATCAGGAACCCTTCTGCGAGGAACCGTTGCCACCCTTCTTCGACAACGCCACCAGACACCCCACCAGGATTCCCACCGGGACCAATGCGCCCAGCAACGGCAGCAGAAGTATCGGTTCGCGCACGACCATCGGCACCAGTTGGGTGGCGCTGGCGAAGGCGATGATGGCCAGGCGCCAGCGGCGGCTGTGGCGGGCGAGCCAGAAGCTGGCGAGGACGAGTGCCAGCGCGACCACGGACAGGTCGAGGTCGAGCGTGGGCAGGCGCCACACGCTCTCGAAACCGAGCCGCATGCCGATCACCGTGGCCAGTACCGCCAGCAGGAAAAAGCTGGTGTAGAACTCCACCCTGCCCCAGCTGCCGCGCGCGGGTGCCGGCGTGTTCATGCGATGCGGTCCAGGCCGGCCATGTACGGCCGCAGCGCGGCGGGCACGTCGATCGAGCCGTCGGCGTTCTGGTAGTTCTCCATCACCGCGATCAGGGTGCGGCCGATGGCGAGGCCGGAGCCGTTCAAGGTGTGCACCAGTTCGGGCTTGCCGGTGTCAGCGTTGCGCACGCGGGCCTGCAGGCGGCGCGCCTGGAAGTCTTCGCAGTTGGAGCAGCTGGAGATTTCACGGTAGGTCTGCTGGCTGGGCAGCCACACTTCGAGGTCGTAGGTCTTGACCGCGGTGAAGCCCATGTCGCCGCTGCACAACAGCATTTTGCGATAAGGCAAACCGAGTTTCTGCAGCACCTTCTCGGCGTGGCCGACCATTTCCTCCAGCTGTGCATGCGACTGCTCGGCACGGGCGATCTGCACCATCTCGACCTTCTCGAACTGGTGCTGGCGGATCATGCCGCGGGTGTCGCGGCCGTAGCTGCCGGCCTCGGCGCGGAAGCACAGCGTGTGCGCGGTCATGCGCAGCGGCAGCGCGTCGGCGTCCTGGATGGTGTCGCGCACCAGGTTGGTCAGCGAGACTTCGGCGGTGGGAATCAGGTAGCGCTTCGCATCGCCAACCTGGGTGGCGAACAGGTCTTCCTCGAACTTCGGCAGTTGGCCGGTGCCCTGCATGCTGTCGGCGTTGACGATCACCGGCACGTTGCATTCGAGGTAGCCGTGCTCGCCGGTATGCAGGTCGAGCATGAACTGGCCGAGCGCGCGGTGCAGGTGGGCGAGCTGGCCGCGCAGCACGGTGAAGCGCGCACCGGACAGTTTGGCGCCGGCGTCGCCGTCGAGCCAGCCATGGGGTTCGCCCAGCTCGACGTGATCCTTCACTTCGAAGGCGAAGTCGCGTGGCGTGCCCCAGCGGCTGACTTCGACGTTGTCGTTTTCGTCCTTGCCAGCCGGCACCGACTCGTGCGGGATGTTGGGAATGCCCAGCGCGATCTCGGCGAGCTTGGCCTGCGCGTCGGCCAATGCCTGCTCGTTGGCCTTGAGCTTGTCGCCGATGCCGGCGACCTCGGCCATCAGTGGCGCCACATCCTCGCCCTTGGCCTTGGCCTGGCCGATCGCCTTGGAACGCGTGTTGCGCAGGTTCTGCAACTCCTGCGTCTCCATCGCCAGCTGCTTGCGACGGCTCTCCAGCGACTCGACGGTGGACACGTCCAGCGTGTAGCCGCGGGTTTCGGCGAGGCGTGCGGCGGTTTCGGCGAGGCGCGAACGCAGCAGGGCGGGATCCAGCATGATCAGAGTCCAGGTGAAGGCTTGAACCGTGAATTATCGCTGTCGGGTGGCTGTGGCCGCAATGCAAGCAAGGAACGCGAACCGTGTCACCAACATATCCGTTCGCCCTGAACGTAGGCCCGCAGGGCCGAAGTCGAAGGGCAGCCCTTCGACTTCGCTGCGCTACGCTCAGGGCGAAAGTCAGCTGGCCAGCTTGCGTTCGCTGCGACCCAGCCACCAGGCCATCGCGGCGCCGGCGAGCAACCAGCCGACGAGTTGCTCGACCAGGGCGGCCAGGGTGAAATCGAGCGGGAAGCGATACCAGTTCCAGTACGGCACCAGCGTGCACAGCCAGGTGAATACCGCCGCCACGGCTGCCAATGCCACGCGTCGGCGGAAACCCAGCCCGGCCAGCCCCAGCATGAAGGCCAGTGCCAGCGCGGCGAGCGTGTCGGACGCCCATTGCCGGCTGATCTGCGGCCCCATCTGCATCATGTCCTCGCCTTGCGGCAGGTAGACCACGAAGGCATACGGCGATGTCGCCGCCTTTTCCGAGTACGCCTTGATCACCGCCTCGTCGCCCATCTTTTTCGGATCCAGCGACGGCAGGATGTAGATGCCGGGCTGGTTGCCGAGCCCTTCATGCAGGCTGCTCAATACCACGTTTTCGTTGGCCGGCAGATGGATGCCCGTCTCGCCCAGCCCCAGCGCCATGTGCGCCGCCACGCCCCATACGAACATCACGATGCCGCCGATCAGACCCGCCACGAGTACGCGCATGGTTCACCCTCCCCGGTTGATGCGGCGAATCTATGTCGGGCATCGGGGCGGCGGCAAGGGCGCGCGCAGCAGCGTCAGAGGGCGTGATGCACCAGTGCCAGTTGGGCATCGCCCGCAAGCGGGCTCTTACTTGCGGGCCTTGGCGCGGGCGGCACGCAGGGTCAGCAGCTTTTCGCGCAGCTGCAGTTCCAGCCCGCGCTCGACCGGCTCGTAGAACACGCTGCCGACCAAGGCGTCGGGCAGGCACTGCTGGTCCAGCGCAATGCCGCCTTCGGCATCGTGGTCGTACTGGTAGCCCTTGCCGTAGCCGAGGCCTTTCATCAGCTTGGTGGGCGCGTTGCGCAAGTGCATGGGCACTTCCAGCGTGCCGCCGCTGCGCACCGCGTCGCGGGCCTTGTTGTAGGCCATGTAGGCGGCGTTGCTCTTGGGCGAAATGGCCAGCCAGATCGCCAGCTGGGCCAGACCCAATTCGCCTTCGGGGCTGCCCAGGCGCTCGTAGGTATCCCACGCATCCAATGCCATGCGCCAGGCGCGCGGCTCGGCCAGGCCGACGTCCTCCACGGCCATCCGGGTCAGCCGCCGGGCCAGGTACAGCGGGTCGACGCCGCCATCGAGCATGCGGCACAGCCAGTACACCGCGGCGTCGGGGTCGGACGAGCGCACGGATTTGTGCAGCGCCGAGATCTGGTCGTAGAACTGCTCGCCCTGCTTGTCGAAGCGGCGCGTGCGGTCGGCCAGCACCTGGGTCAGCGTGGTTTCGTCGATGCGCTTGTCGTCGGCCAACTCGGCGGCGATTTCCAGCAGGGTCAACGCGCGGCGCACGTCGCCGTCGGCGGCCTGGGCGATCGAATCCAGCGATTCGTCGTCGACCTGCAATTGCAGTTCACCCAGGCCGCGCTCGCTGTCGATCAACGCGCGCTTCAGCGCAGCGATGATGTCGTCCGTGGAGATCGGCTCCAGCACGTGCACGCGACAGCGCGACAGCAGCGCGGAGTTCAGTTCGAACGAGGGGTTCTCGGTGGTGGCGCCGATGAAGATGATCACGCCGCGCTCGATGTGCGGCAGGAAGGCATCTTGCTGGGTCTTGTTGAAGCGGTGCACCTCGTCGACGAACAGCACGGTGCGCCGGCCCTGGGCGAAGTTCACCTCGGCCTCGGCCAGCGCCTTGCGTACGTCCGGCAGGCCGGACAACACGGCCGAGATCGCGCGGAAATCCGCGTCCGCATAACGCGCCACCAGCAAGGCCAGCGTGGTCTTGCCGCAGCCGGGCGGGCCCCACAGCACCATCGAGTGGATTTTGCCGGCTTCCAGCGCACGGCGCAGTGCCTTGTCCGGACCGACCAGGCGCTGCTGGCCGACGATTTCATCGAGGCTGCGCGGGCGCATGCGCTCGGCCAGCGGCTTGAGCGCGTCGGGTTCGGCAAACAGGCCGAGGGTGGATGGCGAGACGGGACGAGGCATCCGGGCATGATAAGCCATGCCTGCCGGTTCATCTGGCCGCTGCCGATTGCCGGTATGATCCCGCCACGCAGCGGTGCTTGGCCCGCAACGCACCGCCGGGGGCAGGACGTACGTGAAGGCGAGGACGGGGGTTCCTTCCAGTTGGATGATCGCAACAGGCCGTGCCGGTGCACGCCTGCCGGGCAGGTTGCGCAACGCATGACCGGCGCGCGCTGCGGTCGCCGCCGTTTCCGCCTGCACCTTGCCGGTCTGTTCCTGCTGTTTTTCCTGTGCACCCCGGCCAGCGCCGGCAGCGGCGATCCCTGGGCTCCGTTCGACGCACCCTGGTTCGACCAGCTCGGCATTTCCGACGGCTTGCCGCATTCGATCACCACCGCGATCGCCCAGGACCGCGATGGCCTGGTCTGGATCGGCACCATGGGTGGCCTGGTGCGCTACGACGGCTACCGCCTGCAGGTGTTTGGTGCCAGCAGCGGCAAGGCCCCCGGCCTGCCCGACGCCTACGTGCGCAGCCTGCTCGCGCTGCCGGACGGCAGCCTGCTGATCGGCACCAATGCTGCTGGCCTGGTCCGGTTCGAACCGGCGGACAACAGCTTCCATGCCTATCCGGTCGGCGCCGACGGCCTCTCCGACCGCAAGGTCTTCGCGCTGGGCGACGATCACGCCGGCGGCGTCTGGATCGCCACCGAGGACGGACTGGACCACCTCGACCTGCGCACCGGCACGATCCGCCGGGTGGACACCGGACCGGATGCCGCACCGCGCAACTTCAGCGTGATGCAGGACCGGCACGGCAACCTGTGGCTGGGCAACAACGACGGCCTGTTCGTCCGCCGCGCAGGTACGGACGCCTTCGTGCGGCCGACGGCGCCGGACAAGCTCGCCGCCACGGTGCTCGACAACCAGATCTGGGCGATCATGCAGGATCGCGAAGGTCGCCTGTGGGCCGGCAGCGGCCAGGCCGGTGCGGCATACCGGGATACCGACGGCCGCTGGCACGGCGTACCCGGCTTC
The DNA here is from genome assembly GCA_036561785.1 of Rhodanobacter sp. Classification (GTDB taxonomy): domain Bacteria; phylum Pseudomonadota; class Gammaproteobacteria; order Xanthomonadales; family Rhodanobacteraceae; genus Rhodanobacter. Next base: position 15,938 of record DATCUT010000178.1, read on the forward strand.
AGCGGCTACCCGGGCAGCGCACGTCACTCGACCGTGCGCGACTTCCTGCAGGCCGACACCGGCGAGGTATGGATCGCCACCGACGGCGGTGGCGTGCTCGAGTACGCACCCGGCGCGCCCGGCGTGCAACAGATCGACCACGACCCGGCGGTGCCCTCGTCCCTGCCCGGCGACTCGGTGCGCGCCCTGCTGCGCGACCGCTCGGGAAACATCTGGGCGGCCACCGACCTGGGTATCGCCCACAACAATCCGCAAGCGCGCACCGCGTTCCCGCTGCTGCCTTCGCCGCTGGAACAGAACGCGTTGTCCGACACCAACGTGCACAGCATCTTCGTCGACTCGCGCGGGCGGATCTGGCTCGGCCTCGGCGCCGGCCACATCGACGTGATCGACCTGAAGGCCGGCCGCATGCGCCACCTTCACCTGGACGGCAGCCAGACGCAGCGCGACGTACGCAGCCTCGCCGAAGCCGCCGACGGTTCGATCTGGGTCGGCACCCAGGGGCTGGCGCGGGTCGACCCGGATACGCTGGCGATCGAGGACTCGGTGCTGCCGGCGCTGCACGACAAGCCGGTGCTGAGCCTGCAGCCGGATGGCCCGCGCCTCCTGATCGGCACCTACGACGGCATCTACCGCTACGACATCCACACCCGCGTACTGGAGCACGCCGGCCACGTGCCGAACGATCCGGCCAGCCTGGCCAGCGACACCGTGCGGCACATCGCAAAGGTGGGCAACGACTGGTGGTACGGCACCGGCCGCGGCCTCAGCATCGCCCGCGGCGACAGCCTCCCACACCGCTTCACCAACCTGCGCCACCGCGCCGACGATGCCACCAGCCTGCCGCAGGACCTGCTCGGTTCGATCAGCAGCGGCCCGCACGGGCAGGCATGGGTCAGCACGTTCGGTGGGCTGGGCGTGGTCGATCCCCCGGCCGATGGCGACGCCTGGAACTTCCAGACGATAGGCCTGGCGCAGGGCCTGTCCAGCGACAAGGTCAACGCGGTGCTGGCCGACGACCGCGGCCGGCTCTGGGCCAGCCTGTCCAACGGCGTGGCCAGGATCGACGGCGATACGCACGAGGTGGCCAACCTCGGCACTCGCGACGGTTTGCACATCGCCAGCTACGTCAACATCGCCGCGGCACGCGCGCCCGGCGGCGAGCTGTTGTTCGGCGGGCTGGGCGGACTGACCGTGATCCGCCCGCACTGGCAACCGCTGCCGGGCGCCACCGCGCCGCTGGCGGTTACCAATGCCGTGGTCAACGGCGTGGCGATGCCGTTCGGCAAACTCCCGGCCGGCAACGCGAAGATCAGGCTGGACCGCGGCAACCGCAACCTGCGCCTGGACTTCGCCCTGCTCGACTACCAGGCGCCGATGGAGACCGCCTACAGCTATCGCATGGACGGCCTCGACGAGGACTGGACGGTCATCCCCAAGGGCAACCTGCCCAGCGCCATCTACACCAGCCTGCCGCACGGCAACTACCGGCTGCGCCTGCGCGCCGCCACCCGTGGCCTGCAGCCACGCACGGTCGAGACCGACCTTGCGGTCGCGGTCAAGCCGCGCTGGTACGAAACCACGCTCAGCCGGGTCATTGCCGCCCTCTTGCTGGTGGCGCTGATCGTCGCGCTGGTGCATTTGCGCACCCTGTACCTGGGGCGGCAGGCGGTCCAGTTGCAGCGGCAGGTCGACGAGCGCACGCGCGATCTGCTCGTCGCGAACCGCCGCCTGGACGAGCTGGCCAGCACCGACGGGCTGACCGGCGTCTACAACCGCCGCCGCTTCCTGGAACTGGCCGGACTCGAGCGCGAACGGGCGCAGGGCGGATCGGCCTGCATCGCGCTGTTCGACCTGGACCGCTTCAAGCTGATCAACGATGCCCACGGCCACCTGGCCGGCGACGCGGTGATCCGCGGCGTGATCGAGGTGATCAGGCAGCACTGCCACCAGGGCGATCTGGTGGGCCGCTACGGCGGCGAGGAATTCGTGCTGTGCCTGCCGGATACCAGCCTGCCGCTGGCGCAGGACATCGCCGAGCGCATCTGCACGGCGCTGGCCGCCACCACGGTGAGCCACGACGGGCGCTCGATCCCGGTGACGGCCAGCATCGGTGTCGCCGCGCTGCGCCCGGGCGAATCCATCGAGCAATGGCTGTCGCGCGCCGACAAGGCGTTGTACGAGGCCAAGCGCGCCGGTCGCAACCGTTGCGCCATCGCCAGCTGAACCGCGCGACGCTCAACCCGCGTCGGCGTCGATTCCCCGCGTCATCGTGTACTGGCGGTAGACGCCGTAGCCCACGCCGCACAGGCCGGTGAGCACGGCCGGGATCAGCAGGGTGTGCTCGCCGAGCACGCGGAACAGCAACGCGCCGACCGCGCTGCCGCACGTGAAGGTGCTGACCACCAGCAGGCAGACGCGGATGCGCAAGGTGTCCACTTCCAGCCCGCGCAGGCGCTGGCCGATGTAGATGCCCAGGTCGGTGAACATGCCCGAGACATGGGTGGTGCGGAACACCATGCCGCTGTAGGTGCTGGCCATGCCGTTCTGCAACCCGGCCGCCATCGCGGCCAGATCCAGGCCGAACGAGCTGCCGGCATCCAGCAGCGGGACCGCGGCAAACAGCAGCAACGACTCCAGCACCAGTGCCACCCCGTAGCGCCGGCCGAGCTTCAGCGTGTGCTGCTGCACGATCAGGCCACTGAGCAGGGCACCGATCACGAACGCGCTGATCGACAGCAGCCAATGCCACGCCTCGCCGCCATCGCCGGTGCCCGCCGCGATGCCGAGCAGGCTGGTGGATCCGGTGAGGTTGGTGATCGACTGGTGGCGAAAGCCCATGTAGCCGGCGGCGTTGACCATGCCGGCGATGAAGGCGAGTATGCCGCCGCCGATCCAGGCCCAGCGCGGCAACCGGCGCAGCACGGTCATGGCGGCATCAGTCCTTCAGCGGCTGCACGTCGATCACCGGCGCATCGCCGATCACGTCGGCGCCCTTCGGCGGTACGAAGTTGAAGGTGGCTGGCGGAATCGGCGCGTTGCGCTGCCAGGCGGAGAAGCGGATGTCGGTGGTGGAGCCGAGCTGGTCGCGGAAGGTCATGCGGGCCAGCCCGTTCGCGTCGAAGCCGAGGTCGGCGTAGTCGAACTGCGGGTCCTTCGCGGTGGAGCTGAGCCGCAGCCAGGACAGGCCGTCGTGCTCGCCCTGCTCGACCACCTTGAAATCCTTGTCCATCTGCTTGAGGTCGGTCAGCACGGTGAGCGGGCTGTGCGCTTCCTCAGTGCTCTGCACGCGCACGGTGACTTGTTCGAGTTCGGGGTCGTACATCCACACCCGGCTGCCGTCGGCGACGATGGTCTGCTGGTACGGCGCCAGCGTATCCCAGCGGAACTGGCGCGGCGCCTGCAGCGCCAGCGTGCCGGAGCTGTTCTTGCTGGCGTGGCCGTTGATGTCGGTGAGGGTCTGGCTGAAGTGGCCGGTGAGCGAATGCAGGCCGGTGGCGAACGCGTCCAGCCGCGCGCGCGCCGGACCACCGGCAGCCTGTGCCACGGCGCTCAGCGACAGCGTCAGCACGACGGCGGACAGGACAAGCATGAAGCGTTTCATCGGATTCCCCGGAACGTGATGATGGGTCGTCATTGTGGACAGCACTGGCTTAACCGAACGGTAGGGGTCTGCTGGCGGGATTTTCGAATGACCAACACCCTGTAGGAGCGCACCCTGTGCGCGATGCTTTTGCGCAACGTGACGAAGGGCATCGCGCACAGGGTGCGCTCCTACAGGCATGTCGAGGCGATGATCTCAATTCTTTGGCGGCGGCGGCGCCAGCACTTCGCGGTTGCCGTTGTGCTGCGGGGCACTGACCACGCCGTCCTGTTCCATCTGCTCGACCAGCCGCGCGGCGCGGTTGTAGCCGATGCGCAGGTGCCGCTGCACGCCGGAGATCGAGGCGCGCCGGGTCTGCGTGACGATCGCCACGGCCTTGTCGTACAGCTGGGTGTCGGCGTCGCCGCCCTCTTCGCCTTCCTGCGGCAGGCCCGAGTCGTTGATGAACTTGCCGTCGCTGGTGGCCTGGACTTCCTCCAGCACGCCCTCGATGTAGTTCGGCGCGCCCTGCGATTTCAGCCAGGCGACCACGTGGTGCACCTCGTGATCGTCGACGAAGGCGCCGTGCACGCGTTCCGGCGTGGCGGTGCCCGGCGGCAGGTACAGCATGTCGCCGTAGCCGAGCAAGGTTTCCGCGCCGCTCTGGTCGAGAATCGTGCGCGAGTCGATCTTGCTGGAAACCTGGAACGCGATGCGGGTGGGGATGTTCGCCTTGATCAGGCCGGTGATCACGTCCACCGACGGGCGCTGGGTGGCCAGGATCAGGTGCACGCCGGCGGCACGCGCCTTCTGCGCCAGGCGGGCGATCAGTTCCTCCACCTTCTTGCCGACGATCATCATCATGTCGGCGAATTCGTCGATGAACACCACGATGTACGGCAGCGGCTCCAGCGGTTCGGCGGCGAGGTTCGGCATCTCCGGGTTCGGCCGGAACAGCGGGTCCAGCAACGGCTGGCCGGCGTTCTCGGCGTCCTTCACCTTCTTGTTGAAGCCGGCCAGGTTGCGCACGCCGACCGCAGCCATCAGCTTGTAGCGACGCTCCATCTCGGCCACGCACCAGCGCAGCGCGTTGGCCGCTTCCTTCATGTCGGTGACCACCGGCGCCAGCAGGTGCGGGATGCCCTCGTACACCGAGAGCTCCAGCATCTTCGGGTCGATCATGATCATCCGCACGTCTTTCGCGCTGGCCTTGTACAGCAGGCTCAGCACCATCGCGTTCACCGCCACCGACTTGCCCGAGCCGGTGGTGCCGGCGACCAGCAGGTGCGGCATCTTGGCCAGGTCGACCACCACCGGTTTGCCGCCGATGTCCTTGCCCAGCGCCAGCGCCAGCGGCGACTTCTGCTGGTCGTACTTGTCCGAACGCAGGATCTCCGACAGATACACGATCTGCTTGTGGGTGTTGGGGATCTCCAGTCCGATCACGTTCTTGCCGGGGATCACGTCGACCACGCGCACGCTGACCACCGACAGGCCGCGCGCGATGTCCTTGTCCAGGCTGGACACCTGCGAGCCGCGGATGCCCGGCGCCGGCTCCATCTCGAAGCGGGTGATCACCGGGCCCGGATAGGCGCCGACCACCTTCACGTCGATCTTGAAGTCCTTCAGCTTGAACTCGACCTGGCGCGAGAGCACCTCGAGGGTTTCCTCGGAATAGCCCGGCCCCTGCGGCGGCGCCTCGTCCAGCAGCGACAGCGGCGGCAGTTCGCCTGGCGTGGCGGCGCCGACGAACAACGGGATCTGCGTTTCCAACTTGGCCCGCTCGCTCTTGGTCACCGGCGCGGGCGGCGCCTCGATGCGCACCGGCTCGCGCTTCGCCTGGCGCACCGCATCGGCCTTCTTGACCACCTCGCGCTCGGTGCGCGCCTGCCGCGCGGCCAGCGCCTGCGGCGCCTCGCGCAGCTTGCCCTTGAGCCAGTCGAGCAGCTTCAGCACGCCATGCCCGGTCCAGTCCATCACCTTGAACCAGGACAAGCCGGTGGCCAGGGTCACCGCGATCAGGAACAAGGCCAGCAACAGCAGCGGCGCGCCCTTGTCGCCGAACGCGCTGAGCAGGGCATCGCCGACCCACACGCCGATGATGCCGCCCACACCCTGCGGCAGCACCGGCTCGTCGTGGAAATTGAGGTACAGCAGCGCCGGGCCGGTGATGAAGAAGAACACGAAGCCGATCAGGCGCAACGCCGGCTCCCACGGATGCACCACCTGCTCGCCGCGCTGGCGCAACACCTGCACGCCCAGCAACAGCAGCAACAACGGGAAGCAGTAGGCGACCAGGCCGAAGATCCAGCGCAGCAGGTCGGCGATGTAAGCGCCGACGGTGCCGCCGAAATTGCGCGCGTGTTCCAGCTGGCCGGCGTTCGTCCAGCTGGGGTCGTGCGGGTTGTAGCTGAACAGGCACACCAGCAGATACAGCGCCAGCGGCAGCAGCAGCAGGGCACCGGCTTCACGCAGCCGGCGCTTCAACTCCTCGCTGAGGCCTTCCTTCGGTTGTTGTCTGACGTTCGTGCTGCGCGCCACTCTGGGTGCCCCCTTCCTGCCTGCCAAGGGTTAGAGCATACCTTGCAGCGCGGGATGCACCAGCTTGCCGCCGTCGACATTGATGCCGCTGCCCAGCGGGGCGAACTGGCGCCACTCGTCGCCCGCGGCCAGGCGCTGCACGTAGGGCAGGATCGCGGCGGAAATCGCCAGCGACGACGTCTGCGGCACCGCACCCGGCATGTTGGTCACGCAGAAGTGGGTGATGCCGTGCACGTCGTAGGTGGGCTTCTCCCACGTGGTCGGCTTCGAGGTCTCGAAGCAGCCGCCCTGGTCGATCGCGATGTCCACCAGCACGCTGCCCGGCTCCATCGTCCTGACCATCGCCTCGCTGACCACGTGCGGCGCCCGGGCGCTGGGGATCAGCACCGCGCCGACCACGATGTCGGCGTCGCGCACTTCCTCGGCCACCGACGACTCGTAGGCATACAGCGCGGTGACGTTCGGGCCCATCGCCATCATCTCGGCCAGGCGGTCCTGGCGCTTGTCGAACACCACCACGTTGGCGCCGGCCGCGGCAGCCAGCGCAGCGGCATTGCCACCGGCGGCACCGGCACCGAGCACCACGACCTTGCCGCGCGGGGTGGAGGCCATGCCGCCGAGCAGCTTGCCCTTGCCGCCCTGCGGCCGGTGCAGCAGCGTGGTGCCGATCTGGATGGCGATGCGGCCGGCGATCACCGACATCGGCAACAGCAGCGGCAGCACGCCGTTCTCGGTCACCGACTCGAACGCCACGCCGGTCAGGCCGATGCCGAGAAGACTCCTGGTCAACTCCGGTTCGGCGGCCAGGTGCAGGTAGCAGAACAGCAGGTGGTGTTTCTTCAGCAACGCCAGGTCGCCGGCGACCGGCTCCTTCACCTTGACGATCAACTCGCCGGCCTCGTACAGCGCGGCGGCGTCCGGCACGACCCGGATGCCTTCCTTGACGTAGGCCTCGTCGGCAAAGCCGCTTTTCAGACCGGCACCGGACTGGATGAACACGTCGTGGCCGCGACGCACCAGGTCGGCGGCAGCGGCGGGAATGAGGGCGACGCGACCTTCCAGGGTCTTGGTTTCGGAGGGAATGCCGATGCGCATGGAGAAGGAATCCTGTGGGAGGGTGAATCCATCGTGCAATCGCCGCGGCAGGGTTGCCGATCTGCCGATGCCTTGAATCGGTGCCGCATATTCCCCATTCTTCGGGGGTCGTGCGCTCCGTCGTCATCGCCCGATGCGGCCCCAAGGGAAACCGCCGCAGGGGTTGGAGCGAACAACCACTCAAGTCACCAGAAAACCCAAGGATTATAACCATGAGCCCGAGACTGTCTTCATATTCCGTGTACTCCGCGCCGGGAGCTGTTTGCGCGCAGGGCAAGGAAGAGCGAGGGAGTGTATGTCGATACACGACCGAACGATGACGCCGCCCTGTGGGCAAACAGACCCGGCCCGAAGGGTTGCTTTGCAGCGGTCGCCATGCGGCGCCCCGCGGCTTGGCCATGCAACCAGCATGGCCCGCACCACGGTCCACCACCTGACAACCGCTGCAAAGCAACGCGGAGCACACGGAATATGAAGACAGTTTCTAAACACAGCCGCCTGCTGATCCTCGGCTCCGGCCCCGCCGGCTACACCGCAGCGGTGTATGCGGCCCGCGCCAACCTCAAGCCGACCATGATCACCGGCCTGCAGCAGGGCGGCCAGCTGATGACCACCACCGACGTGGACAACTGGCCGGGCGACGTCGAGGGCCTGCAGGGCCCGGCGCTGATGCAGCGCATGGCCGAGCACGCCGAGCGCTTCCACACCGAGATGATCTTCGACCACATCCACACGGCGGATCTGAAGCAGCGTCCGTTCCGGCTCAAGGGCGATTCCGGCGAATACACCTGCGACGCGCTGATCATCACCACCGGCGCCACCGCCAAATACCTCGGCATCGCCAGTGAGGAGAAGTACAAGGGCAAGGGCGTGTCCGCCTGCGCCACCTGCGACGGCTTCTTCTTCCGCGACCAGGATGTGGTGGTGATCGGCGGCGGCAACACCGCGGTCGAGGAGGCGCTGTACCTGGCCAACATCGGCCGCAAGGTTTATCTGGTGCATCGCCGCGACAAGCTGCGTGCCGAGAAGATCATGCAGGACAAGCTGTTCGAGAAAGCCGCCGCCGGCAAGATCGAACTGGTGTGGAACCACAGCATCGACGAGGTGCTCGGCGACGACAGCGGCGTCACCGGCGTGCGCGTGAAAGACGTCAACTCCGGCGTCACCCGCGACATCGCGGCCACCGGCTTCTTCGTGGCGATCGGCCACACGCCGAACACCGACATCTTCGAAGGCCAGCTCGACATGCACGATGGCTACATCAGGATCCACAGCGGCCAGCACGGCATGGCCACGATGACCTCGGTACCCGGCGTGTTCGCCGCCGGCGACGTGGCCGACCATATCTACCGCCAGGCGGTCACCTCGGCTGGCTTCGGCTGCATGGCCGCGCTGGACGCCGAACGCTGGCTGGATCAGCAGACCCCGGCGGGTTGACGTGTAGGAGCGCACCCTGTGCGCGATGCTTTTCCGTCATGTGACGAAGAGCTATCGCGCACAGGGTGCGCTCCTACAGCCAGGCCATGCACGACATCCGCTTCCATGCCGCGATCGCCGAACTGCCAGCCGCGGAGTGGGATGCCCTGCGCGCCGAGGCGAACCCGTTCGTGTCGCACGCGTTCCTGGACGCGCTGGAACGCAGCGGCTGCATCCGTCCCGACTGGGGCTGGCAGGCGCATCACCTGGGCCTGTACGAAGACGGCCGCCTGCTCGCCGCCGCGCCGCTGTACCTGAAGGGCAATTCGCACGGCGAGTTCGTGTTCGACTGGAGCTGGGCCAGCGCCTGGCAACGCGCCGGCGGCGAGTACTACCCGAAGCTGCTCAACGGCGTGCCCTACTCGCCCGTGCCCGGCCCGCGCCTGCTGGCAGGCCATGACGCGCGCACGCCATCGCTGCAGCGCGAACTGGTCGAGGCGATGCGCCGCGAGGCTGGGCGCTTGGGGCTGTCGTCGGTGCACGCGAATTTCCTGCAGCCGGCCGATCTCGCCGCATTCGACGACGACGTTCCTGATCAAGGCTGGCTGGCGCGTTCGGATGTGCAGTTCCACTGGCACAACCGCGGCTACCGCCACTTCCCGGATTTCCTCGCTGCGCTCAACCACAAGAAGCGCAAGAACATCCTGCGCGAACGCCGCCAGGTGGCAGCAAGCGAACTGGCCATCGAGTGGCGCAGCGGCGACACGCTCAGCCTCGACGAATGGCAGCGCGTGCATGCACTGTACGAAGCCACCTTCGACATGAAGGGCAACCACGCCGCACTGACCGCCGCGTTCTTCCGTCAGCTCGGCACGCTGGGATCGACCACGCAGCTCGCTCTGGCCCGTGACGGTGCGGCCATCGTGGCGATGGCGCTGTTCGTGCAGGGCGGCAACATGCTGTACGGCCGCTACTGGGGTGCGTCGATCGACGTGCCCGGCCTGCATTTCGAGCTGTGCTACTACCGCGGCATCGAGCACGCGATCGCACACCGGCTGGAACGCTTCGAACCCGGCGCGCAGGGCGAACACAAGCTGGCGCGCGGGTTCCTGCCGGTGCGCACGCACTCGCGCCACTACCTGGCGAACCCCGATTTCCGTGCCGCGGTGGCGACGGCGCTTGCCAGCGAGGCCGAAGCGGTCGACGCTTATGCCGCCGAGCTGCAAAGCCATAGCCCTTATGCCGATCACGGCCAGGTCGAACGATGAACAGGCTGCCGCTGCTGGATTCCGAACTCTGGGACCGCTTCCCCGACCCGCGCCAGGCGCTGGCCGAGCCGAACGGCCTGCTCGCGTTCGGCGGCGACCTGTCGCCGCGGCGACTGCTGGCCGCGTACAGCCTCGGCATCTTTCCGTGGTTCGGCGAGCATGAGCCGATCCTGTGGTGGTCGCCCGACCCGCGTTGCGTGTTCCGTACCGAAACCCCGCGGATCAACCGCAGCCTGCGCCGCCAGCTGAAGGGCAAACCGTGGCGGCTCAGCGTCGACCACGCATTCGACCAGGTCATCCATGCCTGCGCCGCGCCGCGCGCCAACGACGCCGGTACCTGGCTGGTGCCGGCGATGATCGACGCCTACGTGCAGCTGCATCGGCAAGGCCATGCGCACAGCGTGGAAGTGTGGGACGGCGAACGCCTGGTCGGCGGCATTTATGGCGTGGCGATTGGCCGGCTGTTCTGCGGCGAGTCGATGTTCAGCGCGGAAAGCGGCGGCTCGAAGCTTGCCCTGGCCGCGCTGGCGCGTCTGCTGCGCGACATGGACTTCCCGCTGATCGACACCCAGGTCAGCAACCCGCATACGCTTGGCCTGGGCGCGATCGAGATGCCCCGCGCGGAATTCCTGCGCCAGGTGGCCCGGCTCGGCCAGTTGCCCGGGCTGGTCGGCAGCTGGGCCGCTTTCACGCCGCGGCTGATCCAGCCTTGTGCCGGGAACTGATTTTAGCGACCGAGCGCCTTGAGTCCGTCGTAGTTCTCCAGGAACAGCGCCACCAGGTCGGGATCGAGCTGGCTGCCGGCGACTTCGCGCAGGTAGCCCAGCACCTCGGGCTCCGGCCACGCCGGCTTGTACACGCGCGCCGTGATCAGCGCGTCCCATACGTCGACCACGCTGAAGATGCGCGCGGCCAGCGGGATCTGCTCGCCACGCAAGCCTTGCGGATAACCGTCGCCATCCCAGCGCTCGTGATGGCTGTATGGGATCTCGCCGGCATCGCGCAGGAAATCCACCTGTTGCAGCAGCTCGTAGCCGAGCTGCGGGTGGCGGCGCATCACCGCCATTTCCTCGTCGTCCAGCTTGCCCGGCTTGATCAGCACCGCATCGGGCAAGGCCAGCTTGCCGATGTCGTGCAGCAAGGCGCCGAAGGTCAGGTTGCGCAACGCTTCGCCCTGCACGCCGGCCAACCGGGCCAGTCCGGTGGCCATGCGCATCACCCGGTCGGAATGGTCGCCGGTCTCGCGGTGGCGGATATCCATCGCCGAGACCAGCACGCGCAAGGCCTGGGTGTGCCCGTCCAGCAGTCCCCGGTTGGCAGCCTGCAGGCGACGCAGGTCGCGGCTGATCATCCAGTACAGCAACGCACCCGTGCTGGCCACGAACAGCCAGCCCTTGACGCTCTGCAGGAAGGTCAGCTCGGCCTGACCGTGCACGAGGGCGTCCAGCGCACGATCGGACAGCCAGATCCACAGCGCGGACAACAGCACGTAGAGCAGAACGGTGCGGGACTGCGGGCTGATTCTCACGATGGCTCCCCGGCGGGGTCATCCCGCCCACGACATGCACGCCACGCCTCTTGCGGGCCGGCTGAAGTATGGATCAGCGCCTGCCGTGACGATGTGACCGGAGCCTCAGCCCGTTCGCGCCGCATACTTGCGGGCCACGTAGTCGTCCAGGATGCCCACGAATTCGTTGGCGATATTGTCGCCGCGCAAGGTCATCGCCTTCTCGCCGTCGATGAACACCGGCGCCGCCGGTGCCTCGCCGTTGCCCGGCAGCGAGATGCCGATGTTGGCGTGCTTGGATTCACCCGGCCCGTTGACGATGCAGCCCATCACCGCCAAGGTGAGGTTCTCCACGCCGTCGTACTTGATGCGCCAGGTCGGCATCTGTTCGCGCACGTGTTCCTGCACGGTCTTGGCCAGTTCCTGGAAGAACTCGCTGGTGGTCCGCCCGCAACCCGGACAGGCGGTGACCAGCGGCGTGAACGAGCGCAGGCCCATGGTCTGCAGCAGCTCCTGCGCCACAATCACTTCGCCGGTGCGCGAGGCGCCCGGCTCGGGTGTCAGCGAGATGCGGATGGTGTCGCCGATGCCTTCCTGCAGCAGCACGGCCAGCGCGGCGCTGGACGCGGTGATGCCCTTGGAACCCATGCCGGCTTCGGTCAGCCCCAGGTGCAACGCGTAGTCGCAGCGCGCGGCGAGGTCGCGATACACCGCGATCAGCTCCTGCACGCCGGAGACCTTGCACGACAGGATGATGCGGTCGCGTGCCAGGCCGATCTTCTCGGCCAGCGCGGCCGAATCCAGCGCCGAGCGGATCAGCGCCTCGCGCGCCACGTGCGAGGCGTCCCACGGGTCGGCGCGACGCGCGTTCTCGTCCATCAGCGCGGTGACCATGCCCTGGTCCAGCGAGCCCCAGTTCGCACCGATGCGCACCGGCTTGGCGTAGCGCAGCGCCTTCTCGATGATCGACGCGAACTGGCTTTCATGCTTCTTGCCGAAGCCGACGTTGCCGGGATTGATGCGGTACTTCGCCAGCGCCTCGGCGCAGGCCGGCTCGCGCTCCAGCAGTTGGTGGCCGTTGTAGTGGAAGTCGCCGATGATCGGCACCTCCACGCCCATCATCGCCAGCCGCTCGGCGATGCGCGGCACCGCGGCGGCGGCGGCCGGCGTGTTGACCGTGATGCGCACCAGTTCGGAGCCGGCACGGGCCAGCTCGGCGATCTGTTTCGCGGTGCTGGCCGGGTCCTCGGTATCGGTATTGGTCATCGACTGCACCACCACCGGCGCGCCGCCGCCGACCTTCACCTTGCCGATCTGCACGGCCACGCTGGGACGGCGCAATGCCGGCTCGGCCGGACGCGGTTTCTGTGTAGCAGGCTCACTCATGGAATCAACCGGGATGACAGGTCGCGATGGCTCGCGGCGATGCGCCAAGGATACCCGATCAGGCTTGCCACCCTGTGGCAAATCGGCGCACGCTGGCGGCCGATCGGTTGCACATGGCCGTCCTGCGCCATCGGCACAGGGGCGGATTGCCGCAGCAACTTGATCGGAGTCAATACGACATCGCATCCTTCACTTAAAATCGTCGAGATATCCAGCCGGGGAACCCCATGCCGAATACCGAGTACTACAACGACAAGGTCGTGCGCCAGTTCCTGCTGGCCGCAGCGGTCTGGGGCATCATCGGCATGTCGGTGGGCGTGTATGCCGCCGCCGAGCTGATGTGGCCGGCACTGAATTTCAATATCCCCTGGCTGACCTTCAGCCGGATCCGCCCCGACCATACCTTCGGCGTGATCTTCGCGTTCGGCGGTTCGGCACTCATGGGCACCTGCTACTACGTGGTGCAACGTACCGGCCACGCGCGGCTGGCGCTGGGCAAGCTGGCCGGCTTCACGTTCTGGGGCTGGCAGCTGGTGTGCGTGCTGGCGATGACCACGATGCCGCTGGGGCTGACCCAGAGCAAGGAATACGCCGAGCCGGAGTGGTTCGTCGACATCCTGATCGCGATCGTCTGGGTAGCCTTCGGCGTGGTGTTCTTCGCCAGCCTGGCGCGCCGGCGCATCAAGCACATCTACGTGGCGAACTGGTACTACGGCGCGTTCATCATCGCGGTGGGCCTGCTGCACATCGTCAACAACCTCGCCTTGCCGGTGTCCTGGACCAAGTCGTACCCGATCTACTCGGGCGTGGTCGACGCGATGGTGCAATGGTGGTATGGCCACAACGCGGTGGCGTTCTTCCTCACTGCCGGCTTCCTCGGCATGATGTACTACTTCGTGCCGCGCCAGGCGCAGCAGCCGCTGTGGAGCTACCGTTTCTCGATCGTCAATTTCTGGGCGCTGATCTCGGTCTACATGTGGGCCGGTTCGCACCACCTGATGTACACCGCGCTGCCGGACTGGGTGCAGTCGGTCGGCATGGCGTTCTCGCTGGTGCTGCTGATGCCGAGCTGGGGCTCGGCCGCCAACGGCCTGCTCACCTTCAACGGTTCCTGGCACAAGTTGAAGACCGACCCCGCCGCGAAGTTCATGGTGATGGCGCTGGTGTTCTACGGCGCGTCGACCTTCGAAGGCTCGATGATGGCGATCAAGACGGTGAACCAGTTCACCCACTACACCGACTGGACCATCGCCCACGTGCATTCCGGTTCGCTGGGCTGGGTGGCGATGATCACCATCGGTTCGCTGTACGCGATGGCGCCGCGCGCGCTGGGTCGTCCGGAGATGTACTCGCACAAGGGCATGGAGCTGCATTTCTGGCTGCACATGCTGGGCACCCTGCTGTACGTGGGCGCGATGTGGACCGCCGGCGGCGTGGAAGGCCACATGTGGCGCGCCACCCAGCCCGACGGCGCGCTCACCTATGGCTTCCTGGACAGCCTGATCGCGATCAAACCGATGTACCTGATCCGCTGGCTGGGTGGCGTGCTGATCCTGTCGGGCATGGTGGTGATGGCATGGAACCTGTGGCATACCGCGGCGGATGCGCGGGCTCGGCTGATCAAGCCGATCCCCGTGCCGGTGCCCGAGCCGGTGCCGCACCAGGTCCCGGCACCACTGCCCGCCGCCGGTTGAGGACGACATCATCATGGCTTACAAGCATTTCGAAGCAATCGAGAAACACGCCGGCCTGCTGGCCATCGGCATCGCGATCATGGTGTCGCTGGGCGGGCTGGCCGAGATCACCCCGCTGTTCGTCGAGGCGCACACGCTGAAGGCGCCGCCCGGCGTGCATCCATACGATCCGCTGCGGCTGGCCGGCAAGGACGTCTACGTGCGCGAGGGCTGCTACCTGTGCCACTCGCAGATGATCCGCGCGCTGCGCTTCGAGACCGAACGCTACGGCCACTACTCGGTGGCCTACGAATCGGTCTACGACCGCCCGTTCCAGTGGGGCTCCAAGCGTACCGGCCCGGACCTGGCCCGCGTCGGCGGCAAGTACTCCGACGACTGGCAGCGCATGCACCTGATGGACCCGCGCAGCGTGGTACCGCCGTCGAACATGCCCGCCTATCCGTGGCTGGTCGGCAAGAAGCTCGACGCCGCCGACGTGCAGGCGCGCATGCGCACCCTGCGCAAGCTGGGCGACCCGTACACCGACGCGGACATCGCCGGCGCACCTGCCGCGGTGGAAGGCAAGACCGAGATGGACGCGCTGATCGCCTACCTGCAGGGTCTGGGCATCAAGAACGAGCTCGATGCCGCCCCCGCCGCCACAGCCCGTGCCGGAGGCCAGCCATGATCGCGATGAGCCCCGTATGGGGCCACGTTGCCGGCGTCCTCATCCTGCTGATGATGTTCACCTTCATCGGTATCTGGTTCTGGGCCTGGCGCAGGTACCACAAGCCCACGTTCAGCCGCATGGCGCGCCTGCCCATGGAAGACGAGTCCGAATTCGACAACGGGGAGGATCGCCCATGAGTACGGGATGGTCGTTGTGGGTGATGTTCCTGGTGGTGCTCAACATGAGCATCACGTTCTTCCTGTACCTGTGGGGGCCGCGCGCGAAGATCCCCACCCTGCCCGACGGTACCAGCGGCCACGTCTGGGCCCACGGCGTGCTGCGCGAGGGCGTGCGCCCGCTGCCGATGTGGTGGGTGGTGCTTTCCGGTGCGATGTTCGTGATCGGCTTCATCTACCTGGCGCTGTTCCCCGGCTTCGGCAACTTCAAGGGCGTACTGGGCTGGACCGCGCACGGCGAACTGGCTCATGCGGTGGCCGCCAACGAAGCCCGGCGCGCCCCACTGACCGAGCGCTTCAAGCTGTATCCGGTGGAACAGCTGGCCAACGACCCTGCCGCGCTGCAGATGGGCAAGGTGCTGTTCGAGGACAACTGCGCCGCCTGCCACCAGCGCAGCGCGAAGGGCAACGTCGCACTCGGCGCACCCGACCTCAGCGACAACGACTGGCTGTACGGCGGCAGCGGCAGCGACATCACCACCTCGATCCACGACGGCCGCAGCGGCGTGATGCCGCCGTGGGCCAGCCTGGGCGCGGACAACGTGAAGAACCTGGCGCAGTACGTGCTGAGCCTGTCCGGCTCGCCGCACGACGCCGCCAAGGCGGCCGCCGGCCAGCCGCTGTTCGCCACCTGCGCGGCCTGCCACGGCGCGGACGGCAAGGGCAACCCGGCGCTGGGCGCACCGAACCTCACCGACCACACCTGGCTGCACGGCGGCAGCGTGGCCGACATCGAGAAGAGCATCGGCGAGGGCCGCCAGGGCCACATGCCGGCATGGAACCCGCGTCTGTCCGACGACCAGATCCGCGTGGTCGCCGCCTACGTCTATCACCTGTCGCACCAGCCCGATGAAAGCAGGCAATGACATCGCCGCACGCACGGCATCGGCCTGGTATCGCCAGCCGGTGCTGTGGCTGGGCGCGCTCGTTTTCGTGGCGTCGCTGGCCGGCTGCGTGTGGATGATCGTGCTTGGCGCTGACCACGCCGACACGCCGCTGGATACTTCGCACACCGTGTTTGGCGTGCCGGTCAGTGCGCACAGCAGCGCCAGCCCGCCGCCGCACCCATCGACCGATCCGCCGCGATGAACACCTACGCGGCCTGGGCCCACCCGCAACTCGCCGCGCAGGTATTGCGCCCGCGTCGCGACGGCTGCGGCGAGATCGCCTTGCGGGTCGAACCGTTGAACGACGCACGCCAGGTGCTGTGGCTGGAACAGCGGATCCGCGCGCTGCCCGGCGTGCAGCGAGTCGCCATCGACCGGCCGGCGCGGCGCGTGCGGGTGGTGTGGGACGCGCAACGCACTTCGCTGCCGGACCTGCTCGACAACTTCGCCGCCGCCGGCTGCCCGGCGCAGCCGCTGCAGCACGACAGCATCGACGACGCCCGCTCGCATGAGCAGCACGACGCGCTGAAGCGCCTGCTGGTCGCCGGCATGTGCTCGATGCAGGTGATGACGTACGCGTTCGTGATCTACATCGGCGTGGTCGATTTCGTCGATTTCAGCACGCGCAACCTGTTCCGCTGGCTGGGCCTGCTGACCACCCTGCCGGTGGTGTTCTACTCGGCGCAGCCGTTCTTCAGCGGCGCCGTGCACGAGTTGGGCGAGCGCCGGCTCGGCATCAACCTGCCGGTGGCGCTGGCGGTGGCGCTGGTGTTCCTGGCCAGCACGTTCAACACGCTGCGCGGCAGCGGCGAGATCTACTTCGATTCGGTGACCATGTTCGTGTTCCTGCTGCTCGGCGGGCGCTATGTGGAACTGCGCTCGCGCCATCGCAGCGGCGCGCTCGGCGACGCCGCGATCGACGCCACGCCGCT
>DATCUT010000179.1:0-3699 GCA_036561785.1 Rhodanobacter sp.
GCGAAAGCCGCCCTGCTCGGCGGCGGCGCCCTGCTCGGCCTGCTGCAGCAGGATGCGGAAGCCTGGTTCAGGCGCGGCGAGAGCACGGTCGACGCGGCGCACATCGAGGATCTGCTGCAACAGCGCCAAGCCGCCCGCGCCGCCCGCGATTTCGCGCGCGCCGATGCGATCCGCGACGAACTGGCGGCCATGAACATCGCGATCGAGGACAGCGCCCAGGGCACGCGCTGGAGTGTGGCGAAGGGCTGAGCGACGCCTGCGTGCATTCGTGAATTCAGCTTGTCCGCGCGATAATGTCCGCATGAACGCCATTGCCATCACCAGCGCCGCGCAGGCCCAGCAGGACATCGCCGAGGAATTCGCCTTCTTCGGCGACTGGACCGAGCGCTACCAGTACCTGATCGATCTCGGCAAGCAGCTGCCGGCCTTCCCCGAGGCATGGAAGACGGAAGAGCATCGCGTGCACGGCTGCCAGTCGATGGTCTGGCTGGTGCCCAGCGGCGATGTGTCGAAGATGCACTTCGAGGCGATCAGCGACTCGGCGATCGTGTCCGGCCTGATCGCCTTGGTGCTGCGCGTCTATTCCGACCGCCCGGCCGCGGAGATCGTCGCGACCGAGCCCACCTTCATCGGCACGATCGGCCTGGCCAAGCATCTCTCGCCCACGCGCTCGAACGGGCTGGCGGCGATGCTGGCGAAGCTGAAGGGTTACGCGGCGCAGGCGTTGGCCTGAGCGCTCCCGCACCGATACGCTGAAAGACAAAGCCCCACACGAAGCGGGGCTTTGTTTGAAAAGTCCGGCATGGATGCCGGTTTGATCTTTGCGCTCATGGAGGAGCGCAAAAGAACCGCCCTCAGTCGCCCATCTGCTTCTGCAGGTGCTCGCGGCGCTCCTGCGCATCCAGCGACAGCGTCGCGATCGGACGTGCGTCGAGGCGGTCGATACCGATCTCCTCGTCGGTCTCTTCGCAGAAACCGTAGCTGCCCTCCTCGATCCGGCGCAGCGCCTTGTCGATCTTCGAGATCAGCTTGCGGTAACGGTCGCGGGTACGCAGTTCCAGCGAGTTTTCGGTCTCGCGGGTGGCGCGTTCGGCTTCGTCGCCGACGTCACGCACCTCCTCGCGCAGGTTGTCCATGGTCTGGCGCGACTCTTCCACCAGCTGGTCGCGCCAATCGCGCAGCTTGTTGCGGAAGTAGGCCAGGTGCATGGGGCTCATGTACTCCTCGTTCGACGAGGGGTGGTAACCCTTGGGCAACGTGATGTTGCTGGTGGAAGGTAACGCGTACCGCCCGTCTTCGCGGGTGATGCCGTTATCGAGTTTTTTTGAAGCAAGTCTATTCATTGAGGACGACGAGTTTTTCTGATTTTTGTGGGAAGAGGCATGATGCGCGGCGGCTGGGGCTGCACGCGGTGTCACCATGGCGGTTGCACTCGCCACCTTGCCCTTGAACAGGGTGCTGGCGGGTGCCGGGGATACGCTTTTGACAACCGCGGCCGGTGCCGGCTTGGCAACAGGTTTCGCGGTCGGCTTGGTGGTCGGATTGGCCACCGGTTTCGCGGGATGCCTGGCCACGGATTTGGCCGGCGGTGCTTTCCTGGCGACCACCTTGGTCACCGGTTTCGCTGCCGGTTTCCGGGCTGCGGCAACCTTTGGCTTGGTGTTCTTGGCGGCGACCTTCTTGACGGCAGCCTTTTTCGGCGCCGGCTTCTTCGCAACGGCCTTCTTGACCGCCACTTTCTTCACGGCCGCCTTCTTCGCGACAGGCTTCTTCGCCGGGCTGGCCTTCTTCGCTGGCGATTTGGCGGCGATTTTCTTGACCGCAGGCTTGGCGACCAGTTTCCTGGCAGCGGCCGGCTTGGCCGCGACTTTCTTCGCCGCAGTCTTGCTGGCCGCGCTACGGCCGGTTTTTGCAGGTGCCTTGCTGGCGCTCTTCACGGTCCGCGCCTTGCCTCCAGCTGTCTTCGACTTGCCGGCCTTGACGTCAGCCGAAGTCTTGCCCTTCTGCGCCTTGGCAGCGGTCGAATTACGCGTTGTTTTCGCCATATCCCTTCACCGTTTTTGGCCTTGGCGGCCGGGTGTTATAGCCCAAGTGTCCTACACCAGCAAGCTTGCTTCTGGAATACTTGTACCACTACCTGTCGCAAGCCGCTCCGGCACCGTGAATGTCCTGACCCGATTGATACTGTGGATGCTGCGTTTGTACAAGCGCTGGCTCAGTCCCTTGCTTGGCCCGCGTTGCCGCTTCCACCCCACCTGTTCCGATTATGCACGGATTGCGGTCACCCGCTTCGGCCCGTGGCGCGGCAGCCTGCTGACCGGTTGGCGGCTGCTACGCTGCCAGCCATTGTGCACGGGTGGCGAAGACCCGGTACCCGACAACTTTCGTTTCCCCCGCTGTCGCTGCCAGGAAGATCCCCCTGATATTCACTGATCGGTAGAAACATGAAGGCCGTCGCTTCCACGCCAACTTCCCCCTGAGGCACGACCGTATCGACACGATTGCCGAGCGGGTCCTTCGCAGGGCGGCACTGCCCGCCGGCTTCTGCTTCTATGGGAACGTGTAGCAAGAGCGGCGGGCAGTGTGCCCGCCCTACGAAGCGGGCGTCACGGCGTGGAGCCGTAGCCGCCTTCCACGCCCTTGCTGGCGTATGCCACCGCGTCATGCGGGTGCAGGCTTTCCTGGTGTTCGACGCGGATGTGGAAGTCGCTGAGCGCGGCGTCGGTGTCGAGTGCCTTCTGGATGCGCCGGGCGGCATCCTCGCAGAACATCAGGTTGCCGCCGTTGGCCAGCGCGAAGGCCTGTTCGTCCTCGCGCTTCACCGCAGTCTGCACCGGCGTGCCTAGCGCGTGCTCGACGCGATCGATCAGGCCGATCAGGTGGAAGCCCGCGCCGATCGCCGTGCGGATGCGCAGGCGCGCCACGCTGCGCTGGGCGTGCGGGGTGGCCACGATGCCGCGCTCGCTGCCGAGCCAGCCCAGCACCGCGGCGTGGTCGAGCGGCTTGCCGGCGTCGAAATCGCTGGCGAACTGGTCCTGGATCAACTGGCGCGACAGCGCGGCCGAGGCCGGACAGGTCGAGGAGTAGACCACCTCGGTGCCGAACTCCAGCAGGAACTCGTCGCCGGTGAGGCTGGCCTCGATGCATACCGGGTACGCGCGCCAGCCGCTGTTGGCGCTTTTCAGGGCCGGGCGGCGCACCAGGTGCTCGAAATGGATGCTGAGGCAGGCGCGGTCGGACAGGTCCTTGTGCGAGTCGAGGAAGCCGCGCAGCAGCGCGTGCAGCATGTCGGCGCCCAGCGTCTGCGTGCTCAGCGCCTGCTCGACCTGCAGGTACAGGCGCGACATGTGGATGCCGCGCTTGTCCGGCCGGTTCAGGTTGACGAAGGCGCCGACCCGGGCGCTGGCACGCTGCGCCTGGCCATCGCCCGCATCGAACAGCACCGGCACCTGGATGTCGGCCATGCCGACCCAGTCCAGCGCGCCGGCAAGATGCGGTTGCGCGTGCACGGCGACGTCGGGCAGCAGGCGGGCGGTATTTTCCTGATTCGGCATGGTGGGAGTCCTGACATCGGCGAACAGGTCGCCGCAAAGCAAGCAATCTTGGGGCAGGCAGGCCGCCGCGCAATAGTGGTGTGACGGAAACACTGCGTCTTGGGTCGTTTTACGCCATCTGCCGGCGCCACGCGCGGGCGGCCCG